>CAMEAW010000012.1 GCA_945911685.1 Bordetella parapertussis
ACAACGACGAGCGCACTGCCCAGAGCGGCCATCAGCCAAAACCCGAGTGAGGGGCGTTCTTTGAAGAGCCATGCGGCGCATGCCGCAACGGTTAAGGGCATGATGCCAAGCATGACGCCGCCATGCGAGGCGTCAACCTGTTGCATGGCTAAAGCGGTAAACACCGGAAACCCAATCGCTACGCCCATGACGACTAGCAACAGATATTTGACTTCGTGCAGGGTGGGGCGGCGATGTTTACCAGCGACTAAATAAATCACCGCCAACACGGTCGCCAGCAGTGCGCGACCAGTTGCAATAAAAATAGGATGAAAAGACTCGAGCGCCATGCGCGTTGCTGGCAGCGTCAGCCCAAATAAGGTGACGCCGATGAGCCCCAGCAACATGCCTTTGTTTTCGGGTTTCACGCGGCTTCTTACATCGCGTTGTAAACCGGCCCTTCACCACCTTGTGGTGTGACCCAAACGATATTTTGTGTGGGGTCTTTGATGTCGCAGGTTTTGCAATGTACGCAGTTTTGGGCGTTGATCTGCAGGCGGTCGCTACCGTTGTCGTCTTTGACATATTCATAGACGCCGGCCGGGCAGTAACGTGATTCAGGGCCAGCGTACTTAGCCAGATTAATACTGACAGGCACTGAGGCGTCTTTTAAAGTCAAATGAATCGGTTGATTTTCTTCGTGATTGGTATTTGAAATGAAGACCGAACTCAAGCGATCAAACGTCAAGATACCATCAGGTTTTGGATACTCAATTTTTGGGCACTGATCAGCCGGTTGCAGGCAAGCGTAATCAGGCTTGGTGCGATGGATTGTCCAAGGGATATTGCCCTTGAGCACAAATTGCTCGACACCTGTCATAAGGGTGGCAACGGTGCGGCCTTTTTTGAACCACTGCTTGAAGTTGCGTGCTTTGTTGAGCTCGGTGTGTAACCATGACGCTTCAAAGGCTGCAGGATAAGCCGGCAACTCATCTGCGCTGCGCTCGGCCGCCAAGGCATCAAAGGCCGCGTCAGCCGCCATCATGCCCGACTTGATTGCTGCGTGGCTACCCTTGATGCGCGAGGCGTTCAAGAAGCCCGCCTCACAGCCTACTAACGCACCGCCCGGAAACACTAATTTGGGTAATGACAGCAAACCGCCCGCGGTCAGCGCGCGCGCGCCGTAGGCAATGCGCTTGCCACCTTCAAATGTGCCGCGAATCGCTGGGTGCGTTTTGTAACGCTGAAACTCTTCAAAGGGTGAAAGCCAAGGATTTGCGTAATCTAGGCCCACCACCATGCCGACCGCAACGAGGTTGTCGTTCAGGTGATACAAAAACGAGCCACCATAAGTGTCTGAATCAAGCGGCCAGCCTGCGGTGTGCACCACCACGCCGGGTCGTGATTTTGAGGGGGCGACTTCCCAGAGCTCTTTAATCCCAATGCCATAGCTTTGCGGATCGCGGCCTTGGTCGAGCTTGAATTTGCTAATGAGTTCACGACCTAACTGACCACGTGCGCCCTCGGCAAAAATCGTATATTTCGCTAACAGCTCCATGCCTTGTTGATACTGATCTGTGGGCTGGCCATCGCGTCCGACACCCATATCGCCGGTGGCCACACCGCGCACTGCACCTTGATCGTTGTACAGCACTTCGGCCGCAGCGAACCCCGGAAAAATCTCAACACCCAGCGACTCGGCTTGCTCGCCCATCCAACGGGCAACCTTGCCCAGGCTCACGATATAGTTACCGTGATTTTGAAAGCACTCGGGCAGTAACCAATCAGGCGTTTTGCGCGCGCCTGTTTCACTGAGAAACAAAAACTCGTCTTCTGTGACCGGCGTATCAAGCGGGGCGCCCATATTCTTCCAGTCAGGCAACAGTTCGGTTAGCGCTTGTGGATCCATCACAGCACCCGACAAAATGTGTGCGCCGATTTCGCTGCCTTTTTCAAGCACGCAAACTGAAATGTCATGGCTGCGTTCAGCGGCCAGTTGTTTCAGACGAATCGCCGTGGCTAAGCCGCCTGGTCCGCCACCTACCACGACAACGTCGTATTCCATCGATTCGCGTGCTGACATATGAGTCTCCCTGCTTCAAAGGTATGATGTTTATTTGCTTGTTCGATTGTATTGCACGAGGGCGCAGGCTGTCGTAGCACGGGCCTTGCAAACTCGTGAACAGCGTCTTTTGCAATCCGCAGCATGATTTTATGGAGAAGTCTGTGGCAGGTTCTGAACCCCAAACCTTGATGGTGGGCGATATTTACGATTTAGACATCCCCATGCGATGGTCTGACGCGGACGCCCTGGCCCACCTGAACAATGCCAATTATTTCCGCTATATGGAAGAAGGGCGTTTAAAGATGTTCTACGAGGGCCAAGCGCCCGAGTCTACGCGCTACGGTCCGGTGGTGGTGCATTGCTCATGTGACTTTAAAAAATCAATTACCTATCCGGCCACCGTGCGCGTCAGTCTGCGTGTAGAAAGCATCGGTCGCTCAAGCCTCGAGCAATCGGTTGATATTTCGGTGGTCTACCCCGATCGCCTTGAATTGTGCGCGCAAGGCAAGTCGGTGATGGTCTGGATGGATTTTGAACTCAATAAATCGCACCCTTGGCCCGCCGAGGTGTTGCAAGCTTTGGCAAAGCCAATAAATCGTAGATAATCAAGAAAACTGTATATGCGGCGCTCTTTTCAAAAGTTTTTATTGTTGTCGAGTATTTCGGCAACATGCACACTCAGGAGTCGGTTCAATGAATAAGCTCTATCCCAGTGCCACCGAGGCACTGAAAGATATCCTTAGAGACGGGCAAACACTCGGCGTAGGTGGTTTCGGCCTATGCGGCATCCCCGAGGCCCTGATCGCTGCGGTGCGCGACCTGGGTGTGCAAAACCTCACCTGCATCAGTAATAATGCCGGCGTTGATGGTTTTGGCCTGGGTATGTTGCTGCAAACCCGTCAGGTTAAAAAAATGATTGCTTCGTACGTGGGCGAAAACAAAGAGTTCGAACGCCAATTTTTGGCCGGCGAACTCGAACTTGAATTCACCCCTCAAGGTACGCTTGCCGAGCGCTTGCGCGCCGGCGGCGCCGGTATCCCAGCCTTCTTTACCCGCACTGGCGTGGGCACCGTGGTGGCAGACGGTAAAGAGATCCGCGAGTTTGATGGCGAAAAATACGTCATGGAGCGCGCCTTGGTGCCCGAGATTTCTTTGGTGAAAGCTTATATTGCTGATCGCAGTGGCAATCTGATTTTTCATAAAACTGCGCGCAATTTTAATCCGCCGGTTGCCATGGCCGGCAAGTTAACCGTTGTAGAGGTTGAAAAAGTGGTCGAACTCGGCGAGCTCGACCCCGATCAGATTCATCTACCCGGTATTTACGTGCATCGCATTGTGATCAATGCGACCCCTGAAAAACGCATCGAACAGCGCACTGTTCGCGCGGCAAACTAAGGAGCAATCAACATGGCATGGACTCGTGACGAAATGGCCGCACGCGCGGCGCGCGAATTACAAGATGGTTTTTATGTCAATTTGGGCATTGGTTTGCCCACACTTGTGGCAAACCATGTCCCCAAGGGGATTGAAGTGTGGCTGCAATCAGAAAACGGCTTGCTGGGGATTGGGCCGTTTCCGCTTGAAAGCGAAGTTGACGCTGACATGATCAATGCCGGTAAGCAAACGGTCACCCCGATTCCTGGCTCATCGATATTTTCGTCGGCTGATTCGTTTGCCATGATTCGCGGCGGCAAAATTAATTTGGCGATTCTGGGCGCCATGCAAGTATCCGAAACCGGTGACCTCGCAAACTGGATGATCCCAGGCAAGATGGTGAAAGGGATGGGCGGTGCGATGGATCTGGTCGCCGGTGTTGGGCGTGTCATTGTCTTGATGGAGCACGTTGCCCGTAAAAAAGACGGCTCGGTGGATATGAAACTGTTACCCAAGTGCACCTTGCCCTTAACGGGCGTGGGCGTGATCGATATGGTCATCACTGATATGGGCGTGTTTGAAATCACACCCAACGGGCTCAAGTTGCTTGAACTGGCACCTGGCGTGACTGTAGCTGAAGTTCAAGAGCATACCGCTGCTAAACTCGATGTTTCGTTGGTTGCGTAGGTCGGTTAGGTGGCGTAAGTCTGTCAAGGTTGACCAACAAAACCTAGCATTTTTACGCTGCCCGAGTTACAGCGGCACGCAACGCCTGCCTCGAAGTCTTGCGACCGCGCTTGCGCGGTCTGTTTTTATAAGCACACACACGATCGCGGCGCTCACTTTTGTCATCACAAGGATGTTGGGATGGAATTCTTCACATGGCTGTTAGATTTATTACTGCACATTGATAAAACAATGTTGCAGTTCATTGAGATGCATGGCATATGGATTTATGCCTTACTCGTGGCCATTATTTTTGCCGAAACAGGCTTAGTATTTATGCCGTTTTTGCCCGGTGATTCGCTTCTATTCGTTGCGGGTGCAGTGTGCGCGATGGGCAAGATGGATATTTATCTGTTGATGTCCATTTTGACCACGGCAGCGATCGTGGGCGATGCGGTGAACTATTCGGTTGGCCGTTGGTTTGGTGCGGCGCTGATCGCTCGCACCAGCTTGGTCAATGCTAAGCACTTGGCATACACGCAAGGCTTTTATGATCGCTACGGTGGTCAAACCATCATCATCGCGCGTTTTATTCCGCTGGCGCGCACCATGGCGCCTTTCGTTGCGGGCTTTGCTCGGTTTAATCCCAAGCGTTTCCTGTTTTACAACGTCACCGGCGGGGTGCTGTGGGTGGTATCGCTGACCGTTGCGGGCTACTGGTTTGGCAACCTGCCTTTCGTGCGCAACAACCTGACACTGGTGATTCTGTTCATTATTTTCTTGTCGATTTTGCCTGGAATCATTGCTGTGCTCAAAGCAAAGTTCTCTAGCGCTTCCAAATGACAACAACCGTGTCGACTTCAAGTTCCGCTGATGCTCTAACGGCGCTACGGGCTGCCATGCAGGCGGCCGGCGTGCAGGCTTGCCTGGTGCCTTCGGCCGATCCGCACTTGTCTGAGTATTTGCCCGATTATTGGCAGCTACGCCCTTGGTTGACGGGGTTTAGTGGTTCGGTTGGCACAGTGGTTGTCACGCAGGATTTTGCTGGCCTCTGGGTCGATAGCCGTTACTGGGTGCAAGCCGAGGCTGAACTGGCGGGCGGCGAGGTCACTCTCATGAAAATTGGTGTGGCTACGGATCCTGCCCACACCATGTGGTTGGCCACGCACCTGGTTAAAGGTGCAACGGTGTCCGTCGATGGCCGTGCGTTGGGTCTGTCGGCGCGGGATGCACTACTCGAATTGCTGACTCCTCGCGGGATCGCACTAAAACTAGATCTTGACCTACCCGGGCAGTGCTGGCCTGACCGCCCGCCGTTGCCTACGGCAGCGGTGCGCGATTTGCCGTTAGAGATCGCGGGGGCTTCGCGACAAGACAAACTGGCGCGCGTGCGTCAGGTCATGCTCGAACAAGGTACCCAGTGGCATTTGTTGTCAACGCTTGACGATATTGCCTGGCTTTTGAATTTGCGCGGCAGTGATGTCTCGTTTAATCCAGTATTCATGTCGCACGTTTTGCTAGGTCTTAATGACGCGCAATTATTTGTTTTGCCAGGCAAGGTGGATGCCACTCTGGCAAGCCAACTCGAGCTAGATAACATTCAGATTCGACCCTATGACACCGTGGCGAAGGTGCTTGCTGAATTGCCAGCAAAAGATGCGTTGCTGTTCGATCCGGCCCGTACGACTTGCGCGTTGATTGATCGTTTGCGCACGCGTACTGTGCGTGCCATGAACCCCAGCACCTTTTTTAAATCGCAAAAAACCGCTTTCGAACTGAAGCACGTGCGCCGCGTCATGGAACAAGATGGCGCAGCCTTGTGTGTGTTTTTTGCATGGCTCGAGCAGGCCATCGCATGCAGCGACGCCACACCGCTCAACGAGTTGATGATCGACGAGCGTCTAGTGGCGCTGCGCTCTGAGCAAGCAGGCTTTGTCTCTCGCAGCTTTGGCACGATTTCAGCATTTAATGCCAACGGTGCGATGCCTCACTACCGCCCCACGCAAGCCTCGCACGCGCAAATAAAAGGCGATGGCTTGCTCTTGATCGACTCGGGCGCGCAATATCTGGGCGGCACCACCGACATCACACGCGTTGTACCAGTAGGCAAGCCTACTGAGCCGCAAAAAGACGATTACACGGCCGTGCTCAAAGCGATGATTGCCCTGTCACGCCTGAAGTTTCCGCGCGGTGTCGCTTCGCCAATGCTGGATGCCGTTGCACGTGCGCCCTTGTGGGATCGTTTAGCCGAATACGGCCACGGTACTGGTCACGGGGTGGGGTATTACCTGAATGTGCACGAAGGCCCACAAGTCATCTCGTATCGTGCGGCACCCGCCCCGCACACCGCCATGCAGCCGGGCATGATTACCTCAAACGAGCCCGGGCTGTATCGACCGGGTCGTTGGGGCATACGGATCGAAAATCTGGTCTGCAATCAAAGCGCAGGAGAATCTGAATTTGGCGAGTTTCTTGAGTTCGAAACCCTGACACTTTGCCCGATTGACATGACGTGTATCCAGGTAAGCCAACTGCGCGATGACGAAATTGCTTGGTTGAACGCCTACCACCAAGAAGTTCGCGCACGCTTAGCGCCGCGCCTTGACGGTGAGGGATTGGACTGGTTGTTGCAGCGCACACAGCCACTCGGTCGTTAAATCGGTCGTTCGCTAGACCGTGGCAGAGACGGGCTTCAACAAGAGCCTGCTCGTCGTCTGATTTCGTGGCAGTTTGTCAGAATGGCTAGACGTTGTTCCCGCAAAGGTCACGCCTGCGGCTATAATTCAAATTTCCTGCATACGCCGCACGTTTGGGCGTTCATGACATGACCAAATTTGTCTTTGTTACCGGTGGTGTGGTGTCCTCGTTGGGTAAGGGCATTGCCGCCGCGTCTTTGGCTGCCTTGCTTGAATCGCGCGGCCTAAAAGTCACCATGCTCAAGCTCGACCCCTACATCAACGTTGATCCGGGCACGATGAGCCCGTTTCAGCATGGCGAGGTCTTCGTTACCGAAGATGGCGCCGAAACCGACCTTGATCTTGGTCACTACGAGCGCTTTATCTCGTCAAAAATGCGTAAGGCCAATAATTTCACCACTGGTCAAATTTATGAATCTGTATTGCGCAAAGAGCGCAAGGGTGAGTATTTAGGCAAAACCGTTCAGGTGATCCCGCACATCACCAACGAAATCCAAGATTTCATCGCCCGAGGGGCTGAGCAATCCTGGGCCGGTCAAACGGATGTCGCCATCGTTGAAATCGGCGGCACGGTAGGCGATATTGAGTCGCTACCCTTTCTTGAGGCCGTGCGGCAAATGAGTTTACGCATGGGGCGCAATAGCGCGGCGTTTATTCATTTGACCCTAGTGCCGTTTATCGCTTCAGCCGGCGAACTTAAAACTAAACCAACACAACACTCGGTACAAAAGCTGCGCGAAATCGGCATTATTCCGCACGCCTTACTGTGCCGCGCTGACCGTCCTATTCCCGACGAAGAACGCGCAAAAATTTCGCTCTTCTCCAATGTACCGCTTGACGCTGTGATCTCGGTGTGGGATTCCGACTCAATCTATAAAATCCCAAGCATGCTGCACAAGCAGGGGCTCGACAATCTTATTTGCGAGGTGTTGGCCATTAACCCACCGCAGGCAGATTTGTCGGTCTGGGATAAGTTGGTGTACGGCCTCGAACATCCCAAGCATCAAGTGCGCGTCGCCATGGTGGGTAAATATGTTGACTTGACTGAGTCGTATAAGTCACTAAGCGAAGCATTGATTCACGCAGGGATCCATACCGAATCTCGCGTAGTGGTTGACTACATCGACTCTGAAGCGCTTGAGCAAAATGGTACCGACGTTTTGAAGCCCTTTGACGCGATTTTGGTGCCGGGTGGTTTTGGTAAGCGTGGCACCGAGGGCAAAATTCTGGCTATTCAGTATGCCCGCGAAAATAACGTCCCGTATCTGGGTATCTGTTTGGGTATGCAACTCGCTGTGATTGAATTTGCACGTCACAAGGCAGGCTTGGCACATGCCAATAGCACCGAGTTCGATCCTCAAACTGAGCATCCTGTGGTGGCCTTGATTACTGAGTGGATTGATCGCGAAGGTCGCGCCGAAGTGCGCGACGAGCAATCGGATTTGGGTGGGACCATGCGCAAAGGCGCGCAGCGTTGCCCTATCAAGGCCAACACCCTCGCTAGCAATATTTATGGTCCAGAGGTCAACGAACGTCATCGCCATCGCTACGAAGTCAATAACCTCTATGTGCCTAAGCTTGAACAGGCCGGCATGCTGATCAGTGCGCGAACACCTACCGAAGATCTTCCTGAAATCATGGAAATCCCTGGCCATCCTTGGTTTATCGGGGTTCAGTTTCATCCCGAGTTCACTTCAACACCGCGCGATGGGCATCCTCTGTTTTCAAGCTACATCCGAGCAGCCTTAGTTAGTCAACATAAGCGCAAGGGTGCTTGATGAAGCTTTGCGGCTTTGACATTGGTTTAACCCAGCCTTTCTTTCTAATCGCTGGCCCCTGCGTGATCGAGTCGCGTCAAATGGCTTTCGATACCGCCGGCCGCTTGTGCGAAATCACAACCGCGCTGGGGATCCCTTTTATCTATAAAAGTTCGTTTGATAAGGCCAACCGAAGCTCAGGCGCCTCGTACCGTGGCCCCGGGATGGACGAGGGCTTGCAGATTCTGTCAGACGTGCGTGCGCACTTTAAAGTGCCGGTGCTGACTGATGTTCACGATAAAGATCAGGTTGCCCAGGTGGCCGCGGTGGTAGATGTGTTGCAAACCCCTGCATTTTTGTGCCGACAAACCGATTTCATCGAAGCTTGCGCCGCAAGCGGCAAGCCTGTCAATATTAAAAAAGGCCAGTTTTTAGCGCCCCACGACATGTTGCAAGTGGTCACAAAAGCTCGCCTGGCCGCGCAAAAAGCCGGTGTCCCTGAAGACATCATGGTGTGTGAACGCGGCGTTTCGTTTGGCTATAACAATTTAGTGTCAGATATGCGTTCGTTAGCCATCATGCGCGAAACCCAATGCCCGGTGGTATTCGATGCCACGCACTCGGTGCAGTTGCCCGGTGGGCAGGGTACCTCGTCAGGCGGACAACGCGAATTTGTTCCTGTGTTGGCGCGTGCCGCTGTGGCTGCGGGCGTCTCGGGCCTGTTTATGGAAACCCATCCTAATCCTGCGCAGGCCCTCTCTGATGGGCCTAACGCTGTACCACTCGATCACATGAAAGACTTGCTTGCGACCTTGCTTGACCTTGATCGCGTGGTCAAGCAGCACGGCTTTCTTGAGTCACGTTTCGTTTAAAACTATCAAAATTTTAATCATTCAGGAAACCTTCAAATGAGTGCAATCGTAGATATCATCGGACGCGAAATTCTCGACTCGCGTGGCAACCCCACTGTTGAGTGCGATGTGTTGCTCGAGTCAGGCGCAATGGGTCGCGCCTCAGTGCCGTCGGGCGCTTCAACCGGAAGCCGCGAGGCGATCGAGTTGCGTGACGGTGATAAATCGCGCTATTTGGGCAAGGGCGTATTGCGCGCCGTTGAAAACCTCAATACCGAAATCTCTGAAGCGCTGATGGGCTTAGATGCTCAAGAGCAAACCTTTTTAGATCGCACTCTGATCGAGCTTGATGGTACTGAAGGCAAGTCGCGTTTAGGTGCTAATTCGATTTTGGCCGCGAGTATGGCCGTTGCACGCGCTGCGGCCGACGAATCTGGCTTGTCGTTATATCGCTATTTTGGTGGCAGTGGCCCGATGAGTATGCCTGTGCCGATGATGAACGTGATTAACGGTGGCGCACACGCCAACAACACGCTCGATATGCAAGAGCTCATGATTTTGCCGGTTGGCGCAAAAAGCTTTAGGCAAGCCATGCAAATGGGCGCCGAAACTTTCCATGCGCTTAAAAAAATTATCCATGATCAAGGTATGTCAACAGCAGTGGGTGATGAGGGTGGCTTTGCCCCCAATGTGCCTAATCACGAAGCTGCGATTCAAATGATTTTGCGCGCGATTGAAAATGCCGGCTACGAGCCGGGCACGCAAATCGCCTTAGGCCTTGATTGTGCAGCCTCTGAGTTTTATCGTGGTGGTAAATACACGCTTGAAGGTGAGGGCGGTCTTTCTCTGACTTCAAAAGAGTTGACTAGCCTGCTTGCAACCTGGTGTGATAAATACCCCATCATCTCGATCGAAGACGGTATGGCTGAAAATGATTGGGATGGCTGGAAACACCTGACCGAACAGCTCGGACGTAAGGTTCAGCTGGTGGGCGATGATTTGTTTGTGACCAACACCAAAATCTTAAAGCAAGGGATTGAGCGCGGCGTTGCAAACTCGATTCTGATCAAAATTAACCAAATCGGCACACTGACCGAAACGTTTGCCGCCATTGAAATGGCAAAGCGCGCTGGTTATACTTCGGTCGTTTCACATCGTTCTGGCGAAACCGAAGATTCAACAATTGCCGATATCGCCGTGGCGACAAATGCGATGCAGATCAAAACGGGCTCATTGTCGCGCTCAGATCGCATGGCTAAGTATAATCAGCTACTGCGAATCGAAGAAGAACTCGCCGAAGTGGCCACCTATCCTGGTCTTGAGGCTTTTTACAACCTGCGTTAAGTTTCACGCAAATGGCTTGTCTGAGGGGCATTTTTAGCCTTTTCAGCAAGCGCGAGGTGGTATGCGTCTGTTGCTGTTGGTGCTGGTTGCGCTAGCTGGTCTGATCCAATATCCCTTGTGGCTGGGTCGGGGTGGCTGGCTGTCTGTCTGGGACATGCAAGAGCATGTCGCCACCCAGCGCGGTATCAACGACGGCTTGCGTGCGCGTAACGTCGCCTTGTTGGCCGAAGTCGATGACTTACGCACCGGCACCGAGGCTGCCGAAGAACGCGCCCGAGCCGAGCTCGGCATGATGCGCCAAGGTGAAATCTTTGTGCAGGTGTTGCCGTCTGACGTAAAGCCTCCCGAGCTTAAGCCCTCAACCAAGCCCAATCGCCCAGCCGTGCCGGCGCCAAACGCCAAGCCTACGACCTACGTTCGCTAACGCTCGCCAGCTTGGCCTTGAACGCTGAATCGCTGCCCGACTATGGCGCGCAGCATAGCAAGACCCCGCACAGATCTTCTTTCTCAGGTTTTAAAGGCACCAGGGTCAATGCCTTTGTCGGACCGACGCTTTCTGCGACTGAGCCGAATTGATCTTTAACCCTAGAGTCGGATCTGGTTGGTGCCAAGGTCACGGTTTGAACGACCTCACCTCTAGATTGCGGGATATCCTCAGGCAAAGGCTTCGGTCGCTGGTGAACACCGTTTGAGTGAATCACTGCCTTGCGGCTAAGCTGCATGGCGATTAGACCTTGTTGCTGCGCCTGAATGATTAAACCATTGGAGCTTGCGCTCAGCCAACGGGTGCTTTGTTTTAGTATGTGACGCAGCCACGGTTGCAGGGGTTCGTGTAAATAAATCAGGTCTAACTGAACAGCTCGAAACGCGTGTGGCTGCGCGTTCAAGCCCTTCGCGTCGGTGAGCTTGAGTTGCCACAGTGGTAGAGCATAGGTAAGCCGATAACGTGCAAGGGTGGTGTATTGTCGGTCTGAGGCGTTGGCCGCCCGACCAGCAGTCGCGAAGCGCGGTACGAGCGCCTGCGCAAAGGCTCGGTTGACTTGACTGTGATCGGCCCCCGTGACGCTTGCCACGCGGCCTGCCTCTTGCAACGCAAGGCTGGCAAGCTGCTTGACTTGGTGGGCATGCACCAGCTCGACGCCTAGCAAGCACACTAGCAAAACCGGCACCATGGCCAAGCTTGCCTCAAGGGCACTGGCACCGCGTTGCTTAGAGTCCTCAGTCGATATCCACATATCGCTCAGTTTGAGCACTACCGCAAAAACTGTCGATCCGGTGAACTACGCGTGCGATTGCGGCGGGTTAAACTATTGCGGTCTCCATAAAGGATTGTTATGAATTCGTCTGCCGCGTCGTTTCCTTATTTTCCTGGTATCCGTTTGTTGCACTCACCTGGTCCGTCTAATGTGCCTAAGGCTGTGCTCGATGCCCTCACCAGGCAGCCAATCGATATGGGCGATCCCCGCGTTGATGCCTGTGTTGACGCCTGCGAGCGCGGCTTGCAAGGCCTGCTAAATACGGCAAGCGCAGACATATTTTTATACGCGTCAAATGGTCACGGCGTCTGGGAGGCCGTGATTGTGAATCTGCTGGCCCCCGGTCAAAAAGTACTGATCCTGGGTACAGGTCATTTTTCTGACTCTTGGGCATTAATGGCCGAGGCAATGGGTGCGGTGATTATGCGCACTCCTTATATCGAAGGGCAACCGATTGACCCTGCGGTCGTCGAACAAGCCTTGCGTGAAGATACCAAACATGAAATTGTCGCGGTCTTTGCTGTGCACACCGACACCGCCAGCAGCACGACCAGTGATATGCCTGCTCTGCGTCGCGCGATCGATGCTGCCAAGCACCCTGCGTTGTTTGTGGTCGACGTAGTTGCTTCCTTGGGGGCGATTCCTTTTTACATGGATCAATGGGGTGTTAACGCTGTGATTGGCGCCTCGCAGAAAGGCTTGATGTGCCCACCCGGCGTTGGCTTTTGTGCCGCAGATGAACGTGCAATGCAGGTTTGTGCCAACAACCCTGCACCACGCTTTTATTGGGATTGGATGCGTCGCCGCAAAGGGCCTTCGTACAGCCGTTTTTGCGGTACTGCCCCTCAAAACTTATTGTTTGGCCTTGAAGCTGCTTTTGGCTTGATCGAGCAAGAGGGTTTGGCTCAAGTGCACGCGCGCCATCAGCGCCTGGCCGGTGCGGTGCACGCCGCCGTTCAGTCTTGGTCTGAAGCTGGACAAGTGCAGTTTTTATGTCAGGTGCCCGAGGCGCGCTCTGCTTCGGTGACTGCGGTGGTGGTCGCCAAAGGCATTGATCCCGAACTCATCCGCAGCACCGCGCGCGAAAAATTTCAAGTGCTGATTGCTGGGGGCCTAGGTCCTTTTGCAGGCCGAGTATTTAGAATCGGTCACCTAGGGGATTTAAATCCAGCAATGATCTTGGGCTGTTTGGCTGGTGTTGAGGCCGCTATGCAAAGTCTGGGCGTCAATGTTGGCTCAATGGGTGTGCGCAGCGCCGTTGAGTACCTGGCTAAAACCTAAGGCGCTTCGGTTAGATGCGCTGCCGCCCTGAGGTCATCAGGGCGCTTCAGCTTCAATGCACCGACTTGCTACCTAACACGGTCGACGCTTGAAACAGCGCCTCGGTATCTAAGGCGTCGAATACATAGGGCAACCCGCAAAATTCGCAGGCCACCTCAACTTTGCCTTGCTCTTGCAAAATATCATCGACCTCAGCTTTGCCCAGCATGCGTAGCATGTCTGCGACGCGCTCTTGGGTGCAAGAACATTTCCAGGTGATGGGCCTCGACTCAAAGACAAGCAAAGTTTCTTGCCAAAATAGTCGGTGTAGCAAGGTCTCTTGATCTGTCGAGAGCATTTCGGCGGGCGTGAGTGTTTGCGCCAAATGCTGCGCGCGCGCCCACGATTCGTCGGCCGTTTCGAGTTCAGTTTGTTGCGCGCCGCCTTGCAGGGGTAGGCGCTGAATTAACAGTCCGCTGCAATGCAAAGAGTCGGCGGCTAACCAGATACGTGTGTGCAATTGCTCAGAACGCAGCATGTATTGCTCGAGCGCCTGTGCAACACTAGAGCCTTCAAGCGGCACAATACCTTGATATGCCTGGCGCCCTGGCGTGTGCTTGGGCGGGTCAAGCACCACAATAAATTTTGCCGTACCCCCTGGGTTGAGCAACGATTGCAAATCGCTTGCCTCGGGCAAGGGGCGATCGCGCATTTTAACGGTGGCACGAATACTCAAATCGGCCCGACACTCAACCACCATCAAAGCAATCGCGCCGTCGCCTTGCAACTGCAACAAGAGCGAACCATCAAACTTTAGATTCGCTGCAAGCAGCGTCGAAGCCGCGACAAGTTCGCCGAGTAAAGCCGTGACAGGTGCGGGGTATTGCTGGTGCGTCTGCGCAGACAGCCAAGCCTGTTCGATACGCACCGACTCAATCCGCACACTGCGATCATCAAATAAAAACTTTTTAAGCGCATCGCTGCGCGGCGAGCTCGAGTCGTCAGACATTAACCAATTCGCTTGAGTTTTTCACGATACATTTGCCCGCGTTTGGCATAGTTTTCGATGTTGTTTCGAATCGTTTCGATTTCTTCTTCAGAGAGCGTGCGGGTGATTTTTCCGACACCGATAACCAGGCTGCCATCGGGAATTTCGCGCCCCTCCGGGATAATGGCACCGGCGCCAATTAAACAATTGCGCCCGATTTTTGCGCGGTTTAATACGATCGCTTGCATGCCGACTAACGTGCCTGAACCGATCGTGCAGCCGTGCAACATGGCTTGATGGCCAATCGTGACGTGATGGTCAATGGTAAGCGGTACCCCCGCGTCAGAGTGCAGCACAGAGCCCTCTTGTACGTTGCTATGGTGACCGATGTCGATGCAGGTGTTGTCACCCCGAATGCTGACATTGGCCCAAATGCTGGCCTGAGCACCTACGACTACGTCGCCGATCAGATCGGCCGAGTCAAAAATAAAGGCAGTAGGGTCGATGCGTGGAATAAGGTCGCCGAGCTGATAAATCGCCATGATGAGTTGAGCCTAAGACGAAGAGAAAACAGTAGTTTAGCTTGACGGCGCTTTAAGCTTTTTAGCCTGGCGTTGGCTGCGACCGATTTCGAGTTGGCGCAAGACGCGGCGCTGGATTTTTCCGGTCGTGGTCATGGGTAAGGCGTCGACGTATTCGATTTCTTTGGGGTACTCGTAGGGTGCCAGACGCGTTTTGACGTGTGCCTGCAGAAGTTCAGTTAACTGCGCACGCTTGCGCGACGAGAAGCTCGGCGTTAGCACCACAAAGGCTTTGACTACGGCACCGCGGTCAGCGTCAGGCTTGGGGACGACGGCGACATTCGCTACGGCTGGGTGATCAAGTAAACAGTTTTCGATTTCACCCGGGCCGATGCGGTAACCCGAGGACTTGAAGACATCGTCAGCTCGCCCGGCGTACCAGTAATAACCATCCGCATCGGCTCGTGCAAGGTCACCGGT
The DNA here is from genome assembly GCA_945911685.1 of Bordetella parapertussis. GTDB lineage: Bacteria > Pseudomonadota > Gammaproteobacteria > Burkholderiales > Burkholderiaceae_B > Zwartia > Zwartia parapertussis_K. The sequence goes on from CAMEAW010000012.1 coordinate 15,238, forward strand.
GCGACACCAGTCACCCGTAAATTTTTCAGCTGTGGCATTGTCGTTGCGCCAGTAGCCGATAAATAGAATGGGGTCAGGGTAACCATGAATATCAAAGCGATTTAAGGCGACTTCACCGATCTCGTCTGTTGCCGCAGCCGATCCGTCTTCGCGCAGTATGGTAATTTGATGGCCTGGATAAGGCTTGCCCATGCTGCCTGAGCGTGCAGGCCATTTTTGATGACTATTGCCGATCAGATAATTCATCTCTGTCTGACCAAACATTTCGTTTGGAGTGATGTCCAAGGCTTGTTCGCACCAGGCGAAAACGGTATCACCCACGCTTTCACCCGCGCTCATGATGCAGCGTAGTGATAATTTGTACGTGTCTTTGGGGCGTTCGATCGCTTTCATCATTTGCTTGAGAGCGGTCGGAAACAAAAAGGTGTTGGTCACCTGATAGCGCTCAAGAATTTCAAACGCCCGCTCTGGGCTAAAACGACCGCGCGTACCCACAATGGGTTGCCCGAAATACAACGTCGGTAAAAGCGCATCCATCATGCCACCGGTCCATGCCCAGTCTGCGGGTGACCAAAATACATCCTGAGGCTGTGGAAACCAGTTCTGTGAGGCCACGAAGCCGGGTAAGTTGCCAATTAACACTGCGTGCGGCAACAAAGCCCCCTTAGGTGCACCTGTTGTACCCGAGGTATAAAGTAAAATGGCGGGTTCATCTGCGCGCGTGCTGACAGCTTTGAAGGTGGTCGGTTGTCGGATCAAAAGTTTTTGCCAGGGCAGCACGCGCTCGTCCGTCACGTCAATCCCGACTAACTGTGTCAGCGTTGGGCAGCGTGCCAGGCTTGTTAAAACGTTACCAGCCGACAGGTTGTCAAAGAACGCGACGCGTACCTGCGCGTCGCGCAAGCGCTGCTCAAGCGCCTCTGGGCCAAAGAGGTTAGATAAGGGTAAAACAACTGCACCCACGCTGTAAATCGCGATGTGTGCGACCACGGTTTCAGGGCGTTGACCCAAGATCAGCGCCACGCGGTCGCCGCGCTTGACGCCCATGCGAGTCAAACCATTCGCCAACTGATTTGCGGTGGCTGCTAAGCGTTCGTAGGTCCAAACCTCACGCTGCCCTGTTTGGTTTTCGTCAAACAGGGCAATTTTTCGGGCATCCGCAGGGTTGTCAGCCCAACGATGGCAGCAGGCATGACCAATGTTGAAATGGGTGGGTACCAGCCATTCAAAAGTCTCGTAAAGAGAAGCGTATTGGTCAACCATACCGATCTTGAAGTGTCATGTTGCCCGTAGCATGGCTCAGCCTGTGCTTTGGTGCAACCCACAGCGGTGCTTGAATGCAACAACTAAGGGTTTTTACTTAGGAATCAATGAGCGACGTTTGTGAGCCGCGTGCCGGCAAGCAGATCGTGCAAAAACTGTTGCTGCGGACTAAACCAGGTGGGGATAAAAATGGTGAAGGGCGCTACAACGATGAGCGACAGCGCCGCAGGCCAGCCAGTCAGAGTAGAGATCGCCCAAACCGTTGCTGCGCCCAACAAGGGCAGTGCCCACATCAGCACGAAACGCAGGGATAGTCGCCCCAAAGAAGGCGTCGAGCCTTGGATATCCACGACACGGATATGCCAGGCCTTCATGGGAAGTGTCTGGCCACTGCGGGTCCAGCACAGCAGAAAATACACGCCAATCGCAAAAAACAGCCAAACTTGGCGGGTGCTTCGAAGCATTAGGCCGTGGGTGCTTTGAGTGAGCGTGTCAAAGAGGTAATCAGATAAAAAGACCACAGCGAAAAGTAAAACGCCTTCGTACATCATTGAGGCAAAACGGCGCGAACGGGAGGGCGTTGTAACGATGCCCTGTGGGAGGGGAGGGTGCGATGGCGCTTTAACGACTCCCTGTGCTGGAGACGAGTATAGGGGTTTCGATACGGCATCCTGCGAGAGAGGAGCGTTTGGTGGCTTCGGGTTTGACTTCATCGGCCGTATTATCCCGCATTTTGTTCGAGGGCTAAGGCCAAGAGGCTTGTTAATACTCAAGCTTGCAAGGTGAGCGCCACCCTAGGGCGCCCACTTTGCACACCACTCACGACATGTTAGGGTCACCGGCTTTGCAGTCAGCAACTTTAATGACGATGCTACGAGTGGCAACGCTTTAGTACATGCCGTTGTGTCGAGCTTGCGCGCGCGCTGAGCTTGTAAAAGAGATCAGGCTGCGTACCACTTTACCAACGGCGCGGAAAGGATGTGGGCGAAACTGATCTTCCATCGCTTTTGCCAAGAGTTCGCGTTCGAGGCTGTCGGTCAAGCGAGCTGTGTTGTTGATTTTCATGGTGACTTCCTGTGCTTGTTAGGGATAACCCTATATTAAGGGAAAACCCTAGACTGCGCAAGTCAATATACGGGAAAACCCTATTAATCCGCAAGCTGTTGCGCAAACACAACAACATTCACAGCGTAGCGCTCAAATGAGTGTTGAGTACCCATTTTCATGGTTTGTCAGCAGTCATCGAGTCACTGAAGCCACATCAACTCAGCCACCTCGCCTCAGTGGCATCACAAGATCAAGCTACGACCACCCATTCAATCGGAGTTTGGCGCGCCCGCGTGTGGCGTGATGCTAAGGCTCTTGCGCTGATGATTTATCGCGGTAGCTGCTCGCCACCAGCTCAAAACTGAACAGTCTGCAATCTAACGCCCCGTTAAAGATGGGCGTACGTCGGTCGGCCTTCAAACGAAGGTGTTTGGGCAAATCAAGATCAGAGGTGATGACATTGACCTGCCAGCCCGCGAATTCCTTTTTCAAACAAGCAGACCATTCGCGCCAAAACTCAACGTCCTCTTCGTCAAGACGCTCGCCATAAGGCGGGTTCGTGATGATCCATCCGCTTGGCGCAGGTGCGACAGCATCCCGTGCATCGCCCAATTCAAATTGAATCGTGTCCTCTGTGAGGTAGGCCCGCTCGGCGTTACGACGCGCAGCTTCAATGGCATCAGGGTTGGCGTCGATGCCAATCAAGGGCGAGGCTAACTCGGGCAAGATCCGACTGCGTGCTTCGTCTTTCAGGTCTTCCCAGCGGCGCGCATCATGGTCACGCAAGCGTTCAAAACCAAATGGTCGAGTGATACCGGGTGGTACACCTAAGGCAATCCAAGCGGCTTCAATCAAAATCGTGCCGCTACCGCAAAAGGGATCGAGCAACGCCGCCTCAGGATCCCAACCCGCCAAGGCCAATATGCCGGCCGCAAGATTTTCACGCAAGGGTGCGTCACCCTTATCAAGCCGCCAGCCACGCTTGAATAAGGACTCACCCGAAGTGTCGAGATACATCGTGCCGGTATCGTGCGATAAAAATAAATGCACGCGCGCATCCGGGCGCACCGTATCAATCGACGGACGCGCACCTTCGAGGTCGCGTAGCCGATCACAAATGCCGTCTTTGGCGCGTAAATTGCAATATTGCAAACTTTGCATGGGGCTTTTGACAGCCGAGGTGTCAACGCGCAAGGTGTGTTCGGCACCAAACCAACGCTCCCAACCAATGCTTTGCGCAAGTTCAAGAATGTCGTCTTCGTGTTGTACGGGTGCCTGGCCTAAGCGCACTAAGATCCGTGTCGCTAAGCGTGAGTAAAGATTGGCACGTTGTACCCCCCACCAATCCGCCACAAAATGGCAACCCGCACGCGTCGGTTGCACATGTGCATAACCTAGTGCATTCAGTTCAGCCGCCAGCGCCTCTTCAAGGCCGGTGGGGCAGGGGGCGAAGATATGAAAGATTTCAGTGTCAAGCACCAGCCCAGAGGCGCGCTCAGTTTGTGCGCCATCGCGCAACGGCAAGGCCTTTGGTGCAGAAGCGGGACGCGGTGTGGGCTCACGTGGTGCAGAGCCGCGATTGGCGCGCGCTGGTTCGTTTGGGTGCGCAGAGCCACCGCGAGCCTCGCCCCGAGGTGCACGACTGTCTGTTCGCTGACCGTGGCGAAACTTGTCCCCATAAGAGGCCTCGGGTGCCTTGCGCACGATGAGTGGCTTGCCTTCTTGAGCAGGTTCTGCGGTCAGATTATCACCACCCGCGGCTTGCAGGCGCGAAAGTTTTTCTTTAGCGATTTTTAACTGAGCTACTTGTCGCGCACGCGCACCGATGCGGGCACGTGTTTGATCACCCCCCGCAGCAGGGCGCGGTTTGACCGCACGCGTTTTGAGGGTAAGTGTTTTGCGTTCTGGATCCTGCTCAGACATGGTGTCCCATTTAAAAAGGCTTGATAACGACTAAGGCCGTTACTGCAACCAGCATCAACACAGGGACTTCGTTGAACCAGCGATAAAAAATATGCGAACGGCGGTTAGTACCTTGTTCGAATTTGCGCAATATCACGCCACAGCTGTGGTGATACCCAATCACAAGCACCACAAGCACAAACTTTGCGTGCATCCAGCCATTGCCAGGCCCGCGGCCAATGCCATATTGAACATAGAGCCAAAGGCCGAGCAGCACTGCGGGGATCGCTAAAATATTCGTGAAGCGATACAACCTGCGGCCCATACCGAGCAGTACCTTCTGCACTGCTGGGTCGGTTTGCTGCGCAAGATTAACAAAAATACGCGGCAGGTAAAACAGCCCCGCAAACCACGAGGCGATAAAGACGATATGAAACGTTTTAATCCAAAGCATTAGGGAACATCCGTGAGGTGGTTGATGGCCATGCTGTTCGTTCTAGTACCAACTCGGTCGATGGCTAAGACGTTGCTCAGGACCTGACTGTCCACCATAGCACCACTCAGGTGGTTATCCACGAAGCTGTCCATTTCCTTGCAATACCCATTTTAAGGTGGTCAGACCTTCTAGGCCAACAGGTCCGCGCGCATGCAGGCGATTGGTTGAGATCCCAATCTCTGCCCCTAAACCATATTCAAAACCATCGGCAAAGCAGGTGGGTAGGTTCACATAGACCGAACTCGAATCGACTTCGCGCTGAAACTGTTGCGCGGCTGCAATCTGTTGGGTCACGATTGAGTCGGTGTGGCCCGAGCCCCAACGCTCGATGTGTGCGATCGCGGTTTTAATGGAATCAACAATTCGAATAGCTAAAATTGGACCTAAGTATTCAGTCGCCCAATCTTCTTCAGTTGCTGCGATTGCCTGCGAGACCAGTTTTTGCGTTTGCGCGCAGCCACGCAACTCGACGCCGTGCGCAAGCAGGCGCTTGGCTAAATCCGGCAAACAGGCCGCAGCGACGTCTTTGTGCACTAAGAGAGTTTCCATTGCGCCACACACGCCATATCGATAAGTCTTGGCGTTAACGGCAATGTCACCGGCTTGTTTTAAATCGGCCTGCGCATCGATATAAACATGGCAGTTGCCATCCAAGTGCTTAATCATTGGCACGCGAGCTTCAGCCGCCAAACGCTTAATCAGACTTTTTCCACCGCGCGGAATAATCACATCGATATGCTCGGTCATGGTGATCAGTTCACCGACTGCGGCTCGATCAGGCGTCTCAAGCACTTGTACCGCACGCTGAGGTAACCCAGCGGCGATTAAACCTTGTTCAACAATTTTGGCTAAAGCCAGGTTGGACTGCAAGGCCTCACTACCGCCGCGCAAAATGCAGGCATTGCCAGATTTCAGACACAAGGCCGCGGCGTCGATCGTGACGTTAGGACGCGACTCATAAATAATACCAATCACACCCAGCGGTACACGCATTTGGGCGACCTGCATGCCGTTTGGGCGTATGGTTGTGGCGCTTAAGCCGCCAATCGGATCGGGCATGGCAGCGATTTGTCGCAGACCCTCGATCATCACATCAATCGAGCGCTCAGATAGCGTGAGTCGGTCAAGTAGGGCTGGTTCAAGTTGGCGGGCGCGTGCAGAGTCTACGTCGCTTGCGTTAGCCCGCTGCAACGCCGAGCGCTGAGCCGATAATGCTTCGGCCATCGCCAATAGAGCCTGTGTTTTTTGCGCACCGCTTGCGCGCATCATCACTCGCGAGGCATCTCGCGCCTGGCGTCCAATCTGCTGCATGGTGTCGTGTAAATGGGTCATGAATATATAAGCTATCTGAACTGGGCAATAAAGTGAAAAAGGAAATGACAGAAGAAGCAATTAAGTTTTAAGCGAAAAGTTCGATGCGGCTCTGTTTTAAACGACTATGTTAGAAGCGGCTCTGTTTTAAACGACTAAGTTCGAAGCGACTAAGTTCGAAGCGACAGTGGTCGCGATCGTCAGGCACGCGCACCCGCCGCAGCAACCCGCATCGCGAGCCGGGTCATTTCTTCCCACGGATCTTGTAGGCGCCCGGCAACTGGCAAACCTTTAATCAGTCGATCAACTTCGTGCGCATGTTGAACCGCCGCAGGCCAACTACGTGCCGCAACCCTTGATAACGCTTGGCGCGCCAAACCCTCGTGGGTACCAAACACACGCTGTGAGCGTAGCACGGAGGTTAAGTCTTGTCCTGCAGCCTGCGCCTGAGACACCCGCGCGAGCGTTCTGATCTCTTCACCAATTGCCCATAACACTAAGGGCAGAGCCTCACCCTCGGCTTTTAAGCCGCCCATCATGCGAACCAATCGCGGCACATCGCCCACCAGCATGGCATCGCGCAGCCCAAAGATGTTGTAGCGCGCGACGTTCATGACCGCTTGTTCAACGGCATCGGCTGGCAATAAGCCTTCGTCAAAGAGTAAACCCAGCTTTAAGATTTCTTGATGTGCCGCCAGTAAGTTGCCTTCAACCTTGTCGGCCAGCCACTCGAGTGTTGACGATTCGGCGCGTTGTTTTTGACGCGCCAGCCGCTGTTCAATCCACTTGGGCAATTGGGCGCGCTCGATATTGGCCAGTTCAACCATGGTGCCCGCCGAAAAAAGCGCACTCGCCCATTTGCTGTCTCGTGAGGCCTTATCCAGACGCGGCAGTGAAACAATGGTCAGCACATCACCGTTACTCACACCTTTGCTGCGCACGGCCAAACTGATCAATGCTTCGGCGCCTTGCTTGCCGGGCTTTCCGGTGGGTAGCGAGATCTCAACAAGTTGCTTGTCGCCAAAAAGCGAGCCACTTTGTGCCGAGACCCCGAGCGCGCTCCAGTCACCCCTGGCATCCATTAAAAACAAGGTTCGATCTAAATAGCCTGCTGCTTTTGCTATGGCGCGTAACCCGTCGGCTGCCTCGATCGTGAGTAAGGGGTCGTCACCCATCACGACATACAAAGCAGAAAGCTGCGCGCCGGGGCGCGCGAGCGTTTCTAGCAGGCGATCGGCGCTCATCGAACGTACCGGCTATTCAGGACTGACAGTAATAGGAGAAGGCGTAAGCGAAGGGTTTTGCCACATCGGTGGAATAGCCGTCGTAGGTGCCGTCACGCGGGCGACAGTCTCTTCTTCTTCTTCGTCTTCGGGCGTTAACTTAGCCAGGGTTTCCCAGCGTTGGGTAATATCGGGCGCGGTAATGCGACGTAGAATACGTGTCACCAAACTGCGCTGCATATCCTTGAAGAGGGTGGCGGCTTCACCCTCTTTCGCTTGCACGACGCGATCATCGAAGGGCATGCTGCGAATGGCAGAGAGCGTGGTTTCGGGCAAGATGATTTGGTCTTTGGCCGTGACTAACCGAAACGTAAACTGCAGTGAAAGTTCATACTCTTCAGGCTTACCCTGCGCGTTAATGGCAACAATACGCGTGCCCCTGAACTCGTTGGTTTGCTCAAGCCGCGCCTGCGCCAGCTTCAAAACCTTCGCGGCTTTGATGCGATCAATCGTGGCCTTGTCTTCTGAATCTTGGCTTTCGTCCAGATCGCTGGCTTTGACCACCATGTCCCGAGGCTCGATGAGCTTGGTGTCGGGTGAAGCTGCGCGAATGGCGCGACGCAAGTCGGCTCCAAACTGCGAGTTTTGCGCGATGTTGATTGAAAGCGAGCTAAAGGGCATGGGCGTTTCGCCCTGCATTCTGAAGCCGCAGCCACTCAGGGCCAGAAGCGCGATAACTGAAAAGAGCGACAGTAGCCAAGTACGCCCCTGCAACAAGCGCGCGCTCACTGTTGTGGGCAGTGGCGAGGTCGTGAGGGCGTTGGTGCTGACTGTCAGGCTGTTCATCTCGCTATTATCCTGTTATCCGACCACATTGACTAGCTTACCGGGCACCACGATGATCCGCTTCGGGGTTCGGCCTTCAAGATTGCGCACCACAGCCTCGTGGGCTGCTGCCAGTTGCTCGATCGCCTCTTTCGTTGCCTCGCGTGCGACCGTCAGGCTACCCCGAAGCTTGCCATTCACCTGTAAAACAAGTTCAAGTTGATCGGTCACCAAGGCGCTTTCATCGACTGAGGGCCACGCCGCATCCAGCAAATCGCCGTATATCGCAGCATACCCGAGCTCAGCCCAGAGGCTCCAGGTTGCGTGGGGCACTACGGGGTAGAGTACGCGTAACAACACACCGATTGTTTCGGCGGTTGCGGCGACCGCAAAGCCCGAGTCACCTAAGTCGGCATCGTCAATGGCGTTGAGCATTTTCATGCAGGCAGAGACAACTGTGTTGTATTGAATACGTTGGTAATCGTAGTCAGCCTGCTTGAGCAACGCATAAATCTCGAGGCGCAACTTTTTGATATCTTGGCTAGCCCCTGACCAATCGGTGACGGGCGACTTTAACCCCCGGGCGATGAGCGCTTGTTTTTGATGGCACAGCGCCCATAGGCGGCGCAAAAAGCGGTTTGAGCCTTCAACGCCCGAGTCTGACCATTCGAGCGTTTGCTCAGGTGGGCTGGTAAACATGACAAACAGACGGGCCGTATCCGCTCCCTGCGTGTCGATCAGGGATTGTGGATCTACACCATTATTTTTGGATTTTGACATCGTGCCCACGCCACCATAGGTGATCGCGCGGCCATCGCTTTTCAGCACTGCGCCTGTAATAGAACCCTTAGCGTCATATACGTTGTCGACGTCTTCAGGCCAAAAGTAGTCAATCGAGCCGTTGGCATTTTTGGCTGAATAAATATGGTTAAGCACCATGCCCTGACACAGAAGCTTGGTGAAGGGTTCGTCAAATTTGACCAAGCCCAGATCTTTCATCACACGGGTCCAGAAGCGTGCATACAAGAGATGCAACACCGCATGCTCAATGCCGCCGATGTATTGATCCATCGGCATCCAGTAGTCGTTGCGCGCATCAACCATTGCCTGATCGTTGCCGGGCGAGGTGTAGCGCATGAAATACCACGACGAATCGATAAACGTATCCATCGTGTCTGTTTCACGCCGGGCAGGTTTGCCGCAACTCGGGCACTGGCAAGATAAAAACGCCTCGTGTTTGGCCAGTGGGTTGCCGCTGCCGTCAGGGATTAAGTCTTCAGGCAAGATGACTGGCAAATCTTTTTCGGGTACCGGCACTGCTCCGCAAGCGTCGCAGTGGATGATTGGGATTGGTGTGCCCCAATAGCGTTGGCGTGAGATGCCCCAGTCGCGTAAACGCCAGGTGGTTTGGCGCGCGCCAAGCGCCAAGTTTTCGAGTTTAGTGGCGATTGCATCGAGCGCTTCGGTAAAACTCAGACCATCGTACGCACCCGAGTTAATCAGGCGGCCGGTTTGCTTGTCGGCGTAGGACTCTGACCATACTTTGTCATTAAACGGTTTATCGCCCGCTTGCACCACTTGTTTGATCGTTAGACCATACTTATTGGCAAAAACGAAGTCGCGCTCGTCATGGGCAGGTACGCCCATCACCGCGCCATCGCCGTAGCTCATCAACACATAGTTGCCGACCCATAAAGCGACGCTCTCGCCCGTGAGGGGGTGGGTGACTGTGAGGCCAGTATCTAAACCTTCTTTTTCGCGCGTGGCGAGTTCGGCCTCGGTGGTGCCGCCTTGTTTGCAATGTTCGATAAATGCGGTCAGGGCCGGGTTGTTTTCTGCTGCGTGCGTTGCCAACGGATGCTCTGGCGCGACGGCACAAAACGTCACACCCATGATGGTGTCAGGGCGCGTGGTAAAGACATACATCTTGCCGTCTTGGATCAGTGTGCCCGAAGCATCTTTGATCGTGTGTAAAAACGCAAAACGCACGCCTGCGCTTTTGCCGATCCAGTTTTCTTGCATGGCGCGTACGCGATCAGGCCAGCCCTCAAGGCCGTGCTGTGTTTGCTCAAGCAGCTCTGCTGCGTAATCGGTAATACGCAAGTAATAGCCTGGGATCTCGCGTTTTTCAACCGGTGCGCCCGAGCGCCAACCGCGTCCGTCGATGACTTGCTCGTTGGCTAATACCGTTTTATCCACAGGATCCCAGTTCACCACCTGTGTTTTACGATACGCGATGCCTTTGTCGAGCATCTTCAAAAATAGCCATTGGTTCCATTTGTAATAGCTTGGATCGCAGGCGCACATTTCGCGCGACCAGTCGATCGCTAAACCCATCGCCTTCATCTGCTTTTTCATGTACGCAATGTTGTCGTACGTCCATTTGGCAGGCGGCACTTTTGATTTGATGGCTGCGTTTTCAGCGGGCATACCAAACGCATCCCAACCCATTGGCATCAAGACGTTATAGCCGCGCATGCGTAATTGCCGCGTCATCATGTCGTTGATGGTGTAGTTGCGTACGTGGCCCATATGCAGTTTGCCGCTAGGATAGGGCAGCATCGAGCAAGCATAAAATTTTGGCTTAGGCTCGCCGTTAGCGTTGAGTGCGCCTTCCGTGACGCGATAGGCGTCGCGGGCATCCCAGTTGGCGTGGGCAGCTTGTTCGACTGCGGTGGGTTGATAGCGTTCGAGCATGGATAAAGCCATAAAAAAGGTCAGGGTGCGGCAAGCAACTCGTTAGCCTCACATTATAGAGTGACGGCTGCTTTCAAGTAGCTGAAAAGCAAAAAGTCCCAGTGAAGGGACTTTTTTGACGCGAGAAACAAAGGCAGGCAGTTATTTCAGCTTGGTCTCTTTGTAATCGACATGCTTGCGTGCGACGGGATCAAATTTCTTGATCAGCATCTTTTCAGGCATGTTGCGTTTATTTTTGGTCGTTGTGTAAAAGTGACCAGTGCCAGCGCTCGATTCGAGCTTAATTTTTTCGCGGGTACCTTTTGCCATGTTCGGCTCCTTTAAGCGACTTCGCCGCGCGCACGCAAATCAACCAACACAGCATCAATGCCGAGTTTGTCGATGGTACGGATGGCGTTGGTGGTTACGCGTAAGCGAATCCAGCGGTTTTCGCTTTCAACCCAAAAGCGGCGTGACTGCAAGTTAGGCAGAAAACGACGTTTGGTTTTGTTGTTTGCGTGTGAAACATTGTTGCCCACCATGGGGGCTTTTCCGGTCACTTGGCATACACGTGCCATGGGCTACACCTATTATTGGTCAAAGATTCGCATCAAGTCTTACATTCTAATACGAAACAGGGTTTTTGATCAAGCCCCTAGGCGTGGCGGGTTATTTAGGGGCTTACAGTGCTGCTGGGTGCACCTTGTGGCTGCCTAGGCACGACGGGCGCTACGCCCCAAAAAAAAGGCCAATGTCGTGCAACCGCCCATGATCCAGCCAAGTGGTGCTGGGCCCGCCATATCCCACAGACTGACCGTCAGGCCAGCCAGTGCCCCGCACGACATCGTGATGGTGCCCATCATGGCCGAGGCCGAGCCTAGTTGGCGCCCCTGATCTGACAGCGCCATGGCGGCAGAGTTTGGCCCGACAAAACCTTGTGTGAACATAAAGCTCATCATGCACAGCATGATCAGAGGCATGGTGATCCAGCCGATCAAGAACAGGGCCAAGGCGCTCAGGCCTGCAGACATCATGGCAAGTAATGCCCAAGGCAGCAGTTTTTCGGGGCGGTGCGTCTTTAACAGGCGGGCGCTCACTTGCGAGCCCACGATCAGGCTCAACGCGTTGAACCCAAAAATAAAGCCATAAGACTGCGGCGACACGCCGAAATATTCAATAAACAGGCGTGGCGAGGCCACGATATAGGCAAACATAGTCGCCGAACCCATGCCGCCTGAAAGCGCGAAAGCGACAAACCGTCGGTGTCGGATCAGGCCCCAATAGGTTCGAAAAATATGCCCCCAACTCAACGCCACCTGCTTTTCGCGGGGCAGGCTTTCTACCATGATGCGCGATACAGCAACAAACAGCGCGATGCCTGCCAGGGTAATGACCGCAAAAATCCCACGCCATCCCGCGAGCGTCAGGACCTGGGCACCGACCAGGGGCGCCAAAATGGGGGCGATCCCCATGACTAACATCAACATTGATAAGGCACGCGCCGCCTCTTGGGTGCTGTAATGATCACGTACCACCGCACGCGAAATCACCATGCCGGCTGCTCCCCCCATGGCTTGGACCACACGGCAGACTGTCAAAAACTCAACGGTGGGGGCCAGTGCACAGCCAGCCGACGCAAAGATGTAAACAATAAGGGCCCCATACAAAGGAGGCTTGCGTCCAAACCGATCGGCCAGAGGGCCGTAAATTAATTGTGCGCCTGCCATCCCGATCAGATAGGCTGCAAGGGTGCGCTCAACTTGACTGCCCGTGGCGCCCAAATTTGCCGCCATCTCGGGAAACGCCGGCAAATACATGTCGATCGAGATTGGCCCGATCGCGGTTAGGGCCCCCATCAGCAGTAGCCAACCGGGTAGCCCCATCGCGTTTAGTCTGCCAACGGCTTTCTGCCCATCTCTAAGCAAGAGCCATCGCCGGTTCGATATTACGAACCGCCTGCGCTGCAATTTCAAATGAGTGCAGCCGCGCTTTGTGATCAAAGATCTGACCCGCAATCATCAGTTCGTTGGCACCTGTTTGCTCGATCAGGCGCTCGAGGCCGCGTTGCACAGTTTCGAGTGAACCCACCACCGAGCAGGCTAACGATTCGTTGACTGAAGCTTTTTCGTGGGGCGACCAAAACGTATCGATGTCGTCAATCGGAGGCGGTAACTGACCGCGCGTATTGCGGCGCATACGCGTGGCATTTTGTTGATGACTTGTGAACAGATATTGTGCTTGCTCGTCCGTGTCAGCCGCTACCACGTTAACGCCCACCATCGCATGCGACTTGGTCAGTTGTTGCGAGGGCTTGAACAAGCTTTTGTACGCTTGCATAGCCTGTAACAAATAATCAGGGGCAAAATGCGAGGCAAAAGCATAGGGCAAGCCAAAGTGCGCTGCCAATTGAGCGCCGTACATGCTTGAGCCCAAAATCCAAATGGGCACGTGCAGCCCCGCACCCGGAATCGCCTTCACGGCTTGACCCGGTTGTATGTCATCGAAATAGTGTTGTAACTCTTGCACATCTTGCGGAAACTGATCTGAATTGCCCAGCAGATCGCGTCGCAATGCACGCGCTGTTAATTGATCCGTGCCAGGCGCACGGCCAAGCCCTAGGTCAATACGGTCTGGAAAGAGTGCCGCGAGCGTGCCAAACTGTTCGGCAATCACGAGCGGCGCGTGGTTGGGCAGCATGACCCCACCCGAGCCGACGCGAATCGTTTTTGTGCCCGCCGCGACATAACCGATAATCACGGCGGTTGCCGAACTCGCGTTACCGATCATGTTGTGATGCTCGGCCAGCCAATAACGCGTATAACCCCAGCGCTCGGCATGTTGGGCCAAGTCGCGCGAGTTATGCAGGGCATCCGAGGCGGTAAAGCCCTGCGGAATCGGCGAAAGATCTAGAATCGAGTAAGGAATGCTCATCAGTTTCTCTTGGCTGTTTGGGCGGGTTATGCTTATAGCGACTTAATTTGAATATTTCAGCAGTTAACAAATCATAAACCTAATAGGAGCGCAACATGCGTGAAGTCTGGATAACTGGGGCTGCCCGTACTGCAATTGGTGATTTTGGCGGCGGCCTGAAAGATGTCGCCCCCATTGATCTGGGTGCGACGGTGGTCAAAGCAGTGCTGCAACGCTCGGGTGTTGACGGCTCGCAAGTTGGGCACCTGGCCTTTGGGCATGTCATTCACACCGAGCCCCGTGATATGTATTTGTCGCGGGTGGTGGCGATTAATGGCGGCCTGCCACAAAGTTCGGCTGCCTTTAACGTCAATCGCCTGTGTGGTTCTGGTTTGCAGGCAATCGTTTCTAGCGCCCAGTCGATTTTGTTGGGTGATACCGAGATGGCCATTGGTGGCGGCGCCGAGTCGATGAGCCGTGCCGGCTACTTGTCACAAACCCAGCGTTTTGGTGCCCGGATGGGCGACTCGGTGGTGCTTGACATGATGACGGGTGCCTTAAGCGATCCTTTTGGTCGCATGCACATGGGTGTCACCGCTGAAAACGTCGCGAACCAATTTAATATTTCTCGTGCGGCTCAAGATGCCTGCGCCACTGAGTCGCATCGTCGTGCCGTTCATGCTCAAAAAGAAGGGCGGTTTAATGACCAGATCGTGCCGGTTGTCATCAAAACGCGCAAAGGTGAAGTCGAGTTCAAAGTCGATGAGCATCCCCGTGCTGACGTCACTGCTGAAGGCCTGGCCGCATTGCGCCCAGTATTTGTGAAAGAAAACGGCACCGTTACTGCCGGTAACGCCTCAGGCATCAATGACGGCGCGGCAGCGGTGCTGATGATGAGTGGCGAAGCCCTCAAATCAAGCGGTGCCAAACCTTTAGCGCGCTTAGTGGCCTACGCCCATGCCGGTGTTGATCCAAAAATCATGGGAATTGGCCCCGTGCCGGCTACCCAAGCGGTGATGAAACGCGCCGGTTTGACGGTTGATCAAATGGACGTAATTGAAGCGAACGAAGCCTTTGCTGCACAGGCATGTGCGGTGGCCCAAGAGCTCAAACTTGATCCAGCGCGTTTAAATCCTAATGGCAGCGGTATTTCGTTGGGTCATCCCGTTGGGGCAACCGGTGCCATCATCACCACCAAAGCGATTTACGAATTACATCGCACCGGCGGTCGCTATGCACTGGTCACCATGTGTATCGGTGGCGGTCAAGGTATTGCGGCTATTTTCGAAAGAGCCTAACGTTTATTGAAACTGCGTGCGTCTTCATTCTCTGAGCGTCTGCGTTCTCTAGCGGCGATTTAAATAAGACAGCGTGAGCTGTCTTATTTTTTGGGTGCACCGACTCGGCGCTCTCAGTCGTTGCTCAGCGCTCATGCTGACAGCGCTCAACACTGCCCCAGTTCAGCAATTGAAACCACTTGATTTGCAGCTATGACCAAGTGGTCTAGTAAGGCGATATCCACAACGGCTAACGATTGCTTGAGTTGCTGTGTCAACTCGATATCTGCGCGGCTTGCCTTGGCCCACCCCGAGGGGTGGTTATGCGCCAAAATCACTGCGGCGGCATGGTGCGCTAAACCAGCCTTAACCAGCTCGCGTGGATAAATTGTTGTTTCAGTGAGGGTGCCGCACGAAATCTCGGTGGTTTGAATCAACCGGTGCTGATTGTCTAAAAACAGCGCTACGCAGCGCTCGATCGAGGCATGTCCTAGCAAGGCCGTGCAATAGGCTCTGACCTGTGCCGGATTTTTGAGTGAGCAGTCTCGTTTCAGATCTTCTTCGAGCGCTCGGCGAGACAGCGCCGAAATGGCAGATAACTGACATATTTTGGCATCACCCAAGCCGCAGATACCGCGTAGTTCGTTGATATTGGCGCTTAAAAGCGGCCTGACGCCGCCAAATTTGACCAAAAGGGCTTGGGCTAAAGCGACAGCATTCTGGCCACGGGTGCCGGTGCCTAAAATCAATGCCAGAAGTTCGGCATCGGTAAGCGCTGAGGCGCCAGCCTGCAGCAGTCGTTCGCGGGGGCGTTGATTTAAAGGGATGGTGTTGCGCAGGGTCATCTCGAAGGCTCTAAAATAGGCGTTTTGCCAAGCCTGCTACGGTGACAGATTTTGAATGATCAAACTACAAACTTGCCGCCCGTTGTCCGTGCGGATTCTTACCTGACCTTGCATTACCGCATCGTTCTTGAAAGCGGCCCCGCTGCCGGCTCGACTTTTATGGATACCTTTACCGGCCGTCCCGCGACCTTGCAGCTTGGGGGCGGGCAGTGGTCGCCCGGCATGGAGGCCCCCTTATTGGGACATCCTGAGGGCGATTGCTTTAGCTATACCTTGAAGCCGCACGAGGCTTACGGCGATCGCAATCCTGACCTGATTCAGCGTGTGTCGCGTGCCATGCTCAACGAGAATGCCGGTGCTGATGCAGGCTTTACCCCCGGGGATATGGTTGAGTTCACAGCGCCAAATGGCGGGCGCTATTCAGGCGTGTTGAAAGAGTTTGGTGAAGAAAGCGCCTTATTCGATTTCAATCATCCCTTAGCGGGCATTACCTTGCGCGTCGACATCGATCTGTTAGGGGTGTTGTGATGACCGTTGTTTCAAGCGTTGATTTAAAAAATCTTCCTAGCCAAGGTGCAGAGATTGTTTTGGCGCAGCCCCGCGGATTTTGCGCAGGTGTTGATCGTGCGATCGATATCGTTGAGCGCGCGCTTGAGCTGCACGGCGCACCGATTTATGTACGACACGAAATCGTCCACAATCGCTATGTCGTTGAAGATTTACGCACCAAAGGTGCCGTGTTTATTGAAGAACTTGAGCAAGTGCCTGCCGGGGCCATCGTAGTGTTTTCGGCGCATGGCGTCTCAAAAGCGGTGCGTCACGAGGCCGAGGGTCGCGGCTTACAGGTGTTTGATGCGACTTGCCCCTTAGTGACCAAGGTGCACATTGAGGTCGAGCGCATGCGCGCGGCCGGCCGAGAAATCATCATGATTGGTCATAAAGGACACCCCGAGGTCGAAGGCACCATCGGTCAGGCTGACAATGGCATGTATCTGGTTGAAACTGTAGAAGATGTTCTCGTTTTGCGAGTCAAAGATCCAGAGCAACTCGCGTTTGTGACGCAGACCACATTATCTGTAGACGATGCGGCAGAGGTCGCCGCAGCCTTGCGCACCAAATACCCCACCATCATTGAACCTAAAAAAAGTGATATCTGTTACGCCACACAAAATCGACAAGATGCCGTAAAAATTCTGGCGCCCGAGTCAGATTTGGTCTTGGTGGTCGGCAGTGCGAACAGCTCAAACTCAAATCGGCTGCGTGAAGTTGCCGAGCGTAAAGGCATCCCGGCCTACTTGATCGATGGGGCAGAGTCGATTGACCCTGCTTGGTTGGTGGGGCGTAGCCGTATTGGGATCTCGGCGGGTGCCTCGGCGCCCGAATTATTAGTGCAGCAAGTGATTGATCGCTTAAAGTCGCTGGGTGCGATCTCGGTGCGCACCATGCAAGGCTTGCACGAAAATGTTTCGTTTCCCCTGCCTAAAGATTTGTCGCGAAAGGTCGTTAACTTAGGCGACAGCAAGGTCGCTGAGTGAGACGATTTTGTTGCAATCGTTTCAAACCTCACGGGTTCGATTACTCGGTAAGCGCTCGGTCTGCTCGAGGCGAACCGGTTTGCGATAGATTACGACAAGGGCACGTTAAATGACTCAGCCTTTTGTTTCTTTGACAGCTAAACAAGTGATGCAAGATGCTCCGGTGATCCCGGTGATTGTGTTGCATGACGTGGTGCACGCCGTGCCGCTTGCGCGTGCCTTGGTGGCGGGTGGTATCCGTATGCTTGAAATCACCTTGCGCACGTCTGCTGCGCTTGAGTGCATGCGTGTCATTCAAGCCGAGGTACCTGAGGTGATTGTGGGGGCGGGCACAGTATGCAATGCGCGCGACGTTGACGCCTGTCTTGAGGCCGGCGCACGTTTTGCGGTCAGCCCTGGCTACACCACGCAGTTAGGGCTTGCCTGCCGCGACCGTGGGTTTCCGTTACTGCCGGGTGTCGCGACCGCTAGCGAGATCATGCAAGCTCAAGATGATGGCTATACCGAATTAAAATTTTTTCCGGCGCTGCAGGCAGGTGGTGTGGCGATGCTTAAAGCTTTATATGGGCCTTTTGCGCACATTCAATTTTGCCCAACCGGCGGGATCACCGCGCAAAATGCGAGTGAGTTTTTAGCCTTGCCTAATGTGGTCTGTGTTGGCGGGTCGTGGTTGGTGCCGGCCGAGGCATTGGCGCAGAATGATTACAAGCGTATCGAAGCCTTGGCGCGCGAGGCGGTGCAGCTCAGGTCAGCCAACACTTTGTAACGCAAAGTCTAAGGGCTGATATCGGAATAGGTAATTGGGCCGCGCTTGCGTTGCGACGGCGTCTGCAGCTGCGAGTCATCATCTGCTTATAGCGCAGCTTGCACTTGCTGCGCCGTTGGCAAGCACGCTACGGCACCCCAATTTTGTACTGCTAACGAGGCGGCGGTATTAGCATAGCGGGCCGCGGTGACTAAGTCATCTCCTGACGACAGTCTGGCCAAGATGTTGCCACAAAAACAATCGCCTGCGCCGGTGGCGTCGACCATAGTGACAGCACGACCGGGTATCAAAACTGAATCATATTGAGGCTGTCCGGTCTTGCCGCTAGCCGGCAAACGTTGCTCGCTGACTAATGCACCTTGTGCGCCAAGTTTGAGTACGACACGGGGTGCGCCTTGCTCGTGCGACCAGCGTGTGATGGTCTCTGGATCAGTCAAGCCGGTGAGCGTGGTCATATCCTCGAGACTAGGTAAAAACAAATCACAGCGACTGACCGTATTGGCGATGTGAATGCGCGCACGCTCAATCGACCAAAGTTTAAGTCTGAGATTTGAATCAAACGACACCAAGGTGCGAGAGCGGCGTGCAATGTCGAGCGCAGCAAAAACAGTATTACAGGCTTGTTCAGAAATTGCCAGAGAGATGCCAGACACATGCAGCCACTTGGCGCGGCCGATGAGTGCAGCAGGCGCGCCCGACAGCCAGTTCACGTTCATTTTGCTTGCTGCTGAATCTGCGCGTCGGTAGCTAAACGCGTGGCCGTCTGGGCCATGGGTCACAAAATAAATGCCGGTGGGTGCATGCGCATCCACTTCAAGACCTTTGGTGTTGACCCCTTCTGCATGCCACAACTGACGCAGCTGTTGCGCAAAGAGATCATCGCCCAAGCGGGTGAGGTAAGCGGTGCGCACCCCCGCGCGCGCGGCAGCAATCGTGGCATTGCTGGTGTCACCGCCAAAGCCTTGTAAATATTGAGGTTGGTCGGGTGCGGTTTGGTTGAACTCAACCATAGCCTCGCCCAGTGCAACCACCTCAATATTTTTTTCGTGACGTGTCGTACTTAGAGTCATTTAGGCTGTGCTAGCAAATTATCCTGATAAAACCTTGCAACCTCGTTAAACAGACTAAACCGCTTAACCTCGTTCATGATGCCATGTGTGCCTTCACTTAAGATCACCAATTTTTTATTGGGCGAGTTAGTGAGTAACGGAAACAACGTCTCTGCCATATACGGCGGTGTGTCTGCATCCCACTCAGCCAAAATTAACAGCGTAGGCACTGTGAGCAACTTAGGATCAAAGGCGGGTTTGCCAACGCTCCAGAACAAGCGGCTGTCTTGCACGCTGCCATTTGGTGCGCGAACGTACTTTGGATTGGCCTGTGCACCGACAGGATCTGAGGCAAAGGTGGCCTCTGCCCAGGCGTCAAACCAAGCCTTTGGTTGCGGGTCGCGACCAGGTATCACACCTGTGTTTTTGCGTTTGAAGGCAGCTTCAATCGTGACCGTACGATAGGCGCCTAATGCACCGCCTGAGTCTGTCAGCGATGCAGTCTTGCGCAACCAAATTGGTGCGAACAATACCAGGCGGTTCACCTTGTCAGCATGGCGGGTGGTGTACAACGCCGTAATGGCAGTACCCCAAGAGTGGCCGACCACATTGATTTTCTCGACGCCACGGCGTTTACGTACAAAGTCTGCAGCGGCGGCGTAATCGCGCGCTGCTGTATCGGTGTCTGCGATAGGTTTATTTTGCATGGCCGGCTGATCCATTGCGGCGGGGCGGGTTGATTTGCCGTAGCCGCGTATGTCAACCATGTAAACATCAAAGCCTTGTTGCGCCAGAACATCCATCCAAGATAAGCCGTCTAGACGCAGATCAAAGCCTGTTTCTGACGGGTAGGTTGCGCCATGCACAAACAAAACAACATTGTCTTTGTTAAAAGTGGTTGTCGTCGCCAAGCGTTTGTTTCGCACATAGAGGCTAATCCCTGCTTCGTCGCTAGGCACCATAAAGTCTTCGATCACGAGCTGAGAGTTGGCGGCTGCAGTGATGTTGGGCGCATGGGCCGTGCTCTGTATCGCGCAACCGTTCAGAGATAAGGCGGCTACGCCTAGGGTCGTTAACGTGACTAAATAGCGAAGTAATCGACGTGGTGATAGCGCGTTCATAGGTAGTCTCCGGATTATCTGAGCCAAAAAAAGAGCAGCTCAATTTTGTTTGTACGGACAGGTTACTGATTGTACGAACAGAGTACTAGAGCGGGCTCCTGCCCGCAAGAAGGACGTCAGCCCTTATCGGTGGAGAGTGCCGCACTGAGCCGCCGTTACTTTGGCTTCGCGTAACCGCTTTCAATCCACGCGTGAGCGCTATTTGAGTTGAGCTTGAAGTCAGGTTTGACTTTGATTTGCGCCAGTTCAGTACCGTCAAGATCTGAGGCGCTTAAAAGTGCGTGAGGGTCGTCTTCGTCTAAGACGATATCTAAGGCCACAATCATTTGTTGGTGATTCGAGGTAACGGTTACTTTTTTATGAAGGGTAGCCTCTAAGTGCTGTTCGTGACGGCGCACCACCTCAGATGCGGTTTTGACCAGCGTGTTGAACGCGTTGATATCTAAGGGCTTGGGGTTCTTTTTATCGCGGCCCATTGTCCAAGGGCCGATCAGGGCGGGCTCGACTTGCCCATCGGGGGTCATCTCAACTGCCCAACCATCGTCATCTTCATTTTTGACCACACGCGCTGTCCAGCCCTTTTGCGCCCACAGGCGAGGTTCGTGGATGACGGCGGTTTCTTGGGCGGAATCTTCAGACTCAGAGTCTGTGGTGCTAGCGTGTGTGTTCATTGCTGTATTTTAGGCGTATTTTTTTTGGACTGATCTGTGTCGGTGCCTAAATATCCAATGTTGCTAAAGCCTTAGCCCTTGAAATGCGTTGTTTAAGCAGGAGTTGGTAGTCAGCACACGGCATTGTCGTGTCAGGCTACCCGATCGCCGCTAGAGCATGGGCTTTGGCGTCATGTCGACTTAGGGCACCAAGCTCAAGAACAAGTAGGCAGCAAAAACAACCAAATGCACAACGCCTTGTAACACCGTCGCGCGCCCAATTGCGATGGTCAGTAAACTCAGTAGAAAGGTCAGGGCTAAAAACGTCATGCCAAGGTTGTCGATACCTAAGCTCAACGGCAGATCAAAAAAGATCGAGATAAAAGCGACGGCCGGAATGGTGAGCCCAATGCTGGCGAGCGCCGAACCAAGCGACAAGTTCAGACTCGTTTGCAGGCGATTTGCCATGGCAGCCCGCGTGGCGGCCACCCCTTCGGGCAGCAATACTAAAAGTGCGATCGCGATACCGACCACCGAACGCGGGGCGCCAACGCTACCGATCGCAGCTTCAATCGAGGGGCTCAGTGCCTTGGCCAGCAAGACGACAGCCACTAAAGAGATCAGTAGCAAGACCACGCTGATCAGTGTTTTAGTATTTGACGGAGCTGGGGCATGGCTCTCGGGGTCTGCAAGCGCGGTGTCGTGACTTGGTAAAAAGTAGTCGCGATGGCGCACCGTTTGAATAAATACAAACGTGCCATACAGAACTAGAGACAAAACACCCGCCAACATCAATTGACTATTTGAAAACGTTGGGCCCGGAGTGGTCGTGGTGAAATTAGGCATGACCAAAGTGAGTACTGCCAACGCAATCAAGACCGCAAGGCTTGAGTTGGTGCCCTCAACGCGAAACGACAGAATACGGTGCCGCAAGCCACCTAAAAATATCGAAGCGCCAATGACGCCATTCATGACGATCATCACCGCAGCAAACACTGAGTCGCGCGCAATCAAGGCGCCATCGGTACCCGCCGACAACATAATTGAAACAATCAGTGCGACTTCGATAATTGTGACTGAAATTGCCAGAACTAGTGTGCCCAGGGGCTCGCCGGTTTTATGTGCGATGACTTCGGCCTGGTGAACCGCATTGATGACGGCTGCAATCAAGAGCACCGCCATCAAAATAATTTGCCAAAGTGTTTCGGGGTAAGGGATCATTGCTCGCGCTCTTTAACGGATGACTCAAGCCCGTATTGTAATCAAAGCATCCAGGCAAACAGCGCCCGTGTGTTGCACTAAAAATGGATTGATGTCGACGCCTTCGAGTTGGTCGCAATAGATTAGCGCAAAGTTTGATAGTGCGATCAGCGCATCGACTAAGGCCTGCTGGTCATAGGGTGCTTGTCCGCGCCAGCCCTCCAAAAGCTTTGAAGCACGAACCCGCTTGATTAACGCCTGTACCGAATCTTGCGAAAGTGGTGCTGAGGCAAAGGCAACATCTTTAAACAGTTCGACCGAGATGCCGCCTAGGCCAAACATCATCATCGGGCCAAAGACGGGGTCTTGATGCACGCCTAAGATTGTTTCAAGCCCTGGGCCTGCCATCTGTGAAACCAGCACGCCCTCGATGCGTGCGTGAGGCTGTGCAGTCTGGGCGCGCTGGGTGACCAAGTCAAACGCGTCGGCAACCGTTTGTTCAGAGGTCAGGTTTAAAACCACTCCGCCGATCTCAGTTTTATGTTGAATGTCGGGTGACAGTATTTTGACAACCACCGGCATCCCCAGTGCGTTTGCAGCGGCAACAGCCTCCTGGCGTGTGGTGCATATCCGCTCTTGCAAGCTGGGGATGCCGTACTTAGCTAATAGTTCTTTCGCTTGGGCCTCAGTTTGAATCTGTTGAAGTTTTTGCGCTGCAGCTGGCCGTGGATGAATGGGCACCAAGTGCTTACGACGCTGCGCGATCGTAATGCAAGCGTGCGCCGCAACGACCGCTCGGTTTGGGTCCGTCATCACAATAAAGCCATCGTTTTCAAGAGATAGACGCACTGCATCGTCTGACGGACCAATCAAGATCAAGCTGCGCTCTGGGTGCCTTTGTTTAAGCGCGATCAGCGCCTTGCGCATCGATTCAAAGCGCTTGGGTGCACAAGCACTTTGAGCCATGTATAAAAATAGTGTTGACCAATCGGTCTCAGCTAAGATGATCTCCATCGTACGCGTCGTACCATCTTTGACTGCAGTCACTTGCGCGGTGGTGTCCAGCGGATTACCGATCGGTGCAAAGGGTAGTAATTCAACCATTTTTTGTATGGCAACGGGCGGCAGTTCAGGGAGCCTAATTGAGTGATTTTCAGCTGCATCGGCCATCAAAATTCCGATACCGCCCGACACAGTCACAATACCCGCTTGATCATTCTGCGGTACTGGCAATTTCGAACAAAAATAGGCGACATCAAGCATCTCTTCGATCGTCTGTGCGCGCCATGCCCCACACTCGGTAAAGATCGCGTCGTAGATCGCATCGTTCCCCGCTAACGAGCCTGTGTGCGTGGCAGCAGCGGCGATGCCCACCGACGACGTACCGACTTTCATGATGATCACAGGCTTATTGTTGTTCGCCGCTTTTAATAGTGCGGCGCGCAGGCGGTTACCATCCTGGCAGCCTTCAATCGCGGCACAGATCACCTTAGTGCCCGGGTCTTGCGCAAAATAATCGATACACTCAGCGACATCAATATGGGCTTCATTGCCCGTTGCGACGATACGGCTCAGCCCCATGTTGCGTTGAATCGCAATCGAGTAGGCGCACGAACCAAAGGCGCCACTTTGGGTGGCGATCGAAATTGTGCCGGGCGAGGGGGTAAGCGCTTCAAGCGCCGTTGAAAAGGTCGCAAAGAAGCGATTCACGACACCAACGACGCCTAAGCAATTTGGGCCGAGTAGTTTCATGCCATAACGCTTGGCAGTGGCGACTAACTGTTTTTGCGCGAGCACACCCTCAGGCCCGACCTCAGCAAAGCCTGAACTAAATACCTGAACAACCTTCACACCTTTTTCGCCGCATTCTTCCAGCGCCGCTTGGCAAGCCGCCGCGGGCAAGATGATGATGGCTTGATCGACGGGGCCCGGGATATCCTTAATCGAGGCAAACGCCGGGTAGCCTTGGATCTCGGCATTACGGCTGTTGACAGGGTAGACCTTGCCTTGAAAGCCGCCATCGCGCAAAAAGCGAATGGGCC
>CAMEAW010000013.1 GCA_945911685.1 Bordetella parapertussis
CGTTCGCTGCTGCCGCTGCAAACGCCAAGTGGGATAGCGCACCCGGAATGGGCGTTGTCTTAACCGATCAACCTGGTGCTGATTCATGGCCTGTCACAAGCGCCACGTTCATTCTGATGCACAAAGACCAAGCGAAGCCTGAAAGTGGCAAAGCCGCAATCGCTTTCTTTGAGTGGGCGTTTGCAAACGGTGCAACTTCAGCCGCTGCCTTAGATTATGTGCCGCTGCCAAAAGCTGTCACAGATCAAATCCGCGCAAGCTGGAAAGCCAACTTAACAGCGGGCGGCAAGCCCTTGTTGAACTAAGCACCGCGTAAGTTTAGTTTGTCTGTTACGTCTGAGCTTGCGTTGAGTACGTCTCCAACGCAAGCTCAGTCTCCGACTCAGTTAGTAAGATTGATATGAAAAAAACTCAATACTCGTGGCATGACGCAGCGTTTAGTGGTTTAACGCGGGTGTTTGCGTTTTTAGTGTTTTTTCTTTTGGCAGCGATTTTGTTTTCGCTGATTTACGCCAGTCAAGAAACGCTTTCGAAATACGGCTTGGCATTTCTCTGGACGAACGAATGGGATCCGGTGCAGGCCGAATTTGGCGCCTTGGTGCCCATCTTAGGTACCCTGCTGACCTCGTTCGTTGCTCTAATTATCGCGATCCCCGTGTCGTTTGGTATCGCGATATTTTTAACTGAATTAGCACCAAATTGGCTCAAGCGTCCCATTGGCACTGCGATTGAGATGTTGGCAGCCATCCCTTCAATCATCTATGGCATGTGGGGGTTGTTCGTCTTTGTGCCATTTTTTCAACAGTACGTGCAGCCCACGCTGATCAGCGTGCTCAGCCCCATACCCGTCATTGGCTGGATGTTTTCTGGTGCACCGTTCGGTATCGGTATCTTCACCGCAGGCTTAATCCTGGCCATCATGGTGATCCCGTTTATTGCTGCGGTGATGCGCGACGTGTTTGAACTTGTACCGGCCCTACTCAAAGAGTCGGCTTACGGTTTGGGTAGCTCAACCTGGGAAGTCATGTGGAAGGTGGTCTTACCTTACACGCGCTCGGGCGTGATTGGCGGGATTATGTTGGGCTTAGGTCGGGCGCTTGGCGAAACCATGGCCGTGACATTTGTGATTGGTAACGCCTTCAGAATGCCCGGCTCGTTTTTCGATCCCGGTAACTCAATTGCTTCGGCCCTGGCCAATGAGTTTAACGAGGCTGCTGGCATGCAAAAGTCAGCTTTAATTGAATTAGGTCTGATTCTATTCTTGATCACTACGATTGTGCTTGCGATTGCCAAAATGATGTTGTTGCGCATGGAAAAATCAGAAGGCACAAAAACATGAACCTCAATGTGAAAGTCACAATTCAGCCCCCAGTCTCTAGCATTCGCTCTGACAACTGGGTGTACATACGCCGTAGCATCCTTAACAAAGTGATGTTGACGTTGTCGATGGCAGCCCTAGTGTTTGGGCTTTTTTGGTTGGTTTGGATTTTGGCGGTACTGGTGATGAAGGGTGGTGGTGCTTTATCACTGACGCTCTTTACTGAAATCACCCCGCCTCCTGGGCAAGCCGGTGGCTTACTCAATGCGATCATGGGTAGCTTCGTGATGGTGGGCATTGGCACCTTAATTGGTACCCCAGTCGGGATCTTGGCCGGTACCTTCTTGGCAGAATACGGGCAGCGTGGCTGGCTGGCCCCGGCAACGCGTTTCTTGAACGACGTGTTGTTATCCGCGCCCTCGATTGTGATCGGGCTATTTATTTATGCGGTGTACGTGTCTCAGGTCAAACACTATTCTGGTTGGGCAGGCTCGTTTGCCTTGGCGATTTTGGTGATCCCGGTGGTCGTACGCACCACAGACAACATGCTTCTTTTGGTACCCAATAGCTTGCGCGAGGCCTGCTTTGCGTTGGGGTGCCCTAAGTGGCGCATGATCACGATGGT
The DNA here is from genome assembly GCA_945911685.1 of Bordetella parapertussis. Taxonomy (GTDB): domain Bacteria; phylum Pseudomonadota; class Gammaproteobacteria; order Burkholderiales; family Burkholderiaceae_B; genus Zwartia; species Zwartia parapertussis_K. Next base: position 1,944 of record CAMEAW010000013.1, read on the forward strand.
GTCTTACAAGGCTGCCCGGGCCGGGATCATGACGGGTATTCTGCTGGCGGTCGCACGTGTTGCGGGCGAGACGGCTCCCTTGCTGTTCACGGCTTTGAATAATCAGTTTATGTCGTTTGATATGAACAAGCCGCTGGCCAATTTGCCGGTGGTGATTTTTCAGTTTGCAGCGAGCCCGTTTTCAGACTGGAACACCTTGGCCTGGGCTGGCGCCACACTGATTACCTTGGCGGTGCTGGGGATCAACATCCTTGCACGTGCAATGTTTCAGCAAAAATGATTTTCACCGTTAGACCCGTACGACCTATTTCAGTCTGACTAAAAAGAACCCGAAGGTAAACACTATGGTTTTGAACGCTTCTGCAAAACAAGACACTCCCTTAGTATCAAAAATTGAAATTAATAAACTCAATTTTTACTACGGTAAATTTCATGCGTTGCGCGATGTCAATATGTCGATCGCCAAAAATAAAGTCACCGCGTTTATTGGCCCATCGGGTTGCGGTAAATCGACCTTATTGCGCACCTTGAATCGTATGTTTGAGCTGTATCCCGGCCAACGCGCCGAGGGCGAGATCTTGTTCGACGGCGAAAATCTGTTGACGTCTAAAACGGATATTTCATTAATACGCGCAAAGATCGGTATGGTGTTTCAAAAGCCAACACCTTTTCCAATGAGCATTTACGATAACGTCGCCTTTGGTGTCCGACTCTTTGAAAATTTAAGCAAAGGGCAAATGGACGAGCGTGTTGAGTGGGCGCTGAGTAAGGCCGCATTATGGGGTGAGGTCAAGGATAAGCTGGGTCAAAACGGCAGCAGTTTGTCGGGTGGCCAGCAACAACGTTTGTGTATCGCACGCGGCGTCGCGATCAAGCCCGAAGTGTTGCTGCTTGATGAGCCTTGTTCGGCACTTGACCCAATCTCAACAGCCAAAATCGAAGAGTTGATTGCTGAGCTCAAAAATGATTACACAGTTGTCATTGTGACCCACAACATGCAGCAGGCAGCGCGCTGTTCTGATTTCACGGCCTACATGTATTTGGGCGAATTGATGGAGTTCGGCAAAACTGATCAAATTTTCGTGAAGCCCACCCGCAAAGAGACTGAAGACTACATTACCGGGCGTTTTGGCTAATTTTTTCATTTTTCTGTTACACTGCTCATCTTTCGGGGCGTAGCGCAGCCTGGTAGCGCATCTGCTTTGGGAGCAGAGGGTCGTGAGTTCGAATCCCACCGCCCCGACCAGTAATCTCAGAAGGCTAGTTTCTTAATTGAAACTAGCCTTTTGCTTTTTGCGAGCGGTTTTTTGCTTGAAGCGGATCTTTTGCTTTGAGTGAGCAAATTTTCGATTGAAATCGTTTTTTTATTTTTCCTGAGTGGTGTGATAATGAGTTGCGAGCGCAAGACGGGGCGTTACCGGTTGTTCAGGGCGCCTCGCGGTACCACGCTAGCCCCTTACATCTCTCGGAGAACCTCATGGCACCAGAAGTCGTATTTATTGGTCTAGGCAACATGGGCATGCCTATGGCACTTAATCTGCTACGTGGCGGCTTTTCAGTTATTGGTTTTGACTTGGCGCAGGCTAACGTCGACGCTCTGGTGGCGGCAGGCGGGGCTAAAGGCCTTGACTTTGCGCAGGCTGTCAAAGGCGCCAAAGTCGTGGTCAGTATGCTGCCAGCGAGCCAGCACGTGCAAAGCGTGTACTTGGGCGACCAGGGCGTTTTAGCGCTTGTTCAGAAGGGTACTGTACTAATCGATTCATCGACTATTTCGCCACAGGTGGCCAAAGAGCTCGGTACTGCTGCTGCCGCCAAAGGCATAGAAATGATTGATGCGCCTGTTTCGGGCGGGCCCTTCGGCGCTAAGGCTGGCACCCTGACCTTTATGGTGGGTGGCACTGAGCAGGGCTTTGCGGCCGCACAGCCGTATCTGCAAAAGATGGGTAAGGCGCTGTATCACGCCGGTGCGCATGGCAGTGGGCAAACCGTTAAGGTTTGCAACAACATGCTGCTCGGCATCACCATGATCGGCACCGCCGAAGCCTTGCGTTTGGGTGTTGCCAATGGCCTTGACCCAGCCGTGTTATCTGAAATTATGTCAAAAAGTTCGGGCAACAACTGGGTGTTAAATTCATGTAACCCATGTCCAGGCGTCATGCCAGAGTCGGCCGCCTCAAACGGTTACGCGGGCGGTTTTGGGGTTGATTTAATGCTCAAAGATTTGGGCTTGGCGGTTGAAAACTCGTTGGCAACCAAATGTAGCGTGCCGCTCGGTGGTTTGGCCCGTAACCTGTACGATATGCACAGCAAATTGGGTCACGGCAAACTCGATTACGGTAGTATCTATGAGACTTTAGGAAAAAAATAATTTAACTAAAAATACGAGGAGATGAGCATGAGTCAAAATAATAATGGTGCAGGACAGAAAGTTGGCTTTGTTGGTTTGGGTGCGATGGGTAGCCGTATGGTTGCCCATTTGAAGGGCTTTGCGGACGTTCAGGTCTTCGATCTAGATGTTGCACGTCGCGAGCAGGCTGCAGCCTCCGCCGGCGGCAAGGCAGTGGCTAGCATTAGCGCAATGGCCGATGCGCAAGTTGTGATTTTGATGTTGCCTGATAGCCCGATTGTCGACAAGGTGTTGCGCAATGAATTACTCACGACTTTAAAGTCTGGCGCACTGGTGATCGATATGAGTTCGTCGACGCCAGCGAACACCATCGAGAACGCTAAGCTCGCAAAACAGCATGGCATTACGTTTATTGATGCGCCCGTATCGGGTGGGATCGGCGGTGCCGAATCGGGCAAGCTTGCCATTATGGCCGGCGGTGAGGCCGCAGACTTTGCGCGTGCTTTGCCTTTGCTCAATCGAATGGGAACGAAAGTTGTGCATGTTGGCCCAGTTGGCTCAGGTCATGCTGTCAAAGCGTTGAACAACTTATTAGGCGCAACGATTTTAGTGGCGACGTCTGAAATTTTTGCAGCAGGTGAAAAGTTTGGGCTGGATCCTGCGATCATGCATCAAGTGATTGATGCGTCGAGTGGCGGCAGTTTTATGACTGCGCAGGCTTGGCCTCGTGCTGTGTTGCCTAAGACCTGGAACTTCGGCTTTGCGATGCAATTGATGAACAAAGACGTCGGGATTGCGATGTCACTCATCAATTCGACTGGGGTCAAAACCGTTTTGTGCGAAGCCAATGCTGCGTTATGGGCGAAGGCCGTCAAAGAGACTCCCGGTGCCGATATGACTGGCATTACAAAAGGGATTCGCGAGGCTGCTGGGCTCTAAGAGAATTGAGTCGTGGGCGACGCATGTCTGTGTTTGAAATACACAGGCATCGGTAGCTCTGCGATGGCTTGGCTCAGAGAGCGCCGACGGGCAAAAAAATGAAAGGTTAAAAATGCGTTTAGCGATTTTGGATGATTACTTAGGGATTGGGCAGACGATTGTCGATTGGGGTGTAGTTCCTGGGTTGGCGGTTGTTAGCTTTCGTGATCATGTGCATGACCAAAATGAGTTAGTGGATCGCTTGGCTGAGTTTGACGTGGTGATGCGAATTCGCGAGCGTACTGAGTTTCCACGTGAAGTACTCGCGCGCTTGCCGAAATTGAAGTTGTTGCTAGCCACCGGTATGCGTAATGCACGTTCAATTGATTTGCGTGCTGCCGATGAGCTAGGCATTGTTGTCAGTACCACTGAGGCGCAACATCAAACGACTGTTGAAGTGACCTGGGCATTAATTCTTGGATTGTTTCGCTCGATTCCGCAAGAGAGCGCTTCGCTGCGCGCCGGTGGTTGGCAAGTGAGCTTAGGCCGAGGGTTAGCTGGCAAGACCTTAGGTATTGTTGGCTTGGGCAACATGGGGATCCCTGTTGCACAAATCGGTCAGTTGTTTGGGATGAAGGTTGTGGCCTGGAGTCGCAACATGACGCCCGAGCGCGCAAGCGTGCATCAAGTTGAGTCAGTCACCAAAGAGGCGCTGTTTCGCCAAGCTGACGTGATCACGATTCATATGCCCCTCAGTGATGCGACGCTGGGCTTGGTGTCGGCTGTAGATTTAGCTTTGATGAAAAAAGACGCCTTTTTAATTAATACTTCACGTCCGCAAATCGTGGCTGAAGGCGCACTGCTCGAAGCGCTTGAACAGAGGCGAATTGGTGGCGCCGGCTTGGATGTGTTTGAGGTTGAACCCTTGCCTGTTGATCATCCCTACAGAAGCTTGCCTAATGTGCTGGCAACGCCGCATATCGGTTTTGTGACCAAAGAGAATATGGAAGAGTTTTTCCAGACTTCACTTAAGAATTTATTGGCCTTTTTGACGGGTTCGCCGATTAACGTGATTAACGGCGCACGGCCGTTTTTGCCAGATTCGCAAGTGTCTAAACAAATGCACGCCAAGGGACACTGACGGTGGGCGGTTTGCCTGAAGTCGCACACATGCAGATTGAGCCCTAATAACTGAGAAGCTCGTTGTGAAGTATTATTTCGAGATCCAGTCTAGATGTACTAAGTAACATATCATTGATGTACCAAATAAAATAACCATAAATAATTGATATTTTTGGTTATTTTTTTAACTGAAATGATTCAACACCGACTGCGGCGCAATCGGCATAGACATCAGGTTTGGCCGTAGATACGCGCGCTGCACGTACCAAAGGGTGCGCCAACATACGCTTCATGATTTCGTCGCAGAGCGTTTCTTGCAGCTGAATATGGCCCGGCGCGATGATATCGGCAATCGTTTGGCGCATGAAGTCGTAGTCAACCACTTCGCTTAAGTCATCACGGCTTGGCGTGTTGTCAGTGAGGGGTACATAAAGATCTACATTGACGATGACGCGTTGCTCGCCCTTTTTTTCAAACTCGTGGACACCGATATTCATGTTGATCTCAAAGTCTTTGAGAAACAAACGACGGCAGTTCGAGAGGTCGGGGTGTTGAATAAGGGCAAGAGTCATTAGAGAGTGTCGAAAACGTGTTTAGAAGTGAAAAAAATCAAAAGTATGAGGTCTGTGCCGAGGCTTGGTCACTGGTCAGACATCTCAAATTGAGGCCAGCAAAGTCAGGTTACTTCAGATATGTTGCGCCTCACCCGTCAAGGCAGATCAAGTCAGAAACATCACATCGCGTTTTGAGGGATTGAGGTGCTGCCCACCGTCGACAAAGAGTGTAGTGCCTGTCACGGCATGTGCCGACGCTAAGTAGACCACAGCATCGGCGATATCCTCGGGCGTAGACGATTTGCCTAAGGGTGTTTGTTGATGCGCCCGCTCAAATCCTTCTTGAGTTTGATCGCCCGATATCAACGTCAGCCCTGGTGCGAGCCCGACCACGCGTAGTTCGGGCGCATAGGCTTGAGCAAGCAAGGTGGTGGCTTGGTACAGCGCTGACTTTGACAAGGTATAGGATAAAAAATCTGGATTTGGATTAGCGAGTTTTTGGTCCAGCAAATTAATAATCACCGAAGGATGTGTGAACGCACGTGCAGAGATTTCTTTTGCGTTCAAGCGTGCGCGATACAGATCGCGGCTCAGTGCAATCGGAGCGATCGCATTGATCTGCATGTGAGTTTCAAATTGCTCAGGGCTAAAATTTTCTGCATTGTCAAAGGCGAATAATGAAGCGCTATTAACAATGCAATCTGGTAGGCCAAGCGCGGTCGTGCATTGCTCGACTAATGAGTCCACCTCGGTTTGTTTTGCAAAGTCTACCCGTAGTGCCACAGCGCGTCGTCCCAAGTGTTGCACAGCCAGAACTGTCTCTTGCGCCTCGGCAACCGACTGCCCATAGTGCACACCAATATCCCAGCCGTCTTGCGCCAAACGTAAGGCGATTGAGCGCCCTAAGCGTTTTGCAGCGCCGGTGACAAGTGCGATTTTATTCATGTTGCAACCTCGCAGCCTTGATAGTTTTTAGCGATACAGCGCGTGGCGAGCTCTTGGGCTCGGGTCACCGCCTCTTTTGACATCGTTTCAGAAAGTTCGGCAAGGGTGCGTACGGCACTCTGCTCGCCCAGCCCGCGTGCGATGTCCAGCCACATGTAGGCCAGAATTTTATTCTGCTTCACGCCTAAGCCTTTTGCATAGAGGGTGCCGAGGTGACGTTGTGCGTGCGGGTCGCCTTGCGCGGCCGCCAGCGCAAACCATTTACGCGCTTCAACAGGATTTGGTGTCACGCCAAATCCATTCAGATTCATCAAGGCCAAGCGATATTGCGCGTTCGGCTCCGCAGCGGCCGCCGCCAACCTGTACCAGTGCAAGGCTTGCTTGTCGCTGTGTGCGACACCTCGCCCTGCTTCATACATAAATCCTAAATGGTATTGGGCACTTGCGTGGCCTTGCGCTGCGGATTTTTCAAACCACACACGCGCGAGTTTGTAGTCTTGTGCTACACCTTGACCGTTGTCGTACAACACTCCCAGCATGCTTTGTGCCTCGGCGTTGCCACCTTGCCCCAACCGGTTGAGTTGCGCGACGGCCTCTTGGGTTTTTCCTTCGTCAAACAGCGCCATGCTTTCAGTGACGGTTTGCGCCTGGCTGTGCAGACACAGCAATACTAAGCAAGAGACAAGTGAATTGCGCAGCGTCATACGAGCTTAAGGCAAGAGACAAGTAAATGGCGCAGCGTCATAGGATCTTAAGGCGAGAAGAAGGTAAATAGCTTGACATCATGTGATCTCGATCTACTGTTCGGACGTGCGATTATTGCAATAAGTTGCTGCGAATTTTTGAATAACCGCTGGCTAAATCGTAAGCGTGCCCAAGTTGTAGCACGCTCATGTCGTTTTGCACCGGGCCGATCATCTGTAGCCCAACGGGCAGGCCGCCGCTTGTGAATCCCGCAGGTGCTGCCAAGGTGGGTAGGCCCGCCATCGTGGCTGGGATGACCGATTGCATCCAGCGATGATAGGTGTCCATAGATTTCCCGGCGATTTGCTTAGGCCAGTACTCTTCGGCTGCGAACGGGCTGACCTGCGCTGCGGGCATGACTAAAAAATCGAACGTTTCAAACAGGCGTCGCAGCTCTTGATACCAGGCCGTGCGCACTTTGGTGGCGGCAAACACGTCAGGTCCTGTCAAGGCTAAGCCACGTTCGATCTCCCATACTGCCTCTGGCTTAAGTAGGGCGCGCGAACTGGCAGAGTGATAGTGGTGGGCATTACCCCCCGAAAACGTAAAGCTGCGCAGCGTGAGCCAAGCGTTCCAGAGTTGTTCAAGATCAAACTTTGGCACAGCCGCTTCAACTGTACAGCCAATGGTTTTGAAGTGTTCAAGAGCAGTTTCGGTGATGCCTAAGAGGCCCGCTTCAATGGGCAAATGACCACCTAAATCGCCGAGCCAACCAATGCGGGTACCACGCAACTCGCGCTCAAGCGGTTGCTCAAATAATTTGACGTCATCTTGCCTGCGCGATAACGGCAAGCGCGCGTCAAAACCGGCTTGCACCGAGAGCAATAACGTCAGATCAGGGATATTGCGTGCCATGGGGCCCGTGACGCTGAATTGCTGAAAAAAGACTTCTTCGCCGGGGCCGTGTGGCACACAGCCTGGCGAGGTGCGAAAGCCAAACACGTTGTTAAAGGCCGCTGGAGTGCGTAGCGACCCCATCATGTCAGAGCCGTCAGCGACCGGCAGCATATTCAAGGCAAGGGCAACGCCCGCGCCACCACTGCTGCCACCCGCGCAACGCGAAGGGTCAAAGGCGTTGCGGGTGATGCCGTAGACAGGGTTATAGGTGTGTGCGCCCAAGCCAAACTCTGGCGAGTTGGTGCGCCCCACAAAGATCGCCCCAGCAGCACGTACGCGCGCGTTGGCGGCCGAATCCGTCGTGGTGACTTGCCCTTTAAAAATCGGTGAGCCGTTGGTGGTGATCATGCCTGCGACTGGCGCGATGTCTTTAGGCGCCTGAGGGAATCCGTGCAGTACACCCATGCTTTGCTTGCGATCTAGTTGTGCATCGCGTTCGCGTGCTTGAGCAAATAGGGCGTCGGGGTCGGGCATGGCTACGATGGCGTTGACGGTTGGATTTTGTTGGTCTATTTGCACTAAGTAGGCTTCGAGAACTTCGGTACAGGACACCTCGCGGCGATGAATCGCACGCGACAGGCTGACAGCATCGAGCGAAACAATAGAACGGGAGGGGGCGGTGGCTGAGGTCATGGCAGAAGCTCGTGCAAAAGACGCTATTGTGCCACCGCAGCGCTTGGAATAGCTTGGTCGCGGTCGGCCAGTTCAGAACGTGGCTTATCAAGGTTTTCCCGATGTTTTATCGGCACCCCCACTTTTGAGCGCTGACAGAGTTCGGTCGTTGGTCACTAATTTCTAACAAAATTAGCCGTCAGTGAGGTATCTTGTTAACTCGAGAACAATATTGATTGAGCCGCACAGGCCAACAGGAGCAGACATGACGCGCTTGCGGATGTGTCATCACACAAGGACAGAGCAAAACAATGAGTTGGACCCCCGAATTAGAAGAGCTGGCGCTTAGAAAAAAACTTTCACTCGCCATGGGTGGCGAAGACAAGGTTAAGCGACAGCACGATAACGGCAAGTTAACGGTACGCGAGCGCATTGATCAGCTAGTAGATCCGCAGACCTTTCGTGAGGTGGGTGGGTTAGCTGGCACGGCCACCTACGACAGCGAAGGGAAGTTAATCAGCGTGATGCCGTCTAACGTCATCATCGGTCGTGCGCAAATCAACCAGCGGCCGATCGTGTTGGTGGGGGATGACTTCACCGTGCGCGGTGGTGCCAATGACGGTGCGGTGGGCGATAAAATGATTTTTGCCGAACAAATGGCGTGTGATTTACGCTTGCCCCTCGTGCGCCTGATCGATGGCACAGGCGGCGGTGGTTCGGTTAAAAACATCGAAAAAATGGGTCATGCCTTGTTGCCTAAAATGAAAATATGGGCATCCATTACCCGTAGTTTGGCGCAAGTGCCTTGCGTGTCGTTGGCCCTAGGTTCAGTGGCCGGGCAGGGCTCGGCACGGGTGTCGGCCAGCCACTATTCAGTGATGGTCAAAGACACTTCGCAATTGTTTGTGGCGGGCCCGCCGGTGGTTGCACGGATTGGCCAGCATTACACAAAGAACGAGTTGGGCGGCAGCCAGATTCATGCGCGCAATGGCGTGGTCGATGATGAGGTGGCCTCTGAAGCTGACGCATTTCTCGCGGCTCGCCGTTTCTTGTCCTATTTGCCTGCTTCAGTGCATGAACTGCCGCCACGTGGCCCGGTGCCAACAGACGCGCTTGATCAAAGCTGGTTGCGTAACGCCATCCCTAAAGATCCCCGCAAGGTTTATAAAATCAGACCGATCATTGAAGCCTTGGTGGATCCAGGCTCATTTTTAGAAATGGGTAAACAGTGGGGCCGTGCCATCGTAGGCGGCCTCGCGCGTGTTGATGGTTGGCCCGTGGTGTTCGCGGCTAGTAACCCCTACCACTATGGCGGTGCTTGGGATCGGCAAACCTCTGATAAGTTTGTACGCATGATTGATTTGGCTGAGACCTTTCATTTGCCCTTGATCAACATGGTGGATGTGGCTGGCTTTCAAATTGGTATTGAGGCTGAGCAAGATGGCGTGATGCGCGCGGGTGTGCGTGCACTGACGGCCGTGTCGCAATCGACCGTCCCTTGGTGCTCGGTGATTATGCGTCGCGCGTTTGGCGTGGCGGCCGCTGGTCATCAAGCCCCAGGACGTTTTAATTTTCGGTATGCCTGGCCGTCGGCCCAGTGGGGTTCATTGCCCATTGAGGGCGGCCTAGAGGTTGCGTATCGTGCCGAGATCGAAGCGGCCGCAGACCCTAAAGCGAAACACGCCGAGATCGAAGCCCGCGTGCGAGCCTTGACCTCACCGATGCGCAGCGCCGAAGCCTTTGTGATTGAAGACATCATTGATCCGGCCGAAACGCGCGCCGCGTTGGTTGAGTTTGCGACGCTCGCAGCGCCTTTACGTCAGGCGGGTGTACGAACTGTGACATATCGGCCGTAAAAGGTAGGACAAAAAATAAAAGGAGTGCAAAACATGCGTGCAGTCTTATTAAAAATTGCTACAGCAACACTGTTAGGTTCAACGGTTAGCGCAAGCGCGCTGGCGCAAACAGCAGACAATTACCCTAACCGCTCAATCACGATGGTGGTAGCGTTTCCTGCTGCTGGCACCACCGATATTTTGGCGCGTTTGATTGGTCAAAAGCTTACAGAAAAATTTAAGCAAACGGTGGTCGTTGAAAACCGGCCAGGCGCAGCCGGCAATATTGGTACCGCGTACGTGGCGAAGGCGCCGCCCGATGGTTACACCATCATGATGGGTACGATCGGCACGCAATCCATCAATCCGAGCCTATACAAAAAAATGCCGTATGACGCGGCTAAAGATTTTGTGCCACTCACCCGTGCCGCGATGGTGCCCAATTTGTTGGTGGTGAATAAAGATGCGCCTTTCAACACGTTGCCAGAAATGTTGGCCTACGAAAAGGCGAATCCGGGCAAATTAACCTATGGTTCGTCGGGCAATGGGACGACGCTCCATCTTTCGGGCGAGTTGTTCAACTTGATGGCCGGCACGAAGATCACCCACATCCCCTACAAAGGAAGCACCCCAGCCGTTGCCGATTTGATGGGAGGTCAAATCTCAATGATCTTTGACAACATGCCTTCAGCGATTCAGCAAGTTAAAAGTGGACGCCTCAAAGCGCTTGCAGTAACGTCTGCGCAGCGCAATCCACAGTTGCCAGAGATCCCAACGATTCAAGAGATTGGCGTGGCGGGTTACGAGGTATGGTCATGGTTTGGTCTGTTGGCGCCTGCAGCAACACCTAAACCAATCGTTGATAAATTAAACGCCAGTATTGTTGAAATTATTAAGCGACCCGACGTTCAGGCAAAGATCATCGAGCTCGGTGCCGTGCCCGTGCCCGAAACTTCTGCAGAGTTTGGTGCGTTCATTGCGGCCGAAACCCTTAAGTGGGCCAAAGTGATTAAAGAGGCCAATATCGGCATGGATTGAATCCAAGCTTGTCCTGAGTTGTCTGTGCCGGCATTAACCTCCAAGTAAAAGCGTGTGGGTCGACCTTGAAGTGGCACTCGGGATTAGATGCAGTACGATACAAAAAACCACAAAAAAATACTTTATTCAGGAGACCATCATGTTCAAGCAATCATTACTGTCAGCCGCTATTGCTCTAACCCTCTGTGTCATGCCCGTACAGGCGCAAGACAAAATCTCTGGTGGTGTCGTCAAGATCGGCGTGCTGACCGATTTGTCAGGCTTGTACATGGCGAATGTAGGCCCAGGTTCGGTGTTGGCGACAAAACTTGCGATCGAAGAGTTTGGTGGCAAGGTGGCAGGTAAACCGATCGAGCTTGTCGTGGCTGATCACTTAAACAAGGCTGACGTTGCCGCGGCGCGTGCGCGCGAGTGGATCGATCGCGATGGTGTGGATGTTGTGACCGAATTGGGCAACAGCGCTGTTGCGTTAGCGGTGATGAATATTGCGGCCGAAAAAAATCGAATGACGATGGCGACCGGCGCAGGATCTTCGCGCATTACGGGTGCAGACTGCAAGCCGACGAACGTGATGTGGGTGTATGACACCTACGCGCTGGCAAAAGTCGGTACCTTGCCTTTGGCGCAGCAGGGCGCAAAAAAATGGTATTTCATAACGGCCGATTACGCCTTTGGCCATTCGCTTGAAAGCGATGGCGCTCGCTTTATTAAAGAAGGTGGTGGGTCTGTTGTCGGGTCGTCGCGGTATCCTTTTCCGGGTAATGATTTTTCTTCCTATTTGCTTTCGGCGCAAGGTAGCGGCGCCAACGCAGTGGCTTTTGCAAGTGCGGGAGGGGATTTATTGAATCAAATTAAACAGGCCAACGAGTTCGGTTTAGGAAAAAAACAAAAACTGGTCGCGCTGTTAATGAGCATCGCTGACGTGCATGGCGCGGGCTTACAAGCCGCTCAAGGCATGAATTTTGCCGAGACCTTTTACTGGGATATGGACGACGAGACGCGTAAATTTTCGCAACGGTTTTTTAAAGAAATGGGCAAGATGCCAACCGCTTTGCAGGCAGGGCAATACTCGGCCATCTTAAATTACCTGCGTGCAGTCGAAAAATCGGGTAGCGATGACGTGACCGATGTGATGAAAACTTTACGCGAGATGCCCATCCGTGACGCATTTGCGCGCAATGCAAAATTACGGGCAGATGGCAAACTGATTCACGATACTTATCTTGTTTCGGTTAAGTCTCCCGCTGAATCAAAAGCCCCTTGGGATTACTACAAGATCGTCAAAACAGTGTCGGGCGAGGATTCTTTTAACCCTTTGTCTGAAAGCCAGTGTCCGCTCGTCAAAAAATAATACGATCAACTGAACGATCAGCTAAACGATTAACTAAAGAGCCCAGTCATGATGGACGTTTTGTGGTGTGAAATGTTGGCACAAAAAGTCAACGTCGACGAAAGGCTGGTGTGGCGAGGGCGTCATGTTTCAACCTCATTTTTGCTACAGGTTGACCAAGCTGAGTACGTGATTCAGATCTTGGACGGACGGATCGCGTCAGTAAAAAAAGGCCCTTTCCCCATTGCCGACTGGGTGTTTGCGTTGCGGGCACGCGAAGCAGCCTGGGCTGAGTTCTTACAAGTTATTCCCAAGCCTGGCTTTCATGACGTGATGGCAATGCTCAAGCTTAAGCATCTCAAGATGGAGGGCGATTTGTATCCACTGATGTCACATCTGCTGTATTTCAAAGATGTTTTGGCGAGCGTGCGTGGTGAAGAGGTGACATCGTGAGTCAAAACAGCATAAGCCAAAATAGCAGAGACCAGAGCAGCAAGAGTCACGACAGCATGAGCCACGATGGTATGGGCGCAAAAGTTTTTGTAGAACCTATTGTTGGTCGCTATATGCACCTGACCTTAAACGGTCAACCGCACCGAGTTTATGTTGAAGAGGCGGGTGCCGGTGTGCCCTTGTTGTGCTTACACACTGCAGGCGCTGATACGCGTCAGTATCGCGCGCTGATGAACGATGCCGAGCTACTTAAACAATTTAGAGTGATTGCGTTTGATCTGCCTTGGCATGGCAAATCGTCACCCCCCGAAGGCTGGCAAAACAGCACCTACCGGTTGTCGTCGCATGATTACACTCAGGCAATCCTGGCGGTTGCCGATGCGCTACAACTCGATCAGCCGATTGTGATGGGCTGCTCGATCGGCGGACGCATTGTGTTGCACCTTGCACTAGAACACCCTGAGCGCTTTGGCGCTGCGATTGGTTTACAGTCGGGCGCACACGTCGAGCCCTATTACGACCTAGAGTGGTTGCATCGCTCGGATGTGCATGGTGGTGAAATTGCTGCCGGAATTGTTTCAGGCTTAATTGGCCCGTTAAGCCCCTTGCAGCATAAATGGGAAACCCTCTGGCATTACATGCAAGGGGGGCCCGGCGTGTTTAAAGGCGATTTGTTTTTCTATACCGCCGATGGCGATATTCGGGATCGCGTTAAACAGATTGACACAAAAAAATGTCCGCTATGGTTGTTGACGGGTGAGTATGATTATTCCTGCACCCCAGAAGATACGGCCTTTTTAGGCAAGACCATCGAGGGTGTCAACTGGCAGATTATGCCGGGGATGGGACATTTTCCAATGAGTGAAGATCCTGCAAAGTTTCTGACTTATCTCAAACCAGTCTTGCAACAGGCCCTGAGCGCGCGCGCCACAGCACCATAACGGCTTTGCGAGACTGCCCTACAATCGGGAGAGTCCTTCAATTTCTGCGTTTCATGAAAAATTTACTGAATCGGCTGTGGATCGCAGCTTTGCAGCCACAAGCCACCCGCTGGCTTGTCTTAGGTACCGGCTTTTGGCTGGGATGCTTGTCGTGGGTGCGCCACTTACACTTGCCCGACGAAGGGCGCTATGTGGGTGTGGCTTGGGATATGGCGCGCGCCGACAGCTTTTTAGTGCCCTTGATGAATGGCCTGCCTTATTTTCATAAGCCTCCGCTTTTTTATTGGCTGACTGATTTGTCGGTACTGGTTTTTGGGGCGCACGAGTGGTCGGTGCGCATCCCCTCGTGGCTGGCGGCTTGGTCAAGCGCGATTGCGTTGTATTTTTTTATTCGTAAGCACCGGGGTCTTAAGCAGGCTACCTTGAGCTTAATCATCCTGTGCACACTGCCTTTGTTTTATGGTGGTGCGCAATACGCCAATCTTGATATGTTGGTGTCGGGGTTGATTTCACTCACGATTCTTGCCGGTGCGCACGCGGTGCTCAATAGTGAGCAAGGGGAGCCCTACCGGTGGTTCTCGGTCGCAGCGGCAGTATTTGCCGGACTCGCTATTTTGGCAAAAGGCTTAATTGGTTTGGCCTTGCCTGGCGGCGTTTTATTCTTTTGGCTGTTGTTGACAAAGCGCTGGCGTAAGCTTGGTGTGTTGTTGTGGCTACCCGCCATCGTGGCGTTTATAGCTGTGACCTTGCCGTGGTTTTGGGCGATGCAGGTTAAGTTTCCAGAGTTTTTCAATTACTTTTTTATCCATCAGCAGTTTGAACGCTTCGTGAGCAAAGGATTCAACAATCCACAGCCAATTTGGTTTTATTTGCCTGTGTTGTTTGGCATGACCATGCCATGGTCGCTTGGTTTGCTCGTAGCGTTTAATCGGCGGTTTTGGCAAACCACCTTGCAGACGTTTGGCTTGTTGATGCTGATCTGGCTCTTGCTGATTTTTATCTTTTTTTCAATCCCTGCCTCAAAGCTGATCGGCTATATTTTGCCGGCAGTACCACCATTGGCAGTGCTTAGCGCTGAAGCTTTACTGTTGGCTTTGCAAGGTCGCTGGGCCGCGCACATCCCTCGAACGATTGCCACCTATTTTGTGATTTCAAGCGTTGCGTGTGTAGTTGGGATGGGGGTGTTTCGCTTTATTCAAACGGATACCGCCTACGTAATGGGCACACAGATCGCTGCTCAAAAAAAGCCGACCGACATATTTGTGTATGTGCGCAGTTATCCCTTTGATTTGGCTTTTTATGCAGCTGCCACTGAGCCTGCTTGGGTGGTCGAAAACTGGGACAATCTTCCGAAGCGTGATAACTGGCGTAACGAATTGGCGGATGCCGCCCGGTTTAATCCAGCGGTTGGTCAGCAGACGCTGATTAATTTTAAAGAGTTGGTGGTACGCCTTTGTGCAAGCGAACAACGTGTTTTTTGGGTGCGTGGTGATCGTTGGATTGTGCAGCATCTGCCTTTTTTGTCAGGGATACCCCCTTTCTTTGAGCAACCCGATGGTGGTCGGGTCTGGAAACTCGAAACCGATGTCGCATTTAAGGCTAAGCTCTGTACCAAAGCTGAATAATGAACGCGGAATAACGAACGCAGAATAACCAAATCCGAATAACCAAAGCCGAACAACAACAGCTAAATAACGCACTAATTTGCTGCTTTTCCGGAGACGTGAATATGACAACCGAAGAAAAAAAACCAAAAATTAAAACCCCCGAGTCTTTGCGCAGTGCACGATGGTTTGCTCCCGATGATTTGCGCTCGTTTGGCCATCGTTCGCGCGCCATGCAAATGGGTTATGGGCCCGAAGACTGGGCGGGTAAGCCAGTGATTGGCATTATTAACACTTGGTCTGATATCAACCCTTGCCACAGTCATTTCAAGCAACGCGTTGAAGACGTGAAGCGCGGTGTATTGCAAGCCGGTGGGTTTCCGATTGAGTTGCCCGCGCAGTCGTTGGCAGAGCAATATGTTAAGCCCACCACCATGTTGTATCGCAACTTGCTGGCGATGGACGTTGAAGAACTGTTGCGCTGTCACCCGATCGACGGTGCGGTGCTGATGGGTGGGTGCGACAAGACAACACCTGCGTTACTGATGGGTGCCACTAGTGCCGGACTGCCAATGATCTATGTGCCCGCTGGCCCAATGTTGCGCGGTAACTGGCAGGGTAAAACGCTGGGTTCTGGGTCTGATGCCTGGAAGTTTTGGGAC
Source organism: Bordetella parapertussis (assembly GCA_945911685.1). Taxonomy (GTDB): domain Bacteria; phylum Pseudomonadota; class Gammaproteobacteria; order Burkholderiales; family Burkholderiaceae_B; genus Zwartia; species Zwartia parapertussis_K. Next base: position 17,946 of record CAMEAW010000013.1, read on the forward strand.
GACCGCCGTGCCGGTCTGATTAATCAAACCCAGTGGCTTGAGATTGAGGGCGGTATTGCGCGTAGTCACGGTACGTGCATGACCATGGGTACGGCCAGCACCATGACCGCTATCGCCGAGGCGCTTGGTATGACACTGCCTGGCTTCTCGTCTATCCCGGCACCCGATTCAAACCACATGCGCATGAGCGCCGAGTCGGGCCGCCGCATTGTCGATATGGTCTGGGAAGACCTGACCCCAAACAAAATTCAAACCCATGCCGCCTTCGAGAATGCGATCGTGATCGCGATGGCGATGGGCTGCTCGACTAACGCGATCATTCACGTGATTGCGCAAGCGAAGCGCGCTGGGTGCGACATCAGTCTTGATGATTTCGATCGCTTTAGTCGGATCGTGCCGGTGATCGCTAACGTGCGCCCAAGCGGCGAACAGTACTTGATGGAAGACTTCTACTATGCGGGGGGCTTGCCGGGCCTAATGACGCGTATCCCGCAGCACCTGCATTTGGATGCACTGACCGTCACCGGCAAGACGCTGGGTGAAAACATTGCGGGTGCGGGCGTTTATAACGACGACGTGATTCGGCCGGTTGATAATCCTATCTATGCCGAGGGTGCGCTTGCGGTGCTGAAAGGCAACTTGGCCCCCGATGGCTGCGTGATCAAGCCGAGCGCGTGTCCCGAGCATTTACATCGTCATACCGGTCCAGCTCTGGTGTTTGACGACTACCCATCGATGAAAGCCGTGATCGACAGCGATGATCTTGATGTGACCGCCGACCATGTGTTGATTTTGCGTAATGCTGGCCCACAAGGCGGCCCTGGGATGCCCGAGTGGGGCATGTTGCCCATGCCTAAAAAGCTGCTCAAGCAAGGTGTGCGCGATATGTTGCGTCTGTCAGATGCGCGCATGAGTGGCACAAGTTATGGCGCCTGTGTGTTGCATATTTCACCCGAGTCGTATGTCGGTGGCCCGTTAGCACTGGTTAAAAATGGCGATATGATTTCTGTTGACGTACCTGCCCGTACGATTAACCTCGAAATTTCTGACGCCGAGATGGCAGCACGCAAAGCGGCCTGGAAAGCACCTGAGCCTCGCTACGAGCGTGGCTACGGCTGGATGTTCTCTAAGCATATTGAACAGGCTAACGAAGGCTGCGACTTTGATTTCTTGCGAACCGACTTTGGCGCGCCAGTGTCTGAACCCGATATTTATTAAGCCAGATCCCCGACGAGCACTTTCAACTCGCTATCTATAAGCGAGATGCTCGACGAGCCCTCTTAACCCGATTGTCAATAAGCGAGATTCACGATGAGCACTCTTAAGCCAGAGACCCGCGAAAAACTGCTGGGTATTAGTACGGCCACTTTAGCGACTTGCCTGTTTAAGCGAGGCTTGCGCAATCAGTTTATTCAGGGTGTGCAGCGTTTATCAAAGTCCACTAAAAATATGGTGGGTGAAGCTTTTACGCTGCGCTATATCCCTGCGCGTGAAGATCTCAACACGATGGAGGTCTTCAAAGACCGTAGTCATCCGCAGCGCAAAGGCATCAACGAATGCCCAGCAGGTGCCGTGTTTGTGATTGATAGCCGAAAAGATGCACGTGCGGCTTCGGCCGGAGGTATCTTGGTTGGGCGGTTGATGGCTCGTGGAGTCGCGGGTGTTGTCACTGACGGTGGCTTTCGTGATTCGGCTGAAATCGCTGAGCTCGGTATCCCAGCCTATCATCAACGCCCCTCAGCGCCCACCAATCTAACCTTGCATCACGCGATCGATGTGAACGTGCCAATTGCTTGTGGCGACGCGCCTGTGTTTCCGGGCGATGTGATGGTTGGTGATGGCGATGGCGTGATTGTGTTGCCGGCACACCTAGCAGATGAGTTGGCAGTCGAAGCGTTTGAAATGACGATTTTTGAGGACTTTGCAACAGAAGAGGTTAGGGGTGGGCGCTCGATCATGGGCTTGTATCCCAATACCGACCCGCAAACCACTGTTGACTTTCAGGCTTGGCGTAAAAAGACCGGCCGTTGAAGAAGAAGGGGGGTGGGGTGAACGACGGGGCTCGAACCCGCGACAACCAGAATCACAATCTGGGACTCTACCAACTGAGCTACGTCCACCACAGAGCGAAGATTCTAGCATGTTTGTTCTCAGTTTGCCCCCTCTGTGGGGCCTCATGTTTTTACTGTAAGCCTATTCAATGACCGAATTGCACCCCCTTCTCTCAGAATACTGGCCGCACGTCTTGTTTGTGGTGTCGGGGGTAGCGGGCACAGCCGCTGCGGTTCACGCAGCCATGACCAAGCAAGATGTCCGTGCTGCAGTCGCCTGGGTCGGCGTGGCATTGTTTTCGCCTATTTTCGGGGCGGTGCTGTACTTGGTTGCCGGCATCAATCGTGTGCGCAAGCAGCGAATCACGCAGCCGCGAGCTGGCACCATTTACGCTGAAGATGCAATTGAACGGGTGTTGGTTCAGGATGTCAGCGCTGTGGCAGGCGCACAATTTACTACCCTTAAAGTGTTGGGCGATCGCGTCAGTCATTTCAAGGTGCTGAACTTCAATGAGATTCGGACGCTACGTGGCGGCGACGAAACGTATCCCGCCATGTTGGCAGCGATCCGCAGTGCGACTCAGTCGATTGCCTTGCAGAGCTATATTTTTGATCATGACGTTTTAGGTGCCGAGTTTGCTCAAGCGTTAATCGAAGCGCAGACGCGTGGTGTGCAGGTGAGGGTGTTGATTGATGCGGTTGGGTCGAAGTATTCGCGCCCGCCAATTATTAATATGTTGCTCAAAGGGGGGGTGAAAGCCGCACTTTTTATGCGCCCCTTGTTTGGCTTGCGCCTAGCCTATGCCAACCTGCGTAGTCACCGTAAATTGTTGGTGATCGATGGTGTGCACGGCTTTACGGGCGGCATGAATATTCGAGCAGGATTTTTGACCGCCGTGGCCAAGGCAGATGTCACACAAGATACGCATTTTGAGCTGAAGGGCCCCATTGTGCATCAGTTGATCATCAGCTTTGCGCATGACTGGCAGTTCACTACACAAGAAAAACTCAAAGGTCCCGAGTGGTTCGCCCCAGCCTTGGGTCAACTGATAGAGCAAGGGATACCGATGCGCTGTGTCGCCTCAGGCCCGGATGGCACCTTGGGCAGTACACACAACATGTTATTGGGTGCGTTGTCGGTGGCGCAGCATCATGTGCGTATTCAGTCGCCCTACTTTTTGCCTGATCTCGTCTTGATCGCAGCGTTGTCTACGGCCGCGCGCAGGGGGATTGTGGTGGATATCGTGGTGCCGGGCGCTAACAATTTGAAGCTCGTCAATGCTGCCATGATGGCGCAACTTGATCAGCTGATTTTGACGGGATGCCGCATCTGGCAAGCCCAAGGTAATTTTGATCACTCTAAATTGTGCACGGTAGACGGCGGCTGGTCTTATGTGGGCTCGTCAAATATCGACCCGCGCAGCTTACGCTTGAATTTTGAGCTTGACCTCGAGGTCTACGACCGTGGTTTTGCCGCTGCGCTTGAAAGCCAAATCGACACCGTCATCGCACAGGCAGAACGCATCACGATTCGTACCTTACGACGCCAGCCTTTTTGGTTGCGGCTGCGTAATAAGGTGGCGTGGTTAGCATCACCTTATCTTTAGCATATCGTCTTGGTGCACTTAGGGAGCCGTCAGTGGATCCACTTTCGGATCAGCCGCTGGCCCCACGCCGGCACCTTGAATGTTGTACCGCGTCATCGAGTCTTTGACAACGCCCTGCGCTTTCATCTCTTCGACAAAGGTGCGCAAAAATAAAGCCGCGTCGGGACCTTTTGTTTTGGGCACACCCATTGCCTGGTGAATGACCATAAAACGTTCGTTTAGCATGCGAACTCCAGTCACGCCCTTGGTGTCGGCTTGAAGCTGTTGCTTGACGCCAGCAGCGACTTCAAAGCCCTTGTCTAGAAAACTGGAGACCACCACTTGCGAGGATGCCACGCGTTCGAGTGGTGCGTTTTTTAGGTGCCGTGTGAGAAATAAATCATAAGCACTGCCTTTGCCAACAACGACGCGGTTGGTCGCGACGTCAACCTGGTCGTTGCGTTGGATGCTTGAGTTGTCGCGCACGAGGTAATACCCTTCTATTTGCACATAGGCGGCCGTGAAGGCGATATCTCTGCCACGCTCGGGGTCAATTGCAAAAAAACCAATATCGGCACGCCCGGCTTCAAGGGTGGCCACCGATTTACCGGCCGTTTCGTTGACGATTAGCTCAACTGGGACGCCAAGTTTTTTACCTAGTTGCATCGCCAAGTCGATCGAAATACCGAAGGGTTTGCCTTGCGCATCACGGTTGGCTAACACGGGGTTGCCCATGTTAAGCGAGGCGCGTAGCACACCGGTTGGGGCAAAAGCTTTAATAAGATCGGCATTCATTGCTGAAAAATCCTTAGATTTAGGTTGTGTTTGGGCGTAACTCGAATTGCTCAGATTGCAAAGCATGAGCGTAGTAAGAGAGATAGCTGAAAACAATATTCTCATTTTCTTTCCTTTTTTCATTTTTATTCATTGGCTCTCAAAATCTGCCGATGTGCATGCCCCACCTATAATAGGTCTTAATCGGTTGCTGTTTTGATCTCTTTAATAAAGTGTAAACAAAAATCATGCAGATTCTCTTTTCAAATTTTTCGATCGCGTCTCGTGCGCTGTTTATGGCGGTGTCGCTGAGCGCGATTTGCGCAAGTAGCTTGGCGCAAACCAAACCGCCAGGCGCGTTTGCGACCGTTAACGGAGTGCCCGTTCCGCAGTCTTTGATTGATAACAATGTCAAGGTCAACGTTGCACAGGGTCAAAAAGATTCGCCCGAGTTACGTCAAGTGATTCAAGACGAGCTTGTCAATCGCGAAATTCTTGCGCAAGAGTCAGCCCGCCTGGGGTTGGATAAGACCACTGAGGCGCAAGCCCAGTGGGCACAAGTGCGTCAGACTTTTTTAGTCGAGCTTTTGCTCAACGACTACATGGCACGCAATCCTATCCCTGACGTCACCATCAAGACTGAGTACGAAAGGCAGATGGCTCTGATGAAAGATCAGCAGCAATATCGCTTGAGCCTGATCGTGACCGCAACGGAGGATCAGGCCAAAGCGGTTTTAGCGCGCCTGCGTAAGGGCGAAGCGTTTGCAAAGCTTGCCGCCGAGGCGTCTCTTGATCCCAGCAAAAAAGACGGTGGCAATGTCGGGTGGGTGGTGCCAGCTCAAATTTTGCCAGCTATTTCAAACGTGATGGTGAATTTAGCCAAAGGTGCTTTGTCAGCTGCTCCGATTCAAACGCCAGCAGGTTGGAACCTCATCAAACTTGAGGAGACCCGCCCGTTTAAAGCGCCCACCTTTGACGAAGCCAAAAACGATATCCGGCAAATGCTGGTGCAAAAGCAGCGCTTTGAATACGTAAAAAGGCTACGCGAAAACGCCAAGGTGGTGCAGTAACGGCGGCAGATTCGGCGTGGCGAGCTAGGCGAGTCGCGTCGTTCATGTTTTGGTGCTGCCGACTGGAGTCGAACCAGTGACCCACGCCTTAGAAGGGCGTTGCTCTATCCAACTGAGCTACGGCAACTTGCGCGGTGATTTTAACGTAATGCGCAGAAATTCTCTTCGGGTAGGGCGATCGATCTGACGCCTTTAAACCCATTTAAGATAAAGACCATATGTCGCAACTGTTTGTCGTGCATCCCGAGAACCCTCAGCCCCGCTTGCTTAAGCAAGCGGCGCAACTGCTGCAAGAGGGTGGTTTGGTAGCAGTGCCCACTGATTCAAGTTATGCGGTCGTGGCTCGGCTCGATGACAAGGGGGCGGCAGACGCCTTGCGCAAACTCCGGGGGCTCGACGATCGTCATCATTTGACGATTTTGTGTCGCGATTTGGCTGAAATCAGTCAATTTGCGCGCGTCGATAATGCTCAATATCGGTTGCTCAAACTGGCGACTCCAGGGCCCTGGACCTTTATCCTTGAGGCGTCCCGCGAGGTGCCGCGTCGCGTGTCGCACCGATCGCGAAAAACCATCGGGATTCGGGTGCCGTCGCATCCGGTCACGCTTGCCTTGCTCGAACACGCACAATCGCCGCTCTTGTCGACCACCTTGATCCCAGAAGGCGAAGAGCTTGCCCTCAATGACCCAGTCGAGATTCGCGAGCGCTATCAGCATGCTTTGGCCGCTGTGATTGACGCAGGTGCCTGTGCACTCGAGGCGACAACCGTCATTGACCTGACGAGTTCGCCACCCGAGGTGGCGCGCCTTGGCCGTGGTGACCCAAGTTTATTAGGTCTCGATTGAAGTTTTGACGGGGTCAATGACTCGGTGCCATATAAGCGAGCTTCGCTGCCGCCTAAATTTTGAATGCTGAACGCTGAATTCGCGCACGCGAAGAATTCCACCTAATCAGCGACCTAATGCCTTGAAGAGCAGCCGTAAGGCTCTACAATCGCTGCATGGAAGATCTGATTCAAACCCTAGCCCTTTACGCCTTGCCTGTGCTGTTGGCAATCACCTTGCATGAGGCTGCCCATGGCTATGTTGCCAAACTCTTCGGCGATCCAACGGCTTCGCTTGCCGGGCGCGTGAGCCTGAACCCAATCCGCCATATCGATCCAATCGGCACCATTGCCGTGCCCATTGGTATTTTGGCGATGTCCAGCCTCTTTGGCGGCGGTTTTTTGTTTGGCTGGGCCAAACCCGTGCCAGTCGATTTTGGTCGGCTGCACCGCCCTAAGCAGGATATGTTGTGGGTCGCCCTGGCCGGCCCAGGCGCCAACCTGTTTATGGCGATTCTCTGGGCGATCAGCCTACGCTTACTGTTTGATGCAGGCGAGCGAAGTGGCTTTTGGTTTGAAATGGCGCGCGTCGGCATCCAGATCAATTTGGTGCTTATGGCTTTGAATTTATTACCTATTTTGCCTTTAGACGGGGGGCGGGTATTGTTTAGTCTTCTGCCAAATCGGCTCGCCTGGCAATATGGCCGTATCGAACCCTACGGCATGTTGATTGTCATCGCTTTGCTGGCGACTGGGGTGCTGAGCGCCGTGCTCACTCCGTTAGTTGCGCTAGGCGAGCAAGTCATTCGACTTTTTTTATAGTTCGCCCCGCAATCCGGTAAACTGTTGCTCTAACTTCGTATAGGTGCTTTTGCGCCTTGACTAGCCTTCTGGATCCATTCATGGCCACGATTTCGACCTCTAAAGTCCCCCAGTTCATGGGCAGCATGGTTGCCTTGGTTACGCCGATGCACCCCGATGGCAGCCTCGACTATAAAAGCTTCAAAGCCCTGATTGACTGGCATGCCCAAGAAGGCACCGATGCACTTGTCATTGTGGGTACCTCGGGCGAGTCACCCACTGTAAACGTCGACGAGCATGCTGAGTTGATTCGCGTCGCGGTTGAGCATTCGGCGGGGCGTATCCCTGTCATCGCGGGCGTGGGTGCAAATTCAACCAGCGAAGCGATTCATCTGGCCGAGCACGCTAAAAAAGTCGGTGCGCATGCGGGGTTATCGGTCGTACCCTATTACAACAAGCCGTCGCAAGAGGGCATGTATCAGCATTTCAAAGCCGTACAAGAGGCTGTTGATCTGCCTACGATTTTGTACAACGTGCCGGGCCGCACGGTCGCTGATCTGGCGCACGACACTGTGCTGCGTTTGGCTAAAGTGCCAGGCGTGATCGGGATTAAAGATGCGACGGGTGATATTGGTCGCGGCGCGTTACTGATTCGTGATTTGCCCTCTGACTTTTTGGTGCTAAGTGGCGACGATGCGACTGCGGCTGCGTTGATTTTGCTAGGTGGTCGCGGCAATATCTCTGTCACCGCCAATATTGCACCACGTGCCATGCACGATCTGTGTAGTGCCGCACTGAAAGGCGATGTGTCGACCGTCAAGCGCTTAAATAATCTATTGGGCCCTTTGAACAAGTTATTGTTCGTTGAAGGCAACCCTGTTCCAGTCAAGTGGGCGTTGGCTCAGATGGGGCGTATTCATTCTGGGATTCGCCTGCCTCTGTTTCAACTTAGCGCTCAATTTCAGGCTCCCTTGCGAGCTGCAATGTCAGAGGCGGGGTTGCTTTAAATGAAAAGTTTGTTTAACAAAAAGTGCGTTGTAGTGTCCGCGCTCGTGGCGACGTTATTGTTGTTAAGTGGTTGCGGTAGTTTACGCTCGGTGATGAGTGGTGATGATTCGATTGATTACAAAAGCGTGGTCCGTACCGACCCGCTCAGTATCCCTCCTGATCTGACGCAGGCTGCAAACGATCCGCGTTACCGTTCAGCTGCAACAGGCACCACAACATTTTCGCAGTTTCAGCAAGCGCAAGCGGGTGGCAGAGGTGTTCCAAATGCTGCACAGTCTGGCGTGTTGCCAACGCGCAGCGATATGCGCGTGATGCGTGATGGCGAACTGCGTTGGCTGTCAGTCGAAATGTCGCCCGAAAAAGTATTTTCGATGACGGCTGACTTTTGGACTGACGCTGGTTTTACGCTTGATGTGACCGATCCGAAGGCGGGCTTGATCGTCACGAATTGGGCTGAAAATCGCGCAAAAATTCCTGAAAGCTGGTTGCGTCAAGCCTTGGGGTCACTGCTCGATAGCCTGTACGACAGTGGCACACGCGATAAATTTCGTACCCGTATCGAGCGGGTAGGCTCACGTACCGAGGTGTACATCTCCCATCGCCACATGGAAGAAATCGCTCGCGTCAACCTGTCTGACGTTGATGTGAAGTGGACGAATGGCAAAGAAGATCCGGGTCTAAACGCCGCGATGTTGGCGAGACTGATGGTGTACTTGGGTGAAGACGTTGACGGCGCACGCAGAAAAATGGCACAAACGACTCCAGGCGCGCAAGAGCCTAAAGTCAGTGCAGCAGCGGGCGACAAGACCATGCTAGTGGTAGCTGAGCCCTTTGACCGTGCTTGGCGCCGGGTAGGTGTTGCGCTGGATTCGGGCGGCTTCACGGTGGATGATCGTGATCGCGCAGCGGGTGATTTCTACGTGCGTTATGTTGATACCGACACAGGCGAAAAACGCGAAGAGCCCAGTTTCTTCAGTCGCTTATTTGGCGGTAAAGATCCCGCTAAGGCGCCTACGCTGCGTATCCGTTTGGTGCAACAAGGTAACCAAACGCAAATTACGGTGTTGGATGCACAAGGCGTGCGCGACAACAGCGCAACGGCGCAACGTTTGCTGAGTGTGTTGAGCGGGAAAATGTAAGTTAACTCTTAGGCAACACAAAAAACGACGGCTTTGGCCGTCGTTTTTTTTGAGTTCGTAAGAGCTGTACCCTTGCTAGGGGCTACTGCATGATCAAAGTGCTTTGAAGGATGCCTCAAATAATTGTATGGAGACCTTGCCCTAAAAGTTAGGCTTGATGTGTGCCGGCCATGCACCTTGTTGTGGCGTCTAGTGTGCCAAAGTGGTGCATTTTTTGATCCTTGCTGTGATCTCTTGTGCGCTCTGATAATTCTCTTTGCATCTCGCTCAAAAATTCGTCATGATGATGTTTTAATTGGCACAGACAATGTGTCAGGTGACTGGGTGTCTTTCGTAATGCACTCGTTTATTTTGTTGATCCTGCCATCAACTCTGCCTGTAATTTAGCGCTGACATTAAGACTGAAGTTTTGCGCGCCAACCTTTTACTTTTTTTGATTCATGCATCTCGGTGATCAGCGACATTGGTCTAATGACTCAGACTCCTCAGGTCATACTGCGGCTGAGTCGGCGCTCGCGTCTTGGACGGCACGCCTTGCGCTTGACTTCAACTTAGATCCTCATCAGCCTCATCTTAAGACTCGGCTCAATCATCAGCACTTGGGGCCCTTGCGTATTCAAAAAGCCTTGTACCCAGAGGGTGCTTCACCTTGTCACGCGATCATTGTGCACCCACCAGGTGGTATTGCGGGCGGTGATCGACTTGAAGTGTTGATAAACAGTCAAACGGGAAGCCATGGCTTGGTGACGACCCCCTCGGCTGCAAAGTGGTACGGCGCAAACGCCTCGCTGGAGGCTTCGCAGTTGATTGATATTGACTTGCAGGGTGCGGTCGAGTGGTTGCCACAAGAGACGATTGTGTTTAATCGGGCACGCGTGCGTTCTGATTTTGATATCAGAGTGGGTGAGCATGGGGCAATGTTAGGTTGGGATCATTTAATCTTTGGTCGCCACGCTTCTGGAGAATCGTTTGCTGAAGGTCATTTCAGGCAGTCTGTAAAAATTAAGATTGATCAGAAACTCATTTGGCACGATCGTTTAGCTTTGGTAGGCGATGATGCCTTGTTTGCCTCGCCAATCGGCCTGCGTGGGCATTACACCTGCGCCACGTTGTGGGCGATTTTGCCTGCAACTAAAACATTTAGCGAAGCAACCGTGCAAACCTTGCGCGAACAGTCTGCGCAGTTTGCCTGGACGACACTTCATCCTCGCTTATTGGTGGGTCGACTTTTAGCCGAACCACGTGAACTTAAGCTTTTATTACAAGACGCTTGGGCGCACTTGCGACCCGTCGTACTTGGTTTGCCAGCTGTTGCACCACGCTTGTGGGCGACTTGATGATTACGATAATAAAAGATGTTGAGGGGTAACTATGGATCTGACACCACGCGAAAAAGACAAACTGTTGATTTTTACTGCAAGCTTGCTGGCCGAGCGCCGACGTGCACGTGGCTTAAAGCTCAACGTGCCCGAAGCGATCGCCATGATTTCGGCGGCCATCATGGAAGGTGCACGCGATGGAAAAACTGTTGCTGAACTCATGAGCGAAGGTCGCAATATTTTGAGTCGCAAAGATGTGATGGAAGGTGTTTCTGAAATGATCCCCGATATTCAAGTCGAGGCAACGTTTCCGGATGGCACCAAACTTGTGACGGTTCATCAACCTATTCAATAGCGATACGTGTTGCTCTTCTTCTTGTGTGGAAGTGCGAGATTTCAGTCATTAGTCAGTCTTGTTGCTGTTCTTCTTGTGTTGAAGGGCGAGGTTTCAGTTAGTCGGCAGCCTGATTGCCGTTCTTCTCGCGTTAAAACGCGAGATTTTATGGAGAAAAAGATGAATACCACACCAATGATTCCGGGCGAGATGATTGTTGCCCCAGGTGAAATTGAAATTAATGTTGGCCGTGCCACGACAAAAGTGCTGGTCGCCAACACCGGTGATCGGCCCGTGCAGATTGGGTCGCATTATCACTTTGCAGAAACCAATGCTGCGTTGCGTTTTGATCGTGCGCAGGCCACTGGGTTTCGTTTGAATATACCGGCGGGCACTGCGGTACGTTTCGAGCCAGGTCAAGAACGCGAGGTCGAGCTCGTTGCCTTGGCGGGTGATCGACTGGTGTATGGCTTTAGAGGTTTGGTGATGGGGGCCTTAGACAAATGAAGATTTCAAGACAAGCGTACGCTGAGATGTACGGCCCCACCACGGGTGATCGAATTCGCCTGGCCGATACGGCACTGTTTGCGATGGTTGAAAAAGATTTCACCATCTATGGCGAAGAGGTGAAGTTTGGTGGCGGCAAGGTGATTCGTGATGGCATGGGTCAGTCGCAACGCATGAGTAAAGACTGCGTGGACACCGTACTGACCAATGCCTTGATCATCGATTACTGGGGCATCGTCAAGGCGGATATCGGTATTAAAAATGGCCGCATTTCGGGTATCGGTAAAGCGGGTAACCCGGATGTGCAGCCGGGTATCACGATTGTTGTAGGCCCAGCCACTGAAGTGATCGCAGCCGAAGGCATGATCGTCACGGCCGGTGGTATTGACAGCCATATCCATTTGATCTGCCCGCAACAAATCGAAGAGGCTTTGAGCTCTGGCGTGACCACCATGATTGGCGGTGGCACGGGCCCAGCGACCGGTACCTTCGCCACCACTGTCACGCCGGGACCGTGGCATTTGGCGCGCATGCTACAGGCCATGGAATCTTATCCCATCAATATTGGTTTGTTAGGCAAAGGTAACGTTTCGGTGCCGGGCCCCTTGCACGAACAGATCGAAGCGGGCGCGGTTGGGTTGAAGTTGCACGAAGATTGGGGCAGTACTCCTGCCGCCATCGATAACTGTTTAAGCGTGGCGGATGAAACCGATACCCAAGTGGCGATTCATACTGACACCTTGAATGAATCGGGCTTTGTTGAGGCAACGATTGATGCGATCAAAGGGCGTGTGATTCACACGTATCACACCGAGGGTGCTGGGGGCGGTCATGCGCCCGATATTATCCGCATTTGCGGTGAATCCAATGTGTTGCCTTCGTCAACTAACCCGACACGGCCATTCACGATCAATACGCTGGATGAGCACCTTGATATGTTGATGGTGTGTCATCACCTTGATGCCTCAATCGCTGAAGACATTGCGTTTGCCGAAAGTCGGATCCGTCGCGAGACTATTGCCGCTGAAGATATTTTGCATGACATCGGCGCGTTTTCGATGATCTCGTCAGACAGTCAAGCGATGGGCCGTGTGGGCGAAGTGATTATGCGAACCTGGCAAACTGCACACAAAATGCGCGAGCAACGTGGCTCAATGAGTGAGGCGGGGTTTTCAGATCCCTCAACCAGCGATAACGCACGCATCAAGCGCTACATCGCCAAGTACACGATCAACCCTGCGATTACGCATGGGATGGACAAAGAGGTCGGTTCAATCGAGGTGGGTAAGTTTGCCGACTTGGTGTTGTGGCGCCCGGCATTTTTTGGTGTCAAACCTTCGACGGTGATTAAGGGCGGACAGATTGCGATGGCTGCGATGGGTGATCCCAATGCGTCGATCCCCACACCGCAGCCCGTACATTTCAGGCCGCAGTTTGGTGCGGCGCAAAGTGCGATTGCAACGAGCTGCATTACCTTTATGTCGGGTATTGCGATTCATAAAGGCTTGCCAGCTGAGTTAGGCCTAAAGCGCCATGTTGCCGCAGTGCAGGGCATGCGCAGCTTGACTAAGGCTGATATGAAGCTCAACGCCGCAACGCCGAAGATCACCGTGAGCCCTGAAAATTACAAGGTCTATGCGGATGGCGTCTTACTGGATTGCCCACCTGCAACGATTTTGCCAATGGCGCAGCGTTACTTTTTGTTTTAGGAAGAAGCATGGCAATCATGTTAAACGCGCGCCGCGCGCACGACGATCCGCAGTTACACAGCGATAGCACAGCTTGGCCAGAGCCGTGGCCTGTGCTTGAATTGACGCTAGAAGATCGCCAACGCTGGCGCTTGGCCGCGATGTTGCCCAATGGTCGCGCCGTGGCTGTGATCTTGCCGCGTACTGAACATATGCAGCATGGTGATGTCTTGTGTGGCGATCAAGGTGAGCGTGTCGTGGTGCAGGCCGCAGTTGAAGAGCTATTTTGTATTCAGGCGAGTAGTCCGTTTGAGTTGATGCGTATTATTTATCACCTGGCCAATCGCCATGTGCGAGCCATGCTCTCGACCGAAGCGGTATGGATCCAGCCTGATCCAGTGCTCGCTGACATGGTGCGACGTTTGGGTGGCACCGTGACGGTGGTGCAACAGGCCTTTATCCCTGAGGGTGGTGCTTACGCTGCAGGGCAGGGCGGTGGGCATCACCACCATCACCATGCGAGCGAGTGTGGTGTTGAAGAACATGATCAAGCCATGGGTAATCTTGGCGAAGAACTCTCAATCGCCGCGCACGCGCGCGCAAAGTCGTAAGGCGATGATGCCGCTGCCATCTACCAACCAGCCGGTGACAAATCAGCCTGCGCTGACAGAGAGCCAGAGAAAGCCGCAAGTGGGTTCGTCAAGCGTTGCTGACGCTGAACGGGCAACGAGTAAAGGTAACCCCGCGCTGACACACATTCAATCGTTGTTAGCCGCGCTACATCTGGCAAGTCCCGCCTTGCCCGTCGGTGGCTTTGCCTACTCGCAAGGTTTAGAGCAAGCCATTGAAGATCGCTGGGTGACTCAAGTTGACCAAGCCTATGTCTGGATTCGCGACGTATTGCTCTTGAATCTAGCGCGGCAAGAGTTGCCGCTGTGGTTAGCATGCCATCGTGCGGTATTGCAACAAGATTGGTCTGCTTTAGCTACCGCCAATCAAGAACTTTATGCTTTGCGCGAAACCGCTGAGTTCAGGCTTGAGTCTGTGCAAATGGGTCATTCGATGACTAAGTTGTTTGCACAATGGCCTCAAGGGGCGGCGCTCAATGCACTGTCGATCGAACAATGGACTTACCCCGCCTCATATGCCGCCTTAGCGGCGATCTCTGGGGTAGATGAGACGATGGCGTTGACGGCCTATTTGTGGAGCTGGGTTGAAAATCAGGCGCTCGCTGCAGTGAAGATTATTCCGCTAGGGCAAATTGATGGTCAGGCGTTGCTACATCGTTTGAAGGGTGATGTCGAGCGCGCCACTGAGATTGCGCGTTCAACCGACCCTTTGCATGCAGGCTCAGCGGCCTTTGGCCTTGCGGTTGCAAGCGCTAGACATGAAACACAATACAGTCGTTTGTTTAGAAGTTGAATGCTGTACACAAAATCATTTTTTCGTAGTTGTCATTATTTTAGGATCGCACGATGAACGCTTCTACTCAAACAAATCCCTTGCGTGTTGGCATCGGTGGCCCCGTTGGTTCGGGCAAGACCACACTCGTTGAAGTCTTATGCAAACGCATGCGTGATCAATACAAATTGGCTGTCGTCACCAACGACATCTACACCAAAGAAGACGAGCGTTTGCTGGTTGCTGCCGAAGCGCTCACCGCTGATCGCATCATGGGTGTCGAAACCGGCGGTTGCCCCCACACAGCGATTCGCGAAGATGCCTCGATCAATCTCGAGGCCATCGATCGCATGCAAAAACGGTTTCCTGATCTGGATTTAATTTTTATTGAATCGGGTGGCGATAATTTGGCCGCGACCTTCAGCCCTGATTTATCTGACCTCACGATTTATGTGATCGATGTGGCCGGTGGCGAAAAAATCCCCCGCAAAGGCGGCCCCGGCATTACACGCAGCGATTTGTTAGTGATTAACAAAACGGATTTAGCCCCGTACGTGGGTGCCAACTTAGACGTCATGCGCCACGACACCGGTCGCATGCGTGCCGATCGCCCCTGGGTAATGACGAACCTCAAAACCGGCGACGGGCTGGACGAGGTGATTAAATTTATCGAAAAGGCAGGGTGCTTGGCTGCGAAGTGATTGTGGTTTCGCGCATGTACTCGTGATTAGCTGAAGTCGTGATAGAAGACGCTTACAAGTCCTTACTAAATCTAACAACTATTTCCATTGTTTTTTGCGAAGATTGCACTGTTCTGTTTGCCTAGTATCTAGGTTGACAGCAGTCCTTTTTTTGTACATACAATTCCGGAGTGCGCGGAAAGCCTCGGCCTTTAGGCCGGGGATGAATAGCGCGGACAGCAGCGCTGTCCTAGCTGTTTGCATTTTGAACTCGCGGATATACTGTTTATCATTACAGTATGCAGCAACTTCAAGCCTACAAATTCGAGCTACGTCAAAATGGGGAACAAGTACGCAAGATGCGTCAGTTCGCTGGGGCGTGTCGGTTCGTCTACAACAAGGCGCTCGCCTTGCAGAAGGCAAGACACGAGGTTGGCGAAAAGCATCTTTGCTATGCCTCGCTGTGCAAGCACCTGACCGAATGGCGCAGTAGCGCCGAAACACCTTGGCTCAAAGAAGCGCACTCGCAAATCACCGCGTAGCGCCGTAGGAATCCCCGCCCTTTAGGGCGGGGAGGATGTCAAGATGCAATGCGGGTTTTCCGAGGGATATCGTGCATAATCAACCACTATGTTAATCGAGTTTAAAAACGTTTCTGTCGAGCGCGAACGCCGATTGGTGCTCGCCGACCTGAGCTTGAAGCTTTCCGAGCTCCGTATCGGGGTGGTCGGGCCTAATGGCTCGGGCAAAAGCTCGTTGGCGAGGTTGATCAACGGCCTGCTTTTGCCCAAAACCGGTCAGGTTTGGGTGGATGGGCTCGATACTGCACGGGAGGTCGGGGCGGTTCGCCGAAAGGTTGGGTTTGTCTTTCAGAACCCTGATAACCAGATTGTGTTTCCGGTGGTGCACGAAGACATTGAATTTGGGCTCAAGCAACGCGAACCTGATTCCCAACGGCGTGCTTTACGCGCTCAGGCCGCCTTAGAGCGCTTAGGGGTCGGCCATTTGACCGAGCGCAGCGTGCACACGCTGTCGGGCGGCGAGCGTCAACTAGTCGCCCTGGCTGCAGTGCTCGCCACCGAGCCAGAGATATTGGTCTTTGACGAACCCACCACACAGCTTGATTTGCGCCTGCGTAACCGGTTTGAGCAGCACTTAGCCGAACTGCCTCAACCCGCCTTAGTGGTGAGTCATGACCTGACCTTAATGCAGCAAATGAATCGTGTCTTGGTGATTGATCAGGGGCGCCTGGCCTTTGATGGTGTACCAACCGAGGCGTTGGCCTGGTACCAAGCGCATTGCGGGTAACACATGCTTGGATCACTTTATTTGCCCGGTAACACGTGGTTGCACCACACGCCCGCTGGCCTAAAGTTAGCGGTATTGGCGTTGACCAGTAGCGCACTGATGTGGGTGTATTCGCCTCTGTTTTTATTGGCGGCGTGTGCCCTCGTGTGTTTATTGGTACGCTCGGCAGGTGCGTCGCTGCGGCAGGTGTGGCAGCAGCTGCGCCCGCTCTTTTGGCTGTTGCTGGTGTTGGGTGGTTTGTCTGTTTGGTCTCAGGGCTTGCTGCAAGCGCTCGAGATGATCTTGCGGCTATTGACGCTGGTACTGGCCGCGTTGGTCGTCACGATGACCACGCCGCTCACGCAAATGATGCAAGTCGTCGCGTGGTTGCTGTCGCCGTTTCAACGATTAGGCTGGGTCGATGCCGATCGCATTGCGCTAGGTGTTGGGCTGACGCTGCGTTTGATCCCTGAACTTGCTGTGCAATGGCAGGATATTCGAGAGGCTCAACTCGCAAGGGGCTTAACGCCTAGCCCACTGACGATGGGTGTGCCCATGCTGCTGCGTACCCTGAGGCGTGCCGATGAAATTGCAGAGGCGATTGATGCGCGAGGCTAACAAGCAGCTGTTGGCTTGAAAAAAGCGATGCGCAGCTGATTCATACGGTTTGGTTTGAAACCAGATGTGCGAATCACAAATGGTTGTTGGTTTAAAAAGATACTCGGATACTAAATAGAGGTTGATGTGAAAACAAAAGATATTGTATTGATTGCTTTATTCACGGCGCTGATCATTGCCTTGGGCTTGGTGCCTCCGATACCAATGCCGTTGGTGCCGGTGCCGATTACTTTACAAACCTTTGGTGTGATGCTCGCAGGCTTAATCTTAGGCCCAAAGCGGGCAGGGCTTGTGTTGTTGCTCTATGTGATGATTGCTTTGTTGGGCCTGCCGGTATTGCCAGGTGGACGAGCCGGCTTGGCTGTGTTGGCAGGCCCGACGGCTGGGTTTTTGTTAGGCATGATTCCAGGCGCCATGTTGACTGGTTGGCTTGCGCTTGTGCTGGATCGCAATAGCAAGTTAAAGGCAGACTCAAGCTCGCACGAGGCGCTTCAGTCAAATCCGAAGTGGGAGATCATGCGTTATGCGTTGGCAGCCATGTTAGGTGGAATCGTATTGGTATACGCAATCGGCATCCCATGGCTGGCACTCGTCACAAAAATGGGTCTGGCCAAAGCTTGCTGGGCGATGGTAGTTTTTTTACCCGGCGATTTGCTCAAGGCGCTTGTCGCCGCAGTCGTTGCGCAGCGGATTCGTCGTTTGAATATGGTTTGAAGTAGCGTTCTGCATGACGTCGTTGTGACAGCACTGCAAGAAAAAACATGCTGCAGTGCAACCCATTCGTCATATGTACTTGCTATGGTCTGCTGAACAATAAAATCAATTGCATATGAAAAAATATTTGCAAACGAGCGTTCATTATTTGTCTGTCGTTTGGCTGCTGCTTAGCAGTCTTCCCGCTACAGCTTATATGCCCTTAAATACCGATGATGCGGGCACGACCGCGAAGGGCGGATACCAGATCGATCAATATTTTTATACCTTGCTGCTGGTTGGGCAGGATTCGACTGACGCAGGCAGTGTGAGTTCGGGCGAGGACTATCAGGGTGTTGGCAATGCGAGGGCGTTTCCGTTCGCGTTTTCAGGCGGGTTGACTGAAAATATGGATCTTCAGTTCACACCCACCTACTATTTGCAGCCTCTGGGCTCATTTTCGCGCGTCGCGAATTACACCTTGAACTTGAAGTGGCGCTTCATGGGCGATGGTGAGACGGGTTTGAATCTGGCGCTGCGGCCCCAGCTGATTGCGCCCTCAACGATCGCGCAACAAGAATATGGGATCGGTAACGCAGCCTGGAACTACGGTTTAACTTTTATTGCCTCGCAGTTTGGCGAGAACTATGAGCTACATTTTAATGCGGGCTACTTGCGTGCGCCGTATAACGGTGCACATACCGTCGGTTTAAGTGAAGATGCTAGTCGTACTAACCTGTATTCGGTTTCGTTCGCACCGGTCTGGAATATCTCTCCTGAATGGAAAATCGCGCTGGATGGCGGGATCAATACCAATCCAAACGAGCCAGCCCCTTCGATGACCCGCTATGGGCTTGTCGCCTTGATGTATTCACCCACCAAGGATCTGAGCCTGGGCTTGTCTTACCAGCGTAACGCCAGCACCTTTGAGGCAGCTTGGGGCGGCTCTGGGGCGTATGTCAGCCGTTTGCAGGTGGGGGTGACGTATCGGTTTGATTAGGGTGTTTGCATCAACAACACCCCGGCTCCCTGACTTAGCTAAAGTTTGCTGTTGTTAGAACTAAAGCGCCTGACCCTGGCCATGTTCACCAATACGCGAGAGCAGGCTCGGATCCTTACGAAGGTTTGTATGATGCCATCGGATCAACACGAGCATCAAGATCGCAACCGACAGACCAAACATCACAATGATGGTGTTGATTGAAATCCCAAGCCATAACATTAAGCTGTACAGCGAGACCATCAACAGAATATTGAGTTGTTCATTGAAGTTTTGCACCGCAATTGAATGACCCGCTGAAAGCAAAAGATGGCCACGATGCTGCAGCAGAGCGTTCATGGGTACAACAAAAAATCCAGACAAAATGCCGATCAGCAGCAGCAATCCATAGACGGCCCACTCGTTGTAAATGAGCGGCATGACGAGTACGACTAACCCCATTAGTGCGCCAACCGGCAGGACGCGCAGCGATTGCTTGAGCGGCACGCGCGCCGCTGCAATCGAACCCAACACGGTGCCTAATGCGGCGATGCCCATCAAGATTGAGGCTTGATCCAAGCGATAGCCCAGTTGACTGCGACCCCATTCGATCACGATCAGCTGCAGTGTTGCGCCCGCGCCCCAAAAGAGGGTCGTGACCCCTAGTGAAATCTGGCCGAGTTTATCGCTCCAGAGTATCTTGGTGTAACCAGCAAAGGCTTTGATGAGGCGCAGAGGATGCTGGTGCTGCTTTGGGTACTTAGCGTTTGTGTGTGGAATCAATAAATTGGTTAACGCAGCGGCGATGTACAACAGACCAATCATGACGATCGCAACTTCGGCAGGCGTACTCGCTATTTGCTGGAGCGTGTTGTGTGACAGAAGCCAAGCCGATACCGCGGGCGATACCAGTAAGCCACCCACGACCGATCCCATAATGATCGACACGACCGTCATGCCTTCAATCCAGCTGTTGCCAATGACAAGTTTTTCGGGGGGTAACATCTCGGTGATGATGCCGTACTTGGCCGGAGAATAGGCAGCGGCTCCTGTACCGACAATTGCATAGGCTACGCAGATTAAGACGATTTGTTCAGACGCTGTTAAGCCAAAAATACCGTAGCTAAACATCAAGAGGCAGCCTATGACTTTGAAGGCATTGGTAGCGAACATCACCTTGCCTTTAGGGTAAGCGTCAGCAAAGGCCCCAACGAATGGGGCGAGCAATACATAGCTTGCGGCAACGCCCCATTTAATGAGAGGGGGCACCCATACGGGCCCGTCTAATTGATGGATCAGTGCAATCGCAGCAATGAATAGAGCGTTATCCGCCAAAGAAGAAAAGGTTTGCGCAATGATGACAATGTAAAAGCCACGATTCATGATGCACTCGTTTTGGCGTTTTCGTTTATGGATTCCACTGCCTGTCTTGCGGGCGCTATATCGACTGATTGACTGCTTTGCTGTTCGCTCACCTCTACTTTGGATTGATTGCTTTGCGGGTCACTCGCGCCTACTTTGGATTGACTGCTTTGCTGTTTGTTCACCCCTACTTTGGATTGATTGTCTTGAGCATCAGTCGGCAACTGCATGAGAGGGCTTCCCATTTTTATTTGCGCACCGGGCAAGATTTGATTGGCTAGGGTAAAGCCCTCTGGTGCGAACACAATAATGGTCGAGCCGTGTTCAAACCAACCAAGCTCTTGCCCTTTTTCGAAGGCGACGTTGCAGGCAAAATCGGTTTGTCCTTTGTAACGTGTATGAAATAAAGTATTCAAGCCGTGTAAGCGAATGCTGGCGACCAAGATTGCCGCTACCGGAACGAGCGCAACCTTGTGCTTCTCTGCCCCAAGTTCAAGCGCAAGTACCGCACGTTCATTTTTACAAAAGAGTTTTTCAACACGTTTTAAGGCGATGGGGTTCACGTTCCAGGTATCCCCTGACAAATAATGCACGGCCTTCATTGCGCCGGCATACGGGGCATGAAAGCGGTGATACATCGCAGAGGTAAGCCGCAACGTGACGTATTGGCCATCGGTCCAGGCGCTCGTGTCCGTGTGCTGACCAAAGAGATCGGTCAAGGTATACGGAAACCCCTTCGCCTGAAACACTTGCCCGTTAACGATGTTGCCGCAAGCGCCCACGATGGCATCGCAGGGGCTCGCCATTACTTTTGGATCTTGATCGATGATGCGGGCACCTTCACGCAATTCGCGAACGAAGCAATCGTGCAGGCTGTCGAAATGTTGTTTTTTAGCTTCGCTTAAATCAAGATCCGTAAATAGTTTCCAGGTGCCGATCGACGCGTCTCGTACCCAACCCACCTTGATTTTGCTGAACCATCCCATGAAATGCGTGATAGCGAGCCTAGGAATTCGGTTGGTCACCAAAAAATTGAGGTCTTCATTGGCAAAGACATTGCGCACGACTTTACTGATGTTCATCATTTCGTCACTTTAAAGTCATAAAAAGGAGTTTTCGAGGCAAAACTATGACTGATCAAATTTTGAGTGTTATGCAATACGCTGCTGCAGCCGCCGTAGGACTTTGGCTGTTGTTGCGCAT
>CAMEAW010000014.1 GCA_945911685.1 Bordetella parapertussis
CGCTCAAACATTAAATTATTCACATGGGAAATACGTAGGTGAAGTTATGAACGGTAAGGCTCATGGTAACGGCACTTATACTTCAGCGAATAGTGGCACCGTCTACAAGGGTCAATTTATAGCGGACACATTCAGTGGCGATGGCACTATGACTTGGACTAATGGATCTAAGTTTGTTGGTAAATGGCAGAACGATGTCGGTGTTAGTGGAACTATGACTTATGCCAACGGCAGTACAAAAGCCGGCATGGTCAAAACTGGTGTGTTCACACCTAGTGCCACTCAATCACCACAATCACAATCTCAACCGTCACAGTCACAAGCGAATCCAGACGTCAGAATTAACTATACGAATGGCGATGTCTACTTTGGACAAGTTAAAGATGGAAAACCTAACGGTCAAGGTACATTCACTTGGAAAATAAGTGGCAATATATATGCCGGTGAATTTAAGGATGGGGAGGTGAATGGTAAGGGCATCCATACCTCAAAGGACGGCACAAAACTTGTTGGTCTATTTAAAGACGGTAAATATGTCGGATCTCAAACGAACAGTCAACCGTCTTCACCAGTTAAGTCTTTGAGGTTTTCAAATTACGCTTACGTTGGTATGACCATCGCTGATGTTCCAAATGGCAAAGGAAAAGCCAATTGGGACAATGGCGAGGTGTATGAAGGTGACTTTCAACATGGCAGACCTGATGGGCAGGGCACGTACTGGTGGCCATCAGGACATGTGTATAAAGGATCATTTAAAAACGGCGTCGTGGATGGCTATGGGCATTTCACTTTTTCAGACGGCCGTCAGTATATCGGCGAAGTTAAAAACGGTACGAGTAATGGTCAGGGTACCGGTATACTTACAGACGGTTCAAGATGGGTTGGCACCTTCAGAAACGGAGATTACGTTGGACCTTGAAGTTCTGCCTCAAAATATTTTTATCATCTAAAGGCGTTGTCATGATTCAATGACAACGCTGAATACCAAAATCACTTTTTGAAAGCGTTTCTTGTCTTACTACTAGCGTCAATTAACGCTTGATCTAATTCACCCAAATCAGCGGCGTTTTTCAATAACTTCAATGCGTCAATCACATGATTGTGACTTTCTAGTTCAATAGCGTTCTTGCCGCCCTTGCCAAGTACCAACGTACTAGCGCCATATCTCAATGACAAGTTCATCTTGCCATTCTCAGTCATCCAATACCACTCTTTTAAACGCTTAGACACAGTGATGACATTACGCTCACCAGTTTGACTGTCAGTCACTGTTTTCAAGCGTTTTGAAGTGTAAACCTTGCCAGCCAAGTGAGCCTCACACAAATCCATCTGTTCTTGAATACGAGCGATCAATTTATTTCGCTTTTGAACAATGGGGGCGAGATGACGAACACGTTTGCCAGTGACTAACTTCAGCGAGTCTAAAATAGACATTTGATTTTTCCTTGTAATGACTTGTTGGGAAAGATCAAGATATCGCGATTTGTCAACGGCGCGAAGGGTGGTGTTCAAATATTTCAATGGCATCTAGATCAACTCAACGGCTCGTCGTTTTTGATCGTCATTTACGTCGATATATTTTTGTGTGACAGACAGATGCCGGTGGCCGGCTAAACTTGCCAGTACACGTACTGAGATACCTTTTGAAGCGAGATTTGTAATAAATGAACGTCTGCCGCTGTGACTACTAGCGCCAGCGATTCCGGCTCGCTTATACAAGTGGTGAAAGTGTTGTGTCAGTGTATTAGCGTTAAAACCTTCGCTGATACGCTTTTGTGTATAGAAGAACTTGTCAAAGGGATCTGTGAATTTCGTCGCTTTGACGTACATATCTAATTCCTTTTTAAGTTTTTCGCTGACAAACACAGTTCGTGACTCATTACCTTTGGTCTGATCTGGGCGAAGAATAAACTCAGAGCGAATTGTTCTGTCGGGCTCAACTATGTCTGAGTAACGAAGACTAGCGACCTCGCCCACTCTCATACCTGAGTAATAAGTCATCAACAACATGGCTCTGTTTCTCACGCTATGTGGTCTTGTAGCGATGTAATCAAGAACTCGTCGTAAATCTATGGGTGTTAATGTTTTCGCTTGTTTCACTGGATTCTCGTTTAAATAAATATTTTGTGTGAAACCAGAATAGGACATTTGTTTATCGGTGTCGGCTACTTTTTCTAAATTCCGTGTTTTTAACAACATAAATTAATTCCTTTATAAATCAATCAGTTATAAAAAACAAAAGATTAGATACTCTTTTCTTTGTTTTTTAATTCGCTTGAGATCAAGTGAGTTTCAGAACTGACTAAGTATTTAGCGAGAATCAACGTCTACGCTAATAAAAGCGTCAGACAGTACTAACTGATGTCTATGACTGATTGGCACGCTTAGGCAGCGTCCTGACGATTCTTACTGATACTAGTCACTTGTATGTGAACTCACGTCAATCAATTGATTACTCGTGTGTCTGATTTCATCGCTATCTGAGGATCGTTCTCATTAACGTCAGATAGCGTGTTTTTTTATTGTTGACTTTTACAGTAGGTCTATCTTTGACGTTTTTCATTTGATACGTATATCGGCAGTTTTTCTTCAGTTACTTATTTAATTATTTAATTACTTATTTAAAAAATTACTTGATCTGTTACTTGATCTGTTATTTGGCACTTTGTCTGTCACTGTTTCTGTATCTTGTTTGTGTATTGTTTCTGTTTATTGTGTCTTTGATTGATGTGTCTCTGATGTATCGGTGTGGTGTTTATCTTTGATTACTACGTTTAGTTATGTTTGATCATCTTTACTTATCTTTAACAATAGAATAAATCTAGGCATCTCATTCATACCCTTCTACTTCATTCAAATTGTCAGAACTACTCAATACAGTGAACGACCTTATGTACAAACACTATTCTCAATAGATCTTGGAATACAACTGTGAACAACATTAAAAACGTCTGTATTCCCGTATCCCACTTCTTTTAATTCGTAATTTAACCAGCCCTGAGCGTTATACGCTGGTCTTACATCTTGTTGGCTATTTGAAAAATCACACTCACTCCATGCCTTTTTAATAATATGTTCAATACAATGAACATACTTGTCAGGAATATTGCCAATGGCAACATGAACATGTTTGTGTTTTCTAATCCCATCACCTTCAATGAAAAATAAGATTAATAGCCTTGACTCATCTCTTGTCTTTTTACGTGTTGAGGCTTTGCCAAAACAATAGTGATTCATTCTTGACGTAAAGTAAGTCAGTGAATTTGTAATCTTGTAATCATCTAAGTACGCTCTAAAACGAAACTCAGGTAAATCACTACATTTTGACAAGTCATTTAAATCATATTTTTTATTTCCATTTCGTTTGTTAAGAACAATCATGTCACTTGTCTTAAATGTCAAAGTGGCTGCCGTTGTGATAAAAGGGGCATACTTTTTTAACATTTCACAATAACCGTCTTGAATTAGTTTGAAATTTGATCTCTCTGGTATTTTTTTTCTATCAAGATTGATTAAATTATTTCTTAATATCTTGAGAGATGTAGATGTTGATTTTTGTTGTTTCATATATCTATTTATCTAATATCAAATAAATTATATTTTTTTTAATGTTTTTATTAGTTAAGTAATTATTCAAATGAGATTAATTACTTAACTAAAGCCATATTTAATTAATTTCGACCTACCAATTTTTACTGATCATATCGTTAAAAATTGTATGATTTATTTGGTTTCTTTGACTTAACATTGAGGACTTTAGAATCAAGAAGTTTTCAATGATATTTTCGAATCGACGTGATTCCTGAGTACAGAAACCGCTACGTTCTCTGTATTCTGCCAGTAATTCTAATTTGTCTTCCACATTATAAAAACTAAAATTTAATAAGAAAAAGTTATATACGAGATCTTCCACTTCAAAGTCACATTGGAACTTTTTAATTATTGATGTTCCGTATTTGATATTTAGAAACATTGATGTGGCATCGTTACTAAACTCATAGACATACACAGACTCTTGATGATCATTATGAACGTACTCGTTGTATACGGGCTTCCACGGTAGTGAAATCAGTTCTTTTACTTCGGTGGCGCCACATATTGTTTTCAATTCACTTATTGGCACTGATTCTTTCATCAACAGATATTTTGTTTCCGCCTTCGACTGAAGTGAAACAGTAACAAATTCTTCATTGATTTGAGTATCTTTTACTGACGGATTAATTTGATTTGTATTCATATATTTCTCGATTAATAATGTAAGTTTTTAGGTTGATTTTTTGGTTACTGTGGATATTCATTGAAATAGGTATCATTCCAAAATGTGGCATCTTCACTGAACAAGTGGATAAGAAAATCTTTTTTGTTTATCTCATACTCAGCCACTTTTAATTTGGATAGGTACCAATTCGATACACCTAACAATTCATAGAAATCATTTCTGTCGATGAAATCTTCTAGATCCAATCCGTTTTGATATACAACCTCTTCCAGAGCGGCTCTTATTGCCATTTCTTTCAATACATTTTTTAGATTGCCATCTAATCTAATTGTCGTTTTCATTTCGTGTTCCTTTAACTTATTCATTATTTTCAATTTCGTCATATCGATACTGGCTTTCTTTAAATTCATTCAACGGTCGGTTGACCGTATTCGTAAGAGTGCCGTTAACTGGTATTTGTTGATTAGCGATATCTGATAGAAGATTAGAGCCCTCGTTCCTAACAAATCTATTGAGATCTACTAGGTACCTTTGGAGGTTCTCACCTGTCACATTGGTGTCATCAGATGGACAACTCTCTTTGGCCTCTTCAAGGATCTGTCCTTTCAATTTGTTCTTTTTCCGAACGTTAGATTTGTTATCTTTTCTAAGGTCAAAGATATCGAGATGATTAGATTTGTTTAATTTACAACTTACTAAATGATAGTGTTTTAGATTCATTTTGATTACCGTTAAGTTTGTTAAGTCTATGATTTATTTGTACTTTTACTGTACAATTCCATTTTACTGTTTAGTCATTTTTCCATCATTAAACTATTTTTTGTATTATTAAATAGTTAGTGTTTTTCAAGATAAATCATGACAATTTCAAAATTAATTAAGTATCGCTTAGCCTTTTCTACCAAAAAAACACCGAAATTTGGAAGAGGCGCTTTTAACAAGAGCGATCCACCGCTTTCAGTGACAGAAAGTCCGTTTTACTGGTGGTTTAAGTTTTTACAACTCAATGAGGAATATCAGCGTGCCGTCAAAGGCGAGAAAAACACCATTGACAGGCAAGTGGTAATGGATTTTGGTGATGTTTCAAATATTGATTTCAAAACGTGGTGGCAATCACGGGCTGAACTTTTCGCTGAGCCTCGTAATGATTACGAAATCAAAGTAGCCACATCACTTGATGATCTCGCTCCATTTGATCGTACTGACGTGATTAATCTTGTCATTCCGCTGAACTGGACAAATGTAAATATCAAACGAAACGTGAACAAGATTATTGATACTTATGTCACAAAATCTAAGTCCAGAGTTGACTATGTCTTGAATAGCGAGGCTCGCTATAAATTAGGACGTAAGTGGAGTATTGAAGGTCTTCAAAACGCTCACAGAATCTATGTTGGAAGGCAAGAGGCCGACGCTGAGCGTGAGATCACAGGAAAAAAAACAATCTGGGTTGATATCGCCATTAAGAAAGGCTTGCCTGCCGCTAAAGGTCTTAAAATTGAACGATCAACGAATGCCACATACGAACAAAGACGAAATGTCACCATTCAATGTGATCGGCTCTATAAACAAGCGAAACAATATATCGCCAACAGTGCCAGTCACAGATTTCTCAAATAGTAGTGGTTTTTCTTAGTAGTTCTTTTTGATACATATGTTCAGCCGAACTGTTCAAAACAATCACGACTCGTTTTTAGTTAGAAACGCCTACGAAATCTGATCTGTTTTCTGTGATTTAATCCCACGCTTGTACCGAGAACCTAAATGGTCTACCATCTAACGTACGTGTTTTGAGTCTCTAAGAGCCGCTAGAACTATGGCTTTCAGCGTGACACAAAACGTGACACAAATACCGCACCTATCGGGACAGCCTTTATTTACGTCGGTCTTGGTAGTGTTCTTACACTCAAAATCCCCCGCCGCAAGGCGTGCCGGTTCGATTCCGGCCCCGGGCACCACGCTTAAATCCTTGAATTAAAAAGCAAAATCCAACAACTCACGCGCAGAACCCAAAAAGTACGCGGCGTTTACCTAGCTCGCTACTCGATCAAGTCAGCAACCGAAACAACGTGTAAATGTAAAAGAGCTTTAATTCAGCTCAATTTATACTTGAAACATCATTGAAAGACGGCAAGATTATTGAAGAGATGCTTCCCAAGGCCTAAGTCAAAACCCAACGTTTTGGCATTTTGTCTAGGGCGTAAGTCGAGCTAAAAAATATGAGATGTCAATTAGATCTTGATCTGAGACACCATAAACCGAAGCCGCCATATTTGAATCACGACCAACGGCTTGATTGTTTTTAAACTGTTGCATGCTATGCAGCAAATAGTCTTCTCTCTGACCCGCCAGCCTGGGAATCTGTTCACGACCCAAATAGGTTGGTAGATGACATATGCCACACCGCATACCTTCAGCTAACTTGCCGCCACGTGCAAAGACTTCTACGACTTTGTCTGTCGGCACGGGATCTAGCGTTTTATCCGCATAATACTTGGCGAGTGCTGTGATTTCAGCATCAGACACGCCCTCAAGCGAGCCCTTCATCGCAGGGATGTCGCGCATACCCTCGCGAATCAAGACAAGTTGATTTTCAAGAAACAATTTTGGTTGTGCCGCTAAAGAGGGAATTCCTTTTAGCTGAGAATTTCCATCGGCACCGTGACAAGCCGCGCACAGCGCTAAACGCTGTGCGGCTATCTGTGCGTATGCAGCAGGAACCGCCGCAAGGACGGCCCCCACCAAAACAACATGACGGACAACAGACAACAACCGCATGAAGATTACTTCTTATATGTGACGCGATAGATCACGCCATTTTGTTCGTCAGAAACCAACAGTGAACCATCTTTCATCTGATGCAAGTAGGCAGGACGACCCCACCATGACTGATCCGCAGGATTCATAAAGCCAGTCATAAAGGGTTCAACCTTACCGTTTTTGCCATCCGCATCGGTGCGCACAGTCACGACATCAAAGCCGATCTTTTGTGTGCGATTCCAGGAGCCTTTGCGCGCGTTAAACAACACGTTTTTGTACTCGGCTGGGAACATATCGCCCGTATAAAACTTTACGCCCATCGTAGCAGCGTGAGGCCCCATCAACGCGGCAGGCGGTTCAACTCCAGCGCAAGCGTTTTCTTTCTTGACATCAGGGTCGGCGATCTTGCCCTCATGGCAGTAAGGGAAGCCGTAGTTGGCCTTCAGTTTTAAACGATGCATCGTGTCGTTAGGAGTGTCATCACCCATCCAATCGCGACCGTGGTTGCTAAACCAAAGTTCTTTGGTGACGGGGTGCCAGTCAAAACCAACCGTATTACGCACACCTGTTGCTAATAATTCCATATTGGAACCATCTGCGTTGTAACGTCGAATTTGTGAATACTCGCTTGTTGGCTCAACGCAAATATTGCAAGGTGCACCAAACGGCACGTAAATTTTACCGTCTGGCCCAAACGCCACGTACTTCCAGTTGTGATGAGGCAAAGGCGGGAAGTTGAACTTGGCAGTCAAGTCAACGGGCGTCGCGTTTGGATTTTTATCGATGCCATCGAAACGCAAGACTTTATCAATCGCTACAACGTAAAGCGAACCGTCTTTGTATGCAGCGGTAGGCTGATTGAGCTTGTCTACCACCACACGTGAAGTGCGCTCTTTGCCATTATCCGTCACTTCATAGATACGACCGAGTGCACGCGTACCAACGTAATACTTGCCGTTCTCACCTTATGCGATGGCGCGGCCACCGGGAATACCGTCAGCCCAAACCTCAACTTTAAAACCAGGGGGTAGTTTGATTTTATCAATCGGCACATCGGCGGCTTTAGTCGCCACCAGCTTGCCTGGCAAAGGCGCCAGAGTGGACGTTGCCATCGACTCGGGCATGCCTTGTTTCCAGGCAGGTGGGGGTGCCGGTGCAGCTGCAGGTGCGGGTGCGGCAGTCTGCGCTTGGGCAGACATACTGAATGCCAAGGCTAAGCCCAGGCCACTAATCGTGCGCGAGTAATTTTTCACAGCCATCTCCGTGATGTTTGATGTTCGAACAAGATCATCTTGTCTTTTAAGTGCGCAACAATATTACTAGAATTGGGTATTGAGACAACTGCTTTCCCCTTCACTTTTTAAGTGAAAGTTAAACGCAATAACAGTCGCTAGGGTAATCACTAGCGCCACGATGTCAGTGCTTGAAAAGTTGCACTCAGCATGCCTTGGTCCGTCAGGTCGTGACCGCCTCCTTCGACACGGATAAGGTTTGCTTGCGTTGCTGCGCGTTGAATGTTCAGACTGTTTTCAAAGGGGCAGAGCGCATCGGTATCGCCATGCACGAGCGTGAGCGGAATATCTGACATCCTATGCGCCTGCGCCAAGATATTTTGAGCCACAAAGCATCGGTGCCACAGGTAATGACTCTGCACCCTGTAACGAGCGATGAGCGCATCGTGACCGCCTAAGCCAAGCGCAGGTGCTTGCGCTGGGTAAACGTTCATGGCTGCCTCGTAGATAGCCCAGGCTTGTGCAAGCTGGGCTTGCTGTTGAACGTCGCTCTCTAGGCAAAATACCCGATAGCCAAACTCGAGAACGGTCTGCTGAGGATGTTTAGGCACCAGTGATTGCAAAGCTTCCCAAGGTTTTCGACACCCCTCGGGCGGATGTTCCATAAAGTTTTCTATTTCAGCTTGGGTACATAAAAACGGACTGCGGCACAGCATTCTGTCGACGCGGTCAGGATGAGCCTGCGCGTAGAGCAACGCTAATGCACCGCCCCAAGAACCCCCCACCACACTCCACTTCGCGATGGACAGATGCTTGCGCAGGCATTCTATATCTTCAAGCAAATATGACGTCTCATTGTGGTCGATCGCCCCAAGCGGCAGACTCCGTCCGCAACCCCGCTGATCATATTGAATCATCCAGAAAAGGGCGGGATCAAAAAAACGGCGATGCAAAGGGCTTGCCGAACTTCCCGGGCCGCCGTGCAGCCACACCACGGGCATACCTTGGGGATTACCACTAGTTTGCCAGTGCAACTGGTGCCCATCCCCGACCGCGAGCCACCCATGCGCCACGGGCTGGATCTCGGCAAATAGCTTAGTTTTCATGTGGTCAACACGTCAAAAAGTTGCTGGATAGTTGTGATTTATTCTATATACTTGTCATTAATGCCAATCAATGGCGTTGCGATACCTTACTTCCACTGCACTCCAGGAGACCAATATGAAATGGGAAACACCATCAGCAATCGATTTGCGTTTGGGTTTTGAAATCACAATGTACATCGCCAATCGCTAATCGTTTGTCAAAAGGCCGAGAGTCATGTCTCGGCCTTTATTTTTTGAGTTGTGATGCAAATACGCGTATTGGGCTCCGCGGCTGGCGGGGGATTTCCTCAGTGGAACTGTAACTGCCTGAATTGCTCAGGTGTACGCCAAGGCAGTATCAACGCGCAGATGCGCACCCAGTCCTCTATCATCGTCGGCAACGGATCACCCGACTGGGCATTGATCAATGCGTCGCCTGATGTGCTGACCCAAATTAAACAAACACCTGATTTGCAGCCGGCCAGACAGATGCGTGATAGCGGCATCGCCGCGGTCGTGTTGATGGACGCACAAGTCGATCACGTCACGGGTCTTATGATGCTGCGCGAAAGACATTCGCCTCTGCCCATTTATGCCACTCAGCAAGTGTTCGACGATCTCACGACAGGCCTGCCACTGGTCAAGACCCTGTCTCATTACTGTACGGTCGAGCAGCGATTCATTTGCCCTGAACAAGAAAATTTCAGCATTCCTGAATTAGCAGGCATTGCTTTCAAGGCGATCACGCTTTCCAGTAAAGCGCCTCCTTATTCGCCCCATCGTCATGACCCTCATCCCGGTGACAACATCGGACTACTCATGACAGACATGACGAGCGGAAAAAAAGCGTTTTATGCACCTGGTCTTGGTGTGATTGAGCCGCAAGTCGAGCAAGCGATGCGGCAAGCCGATGTGCTGCTGGTCGATGGTACGTTTTGGACCGATGATGAAATGATTGGCATGGGCCTGTCCTCCAAGCGCGCGATCGACATGGGGCATTTGGCTCAATCCGGACCGGGTGGAATGATTGAAACGCTCGCGTCTCATTCGACCAAGCGACGAATTCTGATTCACATTAACAATACCAACCCCATCCTTCGCGAGGACTCACCGCAAGCGCTGCAACTGAAAGCGCTCGGGATTGAGGTCGCCTTTGATGGCATGCACATAGAGATCTGACAATGACTGAATTCAAACCAGCCTGGACGCGTGAAGAGTTCGAAGCCCAACTCCGCGCAAAAGGTCAGAGCTATCACATTCATCACCCTTTTAATATCAAGATGAATGCTGGCGAATGTTCGAAAGAACAAATTCGCGGTTGGGTCTTGAATCGTTTTTACTATCAGTGGATCATTCCAATCAAAGACGCTGCTGTGATGTCCAACTGTCAGGATCGTGAAACGCGCCGCAGATGGATTTCCAGAATTTTGGATCACGACGGCTTTGGTGACTACAAAACTGACACCGAATGCGGCGGCCTCGAAGCGTGGACTCGGCTAGGACTAGCGGTTGGGTTGGATCGTGAGACGCTCTGGTCTCTTAAAGAGGTCGAGCCCTCAGTTAAATTCGCCTGTGATGCTTATGTTAACTTTGCACGGCAGCAACCTTGGCAAGAGGCAATCTGTTCTTCTTTGACAGAAATGTTCGCGCCCCAAATTCATAAAGATCGCCTGGCAACATGGCCCACCCACTACCCATGGATCGAGCCGGCAGGTTTGCATTATTTCCGCTCGCGCATTCCGTTAGCCCAGCGTGATGTCGATCATGGTCTTGAGGTCACACTGAACCACTTTACGACGCGCGCTCAACAAGAGCGGGCACTCGACATTTTGCAATTCAAGCTTGATATTTTATGGTCAATGCTTGATGGAATTGAAAAAGCCTATCCTGTATGAGCGACGCCACACCTACTGAGCTTCCTGAGCGCCCCCGACTCAACAGACTTTTTCGCCTGCAGTGGGAAGAGGTGCAACAAGCTTATGTATTGCTTTATCCTGAAGGCATGGTCAAACTCAATCTCAGCGCCGCCGAGATCCTGAAACGCTGCGACGGAGAGCACACAATTACCCAACTGATCGCCGAGCTTGAACAGGCATTTGGTGAGACTGATTTACGCGACCCTGTCGAAGGTATGTTGCGTGCAGCCTTTGAAAAAGACTGGATCCAATAGGATCGCCCCCAGCCGATGACTCAGCCTGTTATCAATCCGCCCTTTTGGTTGCTTGCCGAGCTGACGTATCGCTGCCCCCTGCACTGCGTGTTTTGCTACAACCCAGTCAACTACGACAGCATTAAAAATGAGCTTGATACAGACGCATGGATTCGTGTCATGCGTGAAGCGCGTGCGCTCGGCGCCGCACAAATAGGATTTTCTGGTGGTGAACCACTTCTGCGCGATGACCTCGACATCTTAGTCGCAGAGGCTAGACGGCTTGGGTTCTATACCAACCTCATTACCTCTGGCGTTGGACTAAACGAGAAAAGAATCGCCTCACTGAAGCAAGCCGGACTCGATCACATTCAGCTTTCCTTTCAAGATTCCACACAAGAGATGAACGATTTTCTTAGCAGCACGAAAACATTCGAGCTCAAGAAAAAAGTCGCGGCTTTAATTAAAAAGTACGACTATCCAATGGTGATGAATGTCGTACTGCATCGTCATAATATTCCGCACATCGATAAGATTATCGATATGGCGCTTGATCTTTCCGCCGAGTACCTAGAGCTAGCGAACACACAATATTACGGCTGGGCGATGAAAAATCGTCAGCAGCTTTTACCCACTCGCGAACAACTTGTAGCCGCTGAAGCCACGGTCAATGCCTATCGCGAAAAAATTGGTAAACAGTGCAAGCTCCTTTTTGTCGTGCCTGATTATTTTGAAGAGCGTCCGAAAGCCTGTATGAACGGCTGGGGCTCGATCTTTTTAGATATCGCACCAGATGGCGCAGCCCTCCCCTGCCATAACGCTAGAGAGTTGCCAGGTCTTCATATCCCAAATGTAAAAGAGCATTCTATCCAAGAGATCTGGGTCGAAAGCCAAGCCTTTAATTTCTTTCGGGGTGACAGCTGGATGCAAGAGCCGTGTCGTTCGTGCTCAGAGAAAGAAAAAGACTTTGGTGGCTGTCGATGCCAAGCATTCCTGTTGACAGGCGATCCTGCCGCGACAGATCCAGTTTGTGCCAAGTCCCCCAACCACCATGTCGTCAAGCTTGCGATTAGTGAAGCAGCAGCCTCAGCGAGCGCTGATACGTCAAAAGAATTTCCATTGATTTTTAGAACCGACGGTAACTCAAAACGCTACGCTCGATAAAACGGACGAATAGCTGAGCGTCGTATTAGTCATCCAACTGGCTCGGACAGACACCCCTGTGGTAATCATTAAAGCGTTGAAACGTGAACGAACGCTTGCCAGCGAACTTTCGTTCAAGACAGGGTCTCCATTTATTCATGTAAAAACCGTAAGATTCGCAAAGAAATGATTACCAAACCATCATTCTCACGCTCAGTATTTTGATTGTTAAATGGCAGCAAAACGTCGACCAAAGAAGAGGGATATGGACGAATCCGACTCAGATTTAACCCTTTCAAAGAAGCCAACAGGGCGGGGGATTCAGTCGATTGAAATTGGCTTTTCAATACTCGATGTTTTATGCAAGGCGAATGGGCCGCTGCCACTTCGCCGTATTGCTCAAAAGTGCGATATGGCAGTTGCAAATGTACACGCTGCCGTCTTCGGTATCGCTGGAAAAGCTGGAGCTGAAATTGCAATTGATGAGATTAATGCCGCAGGAGGTGTTGACGGCGTTAAGCTAAGAATGTTGGTGATTGACGAGGGCGTTGGTTCCGACAGATTACTGTCAGAGTATCGACGCTTAGTACAAGAAGAACGTGTAACCCTATCCAGCGCAGCGATCTCCAATGAGCAGTTCGGGCACGCCGCCCATAAACTCGAGCAGTCTGGTGTGCGAGCGGATCCAGTCTGTTAACTGTAGGCTCCACGTCGCTTCGACATAGGTGTAATTAGAGGCTCCCATGGTCGTGACAAAGATCTGTGCTTGACGAACCTCGCCCGTAGCCGCATCGATCACTGGTGACGTTGCTCCTGAATAATCCACAAAGCATCGGCCCGCTGGGTGGAATTGGCGTAACGTAAAACTAAGTTTGCCCGCATATCGCCGATAGGCATCAAAAAACCAACTTAACTGGTAACCGTCCGGGTGCACACTTTTATATTCTTGCCACGCCGGCGGGGGTGGCGGGAAGAGCAAGCGGTCTAGCTCATCGTCATCCAGATCCGATAAAAACCGAAGGATGACACCGCGGTTATCCCGCTTATCTCGCTTGCTCAGGGGTGATCAGTTTGGCCTGGACTAGCTGTCCAGTTTGCCGTGGACTAGCCGATCAGTTTGACGTGGACCGGGTGATCAGTTTGCCGTGGACTGAGTGTCCAGTTTGGTCTGGGATACGCAGTTGATGAGCGACAAAAGGTTACTGTGATGGCAATTCGTCACTACAAGTACGCTTTAGAGTTGATCGCCGATAGTGCCAGTACAATTTTTTTAAGATAAGACCTACCCTCTCACCTCACACACTGTCTCATATGGTGAGACTGTGTACAGTTACCCTGTTTTTCTGTGATTTAATCCCCCGCTTGTACTGGGAACCGAAATGGCACTCACTAGAAAGTATGTATTCTGAGCCTCTAAGAGCCGCTATTTCTATGGCTTTCGGAGTGACACAAAACGTGACACAAATACCATACCGATCGGGACAGCCATTATTTGCGTGGGTCTTGGTAGTGTCATTACACTAAAAATCCCCCGCCGCAAGGCGTGCCGGTTCGATTCCGGCCCCGGGCACCAGCAAAATCAAGCACTTACGTGCTTGCATCCAAACAAATTGTCGTTGCACACTCGTAGCACAAAACCGCACAGCTCAATGCGTTGTAGTAACTTTTGATTCCTCTTTGCACAAAACGTACTTTGCACACAGCGGCGCTCTAGATCGCGATACTTGATAACAAGCAGCACGCTAGCGAAAGCGCGGTGCTGTTATTCGAGGGCGATCGTTCAAAAATTGAGAAGGAAGTGCTGCTTAGGTGCTAGCATTACTCGAGTAAATTCTTCGTGCACAAAATCATGACTTCAGGTCAATTTAGATTGCGTCACTCTTATCCTTGCGAGGTGTACGACAAATGAATTACCGACTATGTTTTGGTATTGGTTGCTTGCTGCTTTTGGCCAGTTGCGCCAGCCACAATCAAGCAGAATTTATACGCAACCCCTACGGCGCGTTAGCCGGTATTTGGCACGGCTTAATAGCACCCATATCATTGGTCACAAAACTTCTGGTGCTGGTATTAGATTTATTAATCGCTCTGAGTCGGTGGTTATTAGTAACCTTTGGTGCGAGCGCGCACGTCGTCAATAACATTACAGGCTTGTTTAATTCATTTGCCAATCCACTCAATTTACTTGAAGTGATCGGGCGCCCTAACGTCGGCTTGCGTTATTACCTAGGCTTTGCCGTTGGCGTCTTAGCGTGGGTTGTTTTCTTGGGTGGCAGTAGTCGTGCTCGAACTGGCAATCGCCTTCGTAACCGCGGCATTCGATTTTGACGTCCTCCCCGCCCTAAAGAACGGGGATTCCTACGGCGTAAACCTCGATATGAGGTTGATCGCTTCGGTGGGTTCCTGTTGCTGACGGCATTATTGCACCGTTCACTTGGCAGGCGAGCCGGGCATGTCCTGCCCTTAGTATGTTGATTGCGGCAGTAAGGTCCGCATTTTCTGCAAAGCCGCACTCGACGCACTCAAATTTGGCTTGTGTTTTTCGGTTCTCGGCCGCTATGTCCCTGCAGGCCGGGCACATACGGCTGGTGTTGCGCGGATCGATGGTAAGTAGCTCACCGCCACGCCACACTTGTTTGTACTCTAACTGGCGGCGAAACTCGCCCCAGCCCTGATCAAGTATCGACTTGTTCAGGCCTGACTTGGCTTTGACGCACCGCCCTGGTGCCTGAACCGTGCCTTTGGCCGATTTGCTCATATTGGTGACTTTCAAGTCTTCGATCACAATCATCGCGTGGTTTTTGCTGATTAGGGTAGAAGTCTTGTGCAGAAAGTCATGGCGGGTCTGGGCAATCCGGTGATGCAAGCGCGAGATTTTCTGTTTCTGCTTTTTCCAGTTGCTACTGAATTTGGTTTTGCGGCTCAAGCAACGCTGATGCTTCGCGAGTGTTTCGGCGTGTTTGCCTAGGGCGTTAACGGGCTCAAATACCGTACCGTCTGAGAGCGTGGCAAACCGCGTCACGCCTAGGTCGATACCGACAATAGAGGTCGCCGAATGCACAGGCTGGGCTCACTGATTTATGTCAATCGGCGTGTCTAAATCCTCTATTCAGCAATCGATGATCCGTTAATCAACATGAAACTTTCTGTCGCACTGGAGTTGAAACGTATCGCTGTCCGTGAGGCAGCGTGCTGTTATCGCGCGACCAACCCGCGCGTGATTGATTGACCAGCTCATTTAATATGCTGCAGAGCCATATTGCAAAAATAAAAATACTGGTTCACCAAAGAGCCTTCTAGTGAGACGTTGGGGTTCATTTTCTTTGCGTTCTGGTATGGGTCGAAGCACCGCTGCTCTAACTCTTTACCAAAACCCCGCCTTCTAATTTCCATCCAAGAGGCTTCGAGCATATCAATAATATCTTTTCTGTCTTTGCAATCGACGAAAACGATTTTTTGATTTGGTAATTTACTTTTTTCACCTTTACAGACCAGTTCTATCGCCGACGCGCTGCTGACGAGACACATCGATGTAAAGATGAGCGCTAGTCGTTTCATTAGTTTCCCCTTTTTTGTCTTAATCGTCACACCCGCCACAATCATATAACTGTTGGATCAGAAAGGGAAAGAATGTTTTGATGCCGCCTGCGAGGCATGCCAGTTCGACTCCGGCCCCGAGCGCCATATTCAAATTCTTGATTTTCAAAGTAAAAATTAATTTAATCGTTCATTCAGTTACTTCACCGCCTAACTCGTCCTTGCACCAACCGCACCTTACGCGGCGCTGCGATCCAGATCGCGATACTCGCTAGCAAACAACAGGCTAGCGAGAGCGCAAAGGCGACGCGATAACTGCCCGTCTCATCGTAAATCACACCCGTTACCCAAGGCCCCACGGCACCGCCGGCCATCACTGCGATCGTCACCACGCCGAAGATTGAGCCGAAGGATTTTCCTTGGAACATTTCCATGACAATCGGCCCCATTAACGAAGTCATGCCATAGCCCAACATACCCTGCGATAGCACCATCACGTACAGCAACCACAGAGTGGGCGTACCTTCAAGAGCAAGCAAGGCCACGCACGAGATCGCCGAACCTAAACAACTGGCACCCCACGCCCACTCTCGACCAATCCGATCAGAGAGTGCCCCCATGCCGATTTGCCCAAACATACCAACGCCACTCACCAGTGCCAGCGCCCAGGCTGACGTGGCTGGGCTAAAGCCGACTTCTACAAGATATTTTGTTTGATGCACTTGCACCGCATACCAGGCAAAGAGTGCACAAAAATAACCAAAAATGATGCACCAAAACCGTGGGGTTCGCATCGCCTTAGCAACGGTCCATTCGATATTGACCCACACATGGTCAACTACGTTTGACACCCTCGCACTCACTTCGGCCTCTGTCTGAGCGCGCTGTCCGTCTGGTTCGAGGCCCAGGTCCTGAGGGCGCTGCCAGACAAAAAAACTCAGCGGCACAAGAGTAAACAACACGACTGCCCCAAGCGCCAAGCACGAGGCACGCCAGCCAGCGCGCAAGATAATGTCTTGCAACCAAGGCAAAATCACCAAGGCCCCTATCCCCGCGCCAGAAAACGCAATACCAAGAGCCAAACCACGACGACGAACAAACCAATTAGGCAAAAAGATCGAGTGAACACTAAACCCCATCAGGTTTGTACCGCCCCCCACAAGAAACCCTAGCGTCGCATAAAGCTGCCACGGCTCTTGCATCAATGTGGCCAAAAACAAGCCCAACGCGGTGAGGCAAGCACCCGCGAGCAACAAGAAACGTGGCCCATAGCGGTCCATGACTTGCCCGACGGTGGGGCTAATCACCGCTGACACTAAAAATCCAAACGCAAAAGCCCCCGAGGCTAAGCCGCGCGACCAATGAAATTCGTCGATGAGCGGTGGCAGCAACAGTGAAAACGACGTGCGCGCGCTAATCCCGATCGCGATCGTGATGAAGGCGATGCCGATCAACACCCAGCCGTAGTAAAACGGCAGCCGAGACACCCAACCGCTAAAAGCGCGCTTTCGTTCGGTTGGGCCTTTAACTGCCGATACTTTGATCATATGCGCTTGGTTTCAATGCGATCTACAAAGATTGTGTTGATCATTGGGCTAGCTTTGATGCCAACGCTGGCTCGCCAGTTACAACGCGTGTGCAAACTTATCCGCACAGTGTCCTATGAAACGTGTACGCTTTAACGCGCAAAGAGTAGTTGAATTAGGCAAATAGTATGCCACGAGCTGACGAGACATGATCTTATTCTCAGCGAGGCCAAGATTTGTGCGGTAATAACGCAAGTACAATAACTTGGCATCTAACGCTCGTTGCATACGAGAACGTGTCTTCGAATACAGCGGCGGCGTGACGTTGTGTAGAGGTGGTCGTCTTTTCATGGAGCAATCAAGTATGACTTATTCTGTTGACGAGCAGGGCATGTTAGATGTGCTTCAAAAGCACATTGCAGCAGAAATTCAGGGCGACATGGATACGACCATGTCAACCATGAACGCTAATCCGCATCTTTTGAACGTACCCAATATGATCGGCGGCGATGGCTACGAAGGCGTCAAACAATTCTATTCAGCTCATCTCGTCGGAAAATTCTTTCCGCCCGACGTAAAATTCGACACCGTTTCGGTGACCGTCGGCCGCACAAGAGTCGTGCAAGAGTTGGTCATTTCGTTTACTCATACTGCAGAAATCGAGTGGATGGTTCCTAACATCGCACCAACCAATAAAAAGGTCGAAATTGCCTTTGTCGTGGTGGCCGGAATCGAAAACCTTAAATTGACGCACGAACACATTTACTGGGATCAAGCCAGCGTGCTGGTGCAACTTGGCTTACTTAACCCGGCAGGGCTTCCTGTGACTGGGCCAGAGAGCGCGCGTAAGTTACTCAGCTACTCAAGCGCGGATTAGTCTAAATCAGCGAAACTCCTAAAGAGCGGTAAGATCAACACAGAAATGATCACTACGCCCTAAATCGAGACTCACGGTGAAAAACAACGCACTGCTAGCTTTTTTGTGACAGTCAGGCCGCTAGACACAACGCTCGATCCTAGCGCGACAGTATCCCCTAACATCTTCGATGTCTTGTGCAACAGCACGCTGATTGCACCAATACTGTTAGCCAATTTGTTATCAACCGATCTTTGGCTACTCTCAGAAAAAATCCGTTCTAAATATTCGCCCTCGAAAGGGGCTCTTGAAGCTGCACCTGCGCTGATCCCCACAGTTGAGGTCGGTGAAGAGGGTTTGTCAAAGGCCTTGCGCGAGATTCAGCGCCAAGTCGACCGTGGCTTTAAACATATACACCCAAATGAAATCGCCGAGATCTATGGGTATTTGGATATACGAACTGAAAGAAGTCGATTGGGCGCTGAGCAGCTCAACAATACGCTCGCCAAGGTTCAACAAGCCTTCAAAGATCGTGCCACCCTTGGTGAGCAACAAGCTACGCTGACGAACGTGAGATACTTCGACAAACTCTCGGCATCCAATCAAGAACTGATGTTGAGAAGCTCGTCGAGCAACTGGCAGATCCCTTACTCAACTCAGTGCGCTATGCCTATCGCACCTGGGATGTGCCAGACCGCACACCCTACCTTCACGCTGCACGACGCAACCCCCTGGCCATCAGGCTTGCGTCACAATTAGAAGATGTCTCTGCCGCGCTGTTACGGTTGCAAAAAATAACAAAAAGCGAATCTATCTTTAACGATCGAGAGCGAGTTGCGCTTCCGGATGAAACCCTGCGCCTAGAGTCAGGTACAGATCGCGACAAAGCGCTTCTTTTACACGCGTTGTTAGAACATATCGCCCAACGAGACAAGCAAACGCCGGGTTTAGTGAAATCGTCGTTTGGTCTCGAAGACTCGTGGGTGTTCTATCAGGACGCCTGTTACCAAATGAGCGACTTGAGGTCTGTCACAGCCCCACACCCTTCAATGGTCATTTTTTCGCTTTGATCGACAGTCGACTCGAAGCCCCTGCAGAAAAAAGATTGGTTTACTGCGTCGCGTTAGCAGCCTGCTTTTTTCAGTTTGAGTCTTTTATGATCGTCGTTGCCCTGCCAGATATGGCGCGTGAGCTGCAGGTATCCGCGCACGCGGTGTCCTATGTTATTAGCGGTCTCTTGTTCGGGCTTGTCGCTACGTTGGTTAGTGCGAGTTGGCTGGGCCAGCGACTTGGTTTTTCACGCCTTTTTTTAACGGGCACCTATCTTGCCTTGTTGGCGACTATTGCCTGCGGGGCCTCGCCCTCCCTATCCGTACTTATCGTCAGCCGAATGGTTCAGGGCATCGGAATTGGGGCCATTGTGGCCAGTAGCTATGCCCTGCTTGCGCTGTGGGTGAGTGCCAAGCGCTTGGGGTGGGCGTTTGGTTTGTTGTCGACAGGCGCAGGGGTCGGCATGATTCTGGGCTTGCCCGTTGGTGGATTCATATCCTCGCAC
This sequence comes from Bordetella parapertussis, assembly GCA_945911685.1. Classification (GTDB taxonomy): domain Bacteria; phylum Pseudomonadota; class Gammaproteobacteria; order Burkholderiales; family Burkholderiaceae_B; genus Zwartia; species Zwartia parapertussis_K. Next base: position 20,063 of record CAMEAW010000014.1, read on the forward strand.
TTTGAATGGCGCTGGCTATTCTTTGGGACTGCTCCATTTTTGCTGGCTTTAGCGCTGCTTGCCCACAAGTCAATACCATCCGATCAGCCACCTGCGCGGCAGTTACACCCCCGGATGAAACTCACAGATATTTTGAAATTACCCAATGTCTTTGCAGGTCTATTGATGCTGTTTATTTTTCAAGGCGTGATGGGCGGGCTTCGTTTCTTAACACCCTTTATTTTAGAAAACCAAGCTGGCGCAACGCCAACGGTAAGTGGTTTTATTTTCTTGTCTTATCCTCTTGGTTTTTTATTGTTATCGGCCTGGTCTGGCCGTCAAGCAGACACCTTTTCTGCGAAGCGCTTGATGCTGTTCGCTTCTTGCCTGAGTCTGAGTGCATGCCTACTATATTTGTTGTTTATAGATCGCTGGGGCGTGTGGCATTTTTCTGTATTTTTGTTGTTACTCGGCGCCGCCACTGGTTTATTCACGCCTCCAAATAACGTCGCGATCCTTCGCGGGTTATCCGAAGCAGACATTCAAGTCGTCTCAACGCTGATCCCAATCAGCTTAAATGCGAGCCTCATGTTTGGTACTTTTAGCTTTGGGCTCATATTCAAAGAGCACGACCCTAGCCTAGTCTTAATGATTAGTATTGCTGCGTTTGCAGGGATTATTTTCTTAACGAAAGGCGAGCAAATCCTCCCCGTTCAAGTGAAAGATAAAGTCATCTAAGTTCGAGCTTCATAAAATACCAGTACGGTAACAGCCGGGCAGGCGGCTCCGCCCCTTCATAGGGTTCACATTTCTCAAAGCCACTCGATGCATACATCGATTGAGCATTTTTCATAAAGATACCTGTATCGAGGTTGAGTGTTTTGAACCCACGGCTTTTCGCCTCAACAATCAGTTTTTCAAGAACTGTGGTTCCGTAGCCCTGACCTCGATGCTCTGGCTTTGTATAAATTCGCACCACCTCACCATGCCCGCTCGGTAACCGCCGTAAACCGCCCATCGCAACGGGCTCGCCTTCAGTCGCCAGAAGATAAAACACAGCGTCGAGTCCGTCTTTAGGGGTGATGATGTTCATCGAAAACGTGACATAGGCACTCAACGGCATGCCCACAAGTTCCTCAATAGAGGCATGGCAAGTTGCTTGAATCTGCTCGTCCATCCAGGTGAAGTATTCTCGGGTCATCGCCAGAGCGCGATCTGCCCAATCTGGATGGTGCGCATCAACAAAAAAAGTTTTCGGCATGGCATCAGGTATCAAGAGGTGGGAAATCAAAGTTGACTCGGCGGGCCATCACTAATCGTTATCAATCGAATAAATGAGCGAGGATTTTTTAAGTTGGCCTTCAAACGCATAAGGTACCTCATTGTCGTCTCTAACGACTGGGTGGGGCATGTCGGTTGAACTCAACACCACCTGATCGCCAAACACGCCTTTTAGCCGCACCCAGCAACGACTATAAAGTTCTACGAATGACGCACCATCATCGGTCTCTAGATCAAACAAATCGCGATCTGTTTCGCTAGTTTTCGTGACATCTAACAGTAGACTTTTGTGGATTTCGACTCTGCTACTGCTGATATTCATGCCATCTTCGACCGGATGCCTGATCTCAAGGCGATCAAGTTTAATATGTGAATTGGTGACATCGATACCATCATCGGCCGAATAAAAAGTTCGCACCGAAGCGATACTCCACTCTTCTGGGCTGACGCCCAAGACTGAAAAGCCATCAATGTCATCACCGATGTCTAACACCCTGCTAGTCTTAGCACTGATGTAAGAATCTTGTCGGCCTAGGTAATGCGTGGTCACAGAACTTGCGGTGAAGCTAGACAAGCTATTTTTTCGATTGACCTTCACTGAGATCTTATCCTTGCTAGCGTCTTTGTAGTTACCCAAAAACCAAACGCCGCCGTTGTCTGCGTTCTTAACCGGCTTGTGTTGCCCTGTACATGCTTTGATATAGACTCTTTTCGCTGACAGCGTCGAGCCTTGCGCAAAAATGAGTGCCGAGCGGCGGATCAAACTTTTAGAAAACACCCCATTGACCAATAAAATCGTCACCTTATCCTGAATGCTAAGCGTCACGCCTTTACGAACACGAACCTCGCCCTCGATGACATAAATCTTTTTATCACTCAGTGTTTTATTCTTTAGAATATCGCTAGAAATGACTTCAATTTTCTTATTCGACATAACTACCTTTCAAATTGAGCTTCACAAAGAGCGGCACCGCACAGGAGCCTTACTGGTCGAACGCTAAAACGTAATCAGCGAAGACTCTGCAATATTTAATATCGGCGCAGGCGAAACTCGATCCACTCCGCTAAAGGGATTGTCTAGTACGATCGTCGCTGCAAAAAGAAACGAGACGGCCACCACTTGTATGTTGAGTGTAAAAAATCTGAACCAAGTAAATTGTGTGAGCATTAACGCCGAAATAATCAGAACGCCAAGATATCCAATATTGTTAGTCGCCAAGAATGGTCGCGAAACTTTAGTATTTGCGTTCAAAATTCTGGCAAGCCTTGCATGAACAATTTTAGGAACGCTTTCTAACATTTGGCTATATATCGCTAATTGCTTGCCATCGGTTGGATGAAACTGTTGCAAGTCTGCCCGCATCTTGCGCTGCAGCTCTAATGTTTTGTCGCTGCCTTCGCCCATAAATAGTCCTGGCCATTCATCATTCACGATTGATAATGCATAGTTGCGCAAGTCTTGACGCAGTTCCATTGAACCCGGTGTGTCGTAAAACGTGGCGAGCATATCGAGTGTCTTCAGCTCGTTTGCTTCAACCGTCACGTCTTGCTGATACTTATCAACAGTGTCAGTCACATTTGAGAGCGAATAGCCTAGCGTCAAAAAAGTGATTGTGAATAACGCCGCATGCAACCCAGAAATAAAATCAGAATCCACATCCTGAATAATGAAATTGGGCCATACTCGGCGTAACGTAAAAAATACGCCGTACAGGACGAATAGCCCCATCGCACAGTAAACAACTATGATTTGACCGTACGACATATCAATGAAGAATTTAGAAAACATGTTTATCTCACAAAGAATTATGGCAATGTTGAGTGGATTTTTATCAAGTTTTATCCACTTAGCGCTTTGAGTTTTTCTTGTGTATCGCGCTTGACGCCACTTAGTGCATTTTTAAGATTGAAATAAAAGCGTGAATTTTTTTCTACGATCCAGTTTTCGTAAATTTCTTTTTCGTAGATTTCTAAAGCGTCAGCGATCTCTTGGATTTGCTCTTTCGTTTCAGCCTTTGCAACGGCCTCGTCTAGTTCTCTTAGACTCAGAAACATATTGTTCATCAAAAATACACTTGGAAACAGACGGACAGAAGTCAGTACTGTATAAGCAGAGTAGACGACAAGAAAAAGCGACAACACATAGACCCAAATTTGGTCTACAACACTTGCTAACCACAACGGAAAGTACGTGAACACTCCGGGCACACCCTGATCATAGAAGCGCTGTGCCACGGTGCTTAATGGAAAGCTTTGTTCGAGATTTTTGGGGAAATAACCGGCTTTAGCAAAAAACGTGTCAGAGCGCGCGCCTATCTCTTTTGCCCCAATCAGATAGGCCCATTGAATCGCTGGGTGCATTCTTTTTTCTACTAGTAAAGTAGTGGTAGTTGCAAGAATGGTCGTATCTTCAGAGGGATAAATCGAGTCTAGTCTGATCGACCCTTTGGGCACCACAAGTTTTTGTAAAAATGGCAAATGCTTTAAGTATGCATCCGCCAAGGGAAAATTCATAATCTTGATATCTTTGCCTTTCAGCAACTTTTGAACAGTTTGCGACTCATAATTGTCAACGATAAATGCCGCGTCGAGATTTCCTGCAAGCAATTGCTCAGCAGCGTCTTTATTAGGCAGTTCAAAGAAATTAGCAGTGTTGGGTATGCTGTTTTGATTAAGCGCGTACAACATCTTAAAGATTTTGTTTGTCGCGTTTTGCGCTGGCCCAATCGCAACTCTTTTGTTTGCAAAATATTCAAATGGATCATTGGTGCTAATCGTGTCGCCTTTGTAAAAAAACCAAAGCGGGGCATATTGAACGTTGCCGAGCGACACGAGTTCTGCATACTGCTTAGCCGAAACGATGCCAGAGGTTAAGAAGCTTGCATTGACTTCAGACGCATCACTCTCGAGGCCTTTTAAGCCATCCCCTAGGCCTGTGGTGGGTACAAGCTTTAATTGGATGGCGTTGCTCTGAAAAGTCTTTTGAAACGCCTCAGCCAGGTTTTTGTAAGAGGATCCTTCTTGACCTGTCGCAAGGTAGGCGGTGCTCGGGGGCAGCGGGTCGACATAGATCGTCAAGGCAATCAGCGCTGCAAGCGCGACAAAGCCTATTAACCCAAGAAACCGAATAATCTTGAACCACCCGCCTACTTCTTTAAAAAAGAATCTTTCAATATAGCGTCGGTGATATTGAAGAATAGTCGTGACGTTGTAGGCCATTGGAGGCTCATAGTTGTATTAAGAGCAAGGCGTTCACGCTCTGACGATAACGGCTCGACTACGTGAACACGGTAACAGTCTTTTGAGTGAACGTCGATGATTCGTTCATGCGACCCCTGATTCACTGATTTCAGACGCACCAGGCGCCAAAGGTTCAAACCGTGATTTAAATCATGATTTTCATGCAAACGTTGGCATTTGCGCTAAGAGCCGCCTTGGCAGGAGGTAAGTCTGTTATAAATAGTCGCACGAATAGGTGTCATCTATTTGTTATAGCTCTTCAAATTTAAAAGCGAGCGGCAATGATCTTGATGACGACATGAAGAAGAATTTCCTTCTTAGCATTTTTACGTTCATCGGATTTCTCTTTATATTTGAAGCGCTTGCCCAACCGCACGAGGTCGTTCTTCAAACACCTGCCGGTCAATTAAAAGGGCTCGCAAATACCCGCGAAAGTGTGAATGAATTTAAGGGTATCCGGTACGCAACGGCTGAGCGCTTTGCCCTACCAACTCCGACATCACCCTGGTCTAACGTTAAAGATGCCTCGAGGTTTGCGAGCAATTGCCCGCAGGCGGCGCGTTATAACCTGACCGAAGAAAGCTTGAATGAAGATTGTTTATATCTCAATGTTTCGGCGCCGTCTGACCTAAAGCCTAACGAAAAGCTTCCCGTTTTTGTATGGATCCCAGGTGGAGCGTTTGTGGGTGGTGGTTCAAACTTATATCGACTCGACCGCTTAGCGCAGCGGGGGCGAATGATTGTCGTGTCAATCAATTACCGCGTTGGGCTTTTTGGCTTCATGCCACACCCTGCGATGGACCCTGCCACGAATGGTAATTTAGGTTTAGAAGATCAGCGCGAAGCCCTACGATGGATTCAGAAGAATATCGCAGCCTTTGGCGGTGACGCGACAAACGTAACCGTTGCGGGTGAATCAGCAGGGGCCGGCTCTATTTGTCAGCATTTGGCGAGCCCCGAGGCAGTTCAGGGTTTATTTCACAAGGCCTTTTTAATTAGCGCGGGTTGTTTGCAAGAGCTACCAACCCTTGAGCAGGCATTGGCCACGCCCATCTGGCAGTCGGTGGCGAGCAATGCCAAAGACCCACAGCGAGGCTACCGCTGTCCAACGCCCGGTGATACCAATTATTCGGCCACGGCATCCTTAACTTGTTTGAAAAAAATATCTGTCAAAGACTTACTTGAAGCGCAGACCTTTGAGGCCGGTAACCAAGTCTTGAGTTTCACGCCAGTGACGCATAATCAAACTGTTCCGCGCTCATTCAAAGAAAGTGCGGTCAGTGGAAAAATCGTCACCGTACCCTTGATGATGGGCGGTGCGCAAAATGAGTTGCGCCTTTACGTTGCTTACGACTCTTTGGGCGACAACGGCACCCACACCCAATTTCCAGTGAACCTTGAAAATTTGACGCGCTTTTATCTACCCGCCTTTTATGGCAAAGATGATCGTGGCACCTATAAAAAAATGATTGAGCGCTATTTTGAAAGCGTCCAGAAGCCTAAAGACCTTAATGGCGCGACCCTCGGTTCGATGCTGTCTGACTTTAATCCCCACATTGGAATTAATAACTGCTTCTATTTACGTACTGCCAATCGCTTGAACGGGGTTACAAAAATGCCGCCCATCTATCAATTTGAATTCGCAGATCCCAATGCGCTGGTGTTAGGCGTTGGTATTGCCAAGGGAAAGGCTCCTGGGTTTACGCTTGGCGCGGTTCACTCTTCAATTCTCAACTACTTGTTTCCGCATTTGTCCAACACCGCTGCGACAGACGCCCCCGATTTGCCTAAAGCTTCAGAGCAGCTTGGCGATCAAATCATTTCTTATCTGGCATCTTTTATGCGGGGCAACCCACCGCAAGCCACGGGGCAACCTGAATGGCCAAGATATGACGGAACGCAGAGCAACCCAGCCTCAACAAAAGTGATGTTCTTTACGCCCAACAATATCCATACGTATCAGGCGTATGGCGCGAATGAGATTGCTTCTAGAACGGGACATCAATGCGCCTTCTGGAACGAACTTTACCCAGACTGATGCTCAATCTTTTATTGAAGCAAGGTAAATAAAATGATGGCATTGCGTCGGATCATTCTGATCGGAATGTTGAGCTTAATGGGCGGCTGTACCACCATTAATTCTACAAGCTTTAACAATATGTCTTCGGCGTATCGGGATGCCGTTGAGGGCTACAGTAACGACAATATTCTCTTGAATATTGTACGCGCATCAAAAAATATGCCGATGAGTTTTCTTGATATACCGTCTGTCATTGGAACAGGAAATGTCACGACAGACGCCGGCTTAACCACCGCTCAAACGTCTGTGGGTGCAGCAGCGGTAAGCTCTACGACCGGGGGATCACTCGGTGTATCGGTCAATAATGGATTTACTTTTACCCAAGCCTCCTTGGATAACGCGCAGTTTTTGCAGTCTTTTCTGAAAGAGATACCGCTAGGCGTGCTGGGGCTTAAGGGGACAGAGAGACTTTTACCAAGAGCAGTTACGTACACGCTCTTGCTTGAAGGGATTGAGCTGCGCAGCAATAACACGCTGGTCCAACGATTTAACAATGATCCTGTAGATCCGAATTATGAACACTTTCAGCAGCTTCTGTCTTTACTAATTGAGTCGGGCCTAACCGTTGAGAATGCACCGATTAAAACTCCGATCGGCCCACCGCTTGAGAAAGCCGTACTCACAAAATCGTTAGAAGCGCTCGGGCCTACAACCATTGATCATCTTGCCAAGGGCGTACTCTCTTTAGACAAGACATTTGTCAACGGTAACGAGGCCTATCAACTCATGCGAATTGAAATGAAGCCACGTGTTTGCGTCAATCAATTCAGAGCCGAAGAGTTGATGGGAAATTTGCTTAGCAAATCCTCTTATTGCCAAGATTCGCCTCGGCACAAAAAATCTGATCAATATTACACACAGATCATTCAAGCATTTAAATCTTCATACGTTGGTGTGAAAAACATGGAGCTCGTGATTGGCATACGTTCACCAGGTAATGTATTTGATTTTTTAGGCTCGGTTCTGAATACGCAGTTTGAAGGTGATGGCTCGAAGATGGTGATGATCCATCCAACAAAGTCTGTACTTGATAGTTACAACGATCGTTACAAAAAATCGCACGCGCTCTTCAAAGTCTATCGGGATACAAAAATCCTCAGGCCTGCCGCCACAGTGATCTACAAGGGTGTGACTTACGACATTGCGGATGACGACGATTCATACACGAAAGAAGTGATCGAATTCATGTCAACACTCGTCACAATCGCAAAAATACCGGGCGCAATTCCGGCGACACCCGCAGTCGTCGTCAGGTAGTTCATCGGCTATTTTTGTAAAGTATTATCAGCAGATGACATATTTGTCGAACCTTCTGGGGCCCTTTTCATTCGTGGGTCTTTGTACTCTTTGCTGTTTTCTATATGGACGAGCCGTTTAAAGCCCACTATATCGGAGCAGGCTTGTGCTTGTTAGGGGCGGTGTACTTTATGTTTCGAAATTGAGTATTGATTACAGGAACACTGTCTAATGATGCAGACCTTGGCCTTGCGACGCATACGTTATGGGGTTTTGGCTTCAGTTTGTGCGTTATTAACGGGTTGCGCGAGCGTACCCCTAGCGACGGCTGACATTGACTATTTTCAACCTCCCATCGTTGCCACGGTCGCACCTGAGCGGCCCATTACAAAGTACAGCCTCTACAACAACACCGTTAAAGTCAAGCTGGCGCCCATGCGCCCGATCATCCCGACCTATAACAACAAAGGCAATTTGTTAGCGAGTTGGACCCCGCACCCGCAAGGGGTTGCAAACAGGCCCACTTTCGTCATTGTGCATGGTGGACACGGTCTGACACCCGGCGACTTTGCGACCGCGGTTTGGGCACGGGATCAGCTGGGCGCCAACACACTTGTGTTGGATAGCTACTGGAGCAGAGGCCAAAATGAAAACTGGGTGACGTACACGCGACTTGGTGCAAATGCCAGAACCTTAGATGCCATCGCTGCTGGCAAATGGTTGTTGAGTCAGGGTGTAGACCCGAAACAATTATTCTTGATGGGTGGCAGTCAAGGCGGCTGGACCGTGCTACGCACCTTTACGGACGAACCCTTCATCGTTGAACAGGCTCGCGGTTTATATCGCGCAGGTTTTAGTCTGTATCCCGTATGCAATAGCAAGGGATGGCGCGATGATCCGATGCTTGGCCCGTACTGGGGACCCGTTCTAGTATTTACTGCGGGCAAAGATACTGCAACTCCGCCTGAACGCTGCCCGACGCGCGTCTTTAAAGACGCAACGGCTTGGACACACTACCCAACCGCTACGCACGGCTGGGACACCTCAAACCGTGGTGCCCACACCCCCTCTGTTGATGGTGAGTGCGGCAAAGCGTTAAACGTTTTCAATCAATTTGCTGTCTGCCGCTCAGATACGGCAACTAACGACATGCATACAAAAATCAAAACATTCATTGATGGGCTCAAGTAAGCCGTGCTGCGCACTGACTTGATCTGTATCAATACAAGCTCCCTGCTTCCAGAGAGCTTGTAAAGCTCAAAAAAAGTAGAGTACTCTTAGTCACTCTTCTGCTTCCAGGACGGCTCAAAGTCCTTCACTCGCTCGAGCATCACGCAGACCGAGTCATTTAAGCGGTAGCACTCTTGCAGCCGCGCAACAAAGTAACGGTACCTCTTCTTGCACTGTCACCAACAGCTAGCAAGCCATTCATCAGTTGCCTTCACGTGCATGTTTTATGTGCGTATAAGGTGCTGTTTCGTCCTACCTATGATCATCATGAAAAAACTATCTCTTTTGCTCTTACCGCTCGCGCTCTGCGCGCCAACGATAGCAGCGGCTCAAAGCCTAGTCCCCAACAGTGCGTTCTACTTGGGTATTGGCGCGAGCTTGAACTCTACGAGCTTTAATAATCAGAGCCTCGAGGCAACCGGTCTGTCTGATGCCTATAACAAAACTACCGGTGCGTACATGTCATCGGGCAATGCAGGAGGGCCACCTGTCAATCTCAACATGCCATCGCAAACTGGCGTTGCACCGACGCTTCAAGCGGGTTATTTCAAGCACTTTCAAGAGTCAAAGTGGCTTTGGGGCGCAAAGTTTTCGTATAACGGTTTAGATCTCAGTTCAAAGACTGAAAACTTTTTGATCCCACAATACGGTTCATACGGTTCAACACCCTTTACCGGCAATGCCACTGTGCGCACTTTCAAAACTAATGTTTCGCATCAGTTAGCACTGATGCCTTTCATCGGTCACTCGTTTGATAAAAGCTTTGTCTACGCAGGCGCAGGCCCCACGCTTACGCAGGTCAACACTAACATTGACAACTTAGTCGGCTTTGCCGACATCAAAGGCAACCGCACCGACATCTCTGGCACCCCACAAAACTTCTCAAGCTCTAAGTGGGTTGTGGGCGGTGCGCTCACAGTCGGTGCAACATACTTTTTAGACTCATCGTGGTTTATCGACCTGAACTACAACTTGGCAATGACGCCCAATCAAACTGCAAACTACTCGTCGACCTTTAACAATACTAACGGCAATACCAACGTGAATTACTCTGGCTCGTTGATCGGTAGCTCATCTGCTAAAACGACGACTCAGACAATTAGCCTTTCAATTAACAAAGCGTTTTAACGACAGTCGCGGAACCCTCCGCGCTCATACAGACAAGGCCTGACAGGCGGATCAAGACGCACGAGTCTTGATCCCGCCGACCAGACGCCTTGAACTCGCCATTCAGCCGCCTCAGAGTTAGTCACCCTCGACAATATAGACACTAATAGCGACATACTTCGCAGCGATCAGTTTGAGTTCTTGATACGCTTGCGATGCATAAAAAGACGCCGCTTTTTCATAACTTGAAAATTTAACGATCGTGATGCGATCGATTTTCTCATGCGTCTCAATGATCGCTTGGCTTCTGCCACCCGCCACGATTATTTCAGCGCCCGCATCTATCAACAAAGACTGAATTTTTGGAAGCAGCACCGCGTCATAACCGACTTTATCAAGGTAGCGTATTTCGGCAACGCTGTACGCCGGCTTTGTTTGAGCAAATGCCGAGAAGGCGCTACACAATAGCAAAGTCGTGATCAGTTTTTTCATTATGTTTCACCAAAAGAGAATTAGCCCTACGCTAATAAAAGCTATTGCCGCACCCAGCCAGGCACCCACGCACTATTTTGACCTAATGTACAAGGCGCCGTTGTCGTTATATCCATCGATACCAGCGCACTTGCTACCGTACGCATCGCAAATCACCACCTTAGTCGGACGGTTTTGCGCATGCGCGTCGGTGATGATTTTTTCGCCTGCAATGATCGCTAAGGCCAAAGCAATCACTGTGAGGATCACTTTTGTATACAAATCAGGTTTCATATTTTCTCTCTGCTTAGGGTCAGCTAGTGCTCAACACATTGACGTCCGTCGTTAGTCAATTTTTGCGCCCGAAAACTCAACAACCTCGCCCCACTTTACGATCTCTGATTTCATATAGTCGGTTAACTGCTGAGGTGTTCCACCCATGATGGTGTAGCCTAGATTCGTCATTCTTTCGCGAAGGGCCGGCTTGGTCAGTACCGTATTCACCGTTTGATTCACTTTTTTCACAACTTCGGACGAAGTCCCTTTTGGTGCCAAAAAGGCAAACCAAGTTGTGGATTCAAGCTCTGGAAACCCTAGCTCTTTTGTACTGGGGACATCAGGCAACACGCTTGTGCGCGAGTCAGCCATAATCGCGAGCGCGCGCAAGCGGCCGTCTTTAACGAGGCTGGCAATCGCCATCGTGCCCGGAAACACCGCCTGTAAGTCGCCGCCAATTAAATCTTTGTTCACAGCGGCAGGGCTGGTGTAGGGCACATGCACCATCTGTACGCCCGTTACCTTTTTATACAGCTCGGCGGCAAGGTGCCAAGAACTACCGCTACCGGTTGAACCAAAATTTAATTTGCCAGGATTTTTCTTGGCGTACTCAGTCAAATCGTTCAGTGACTTGATTGGCAATTTTGCATCGACTGCGATGACATTTGGAATCGAGCCGATCAATACAATGGGTTCGAAGTCATTGATCGGATGAAAGGGCTTTGCTTTATACATCGTGACAGCAGAGATCAAGGTGCCAGGCCACGAAAACAAAAGGGTATAGCCATCGGGTTCAGCCTTCGCTGCGTGCGAGGCACCCACATTGCCGTTTGCGCCAGGGCGATTCTCAACAATAAACGTCCCACCTAAGGCACCACCTAACTCTTCAGCCATCAAACGGGCCAAGGGATCAGAGCTGCCCCCGGGCGCCGAGGGAACAATCACTTTAACGGGGCGCGCGGTTGGCCAACTTTGCGCCAGGCTGCTTGAGTGAGCCCCCACCAAGAATGCCGTCAACAGAACGGCCTTAGCGACATACGATCGTGACGGCATGCTTCCTTTAGTACTCATGTTGTCCCCTTTGAGTTTGTTTTGAACAGACAAAGATTTTTTTTGAAATTTTGAATTGTTATTGCACATGAACTGTTATTACGATTGCGTCAAGACATCGGCTTTAAAAAAACAAACGTGTGATCGCCAAACTCGTATTGGCAGCGATTAAGCGTTTGATGATTCGGCACAAATTCTTCGAATAATTTGTAATTTTTTGAATCGCGCACTTTGAAATTCACAAACTCAGCGCCATCGTTGTAGCCCAGTACTAACAAGCCATTTTCTTTGAGCAAAGCATGCGTACCCGCCAGAAGCGCTTCGCAATCCTCCAGTTTATTCATGCCAAAGCCGATCAAGCCGTTTGCAATGATCGCGTCAAAAGAACGAGGCGCATAGTGTTGCAACAGCTCGCCAGCTGACCCGATCGTATGCTGACCCCGATTGCCGTAAATCGCTTTTTTGGGCTCTATATCCATTGTCAACAAGTCGGCGTCTAGGCACTTAGGGTAATGCCAGCTACGCTTATCTGTGCCCAAGAACAGGCAGCGCGCGCGGCCAGCCTGTTGCTTAAAGCGCGCATTGAGTAAAGCGAAAATCTGATTTTCAAGAAACAACCGATTTTCAGATTTCAACGGAAACTCAACGCCCAGAGTCACTGCGAGATGAGGCGACAACTTAAACAGCAATAGCTTAAGTTTCGTGACGAGTCGACTCATTCTCAATACTCCAGTGTGGCTTCAATCTTGCAATGTTATCCCGCTAGCGCGAATAAAGGCTGCCCAACGGTCAAACTCTTTTTTGTTAAAAGCGACAAAATCTTCGACCGAACCACCCATCATCTTTGCTCCGGCACCTTCAAACTTTTCGCGCACGTCTGGCATCTTCAAGATGGCATTAAGCTCGGCGTTCATTTTATTGACGATTGCAGCAGGGGTTTTCGCGGGCGCCCAGATCCCATACCAAGCTGCGACATCAAACCCGGGGTAGCCACTTTCAGCGACCGTAGGCACATCGGGCAGCGTCGGGATGCGATACGAGCTGCTCACGGCCAACGGGCGCAGCGTGCCAGCTTTGATGTGTGGTGTTGAGGTTGTGACGCCATCAAAGCCAAAAGTGACTTCACCTGCAAAGATTGCAGTCATTGCAGGGGCTCCGCCTTTGTACATGACTTCAATCACATCAATCTTGCTCATCAGCTTTAAAACATTAAAACTTAAACTCGGCGAAGCACCAATACCTGTACTGGCGTGGCTCAGTTCACCTGGCTTCGCTTTTGCCGCTGCAATCAACTCTGCCATGGTCTTATACGGAGACTTTGACGATACGATAAGGACGTTGGGCACTTCAGCGACGGTGGTAATCGCCGAAAAATCATTGAGCGGGTGGTAAGACGGATTCTTAGCCAACGCGTGATTCACAGCGTGAGTACCAAAGGTACCTAGGATAAAAGTGTAGCCATCCGGAGCACTTCTTGCGACAGCTAACGCTGCGATGGTGCCACCCGCACCAGCTCTGTTTTCAACGACGACCGATTGACCCACGCGTTCAGATAATTTAACGGCCAAGGTACGCGCCAACACATCAGTCGTTCCCCCCGCCGGAAACGGCACAACAAGCTTGATCGGTTGATCAGGGTATGCGGCGTGAGCCACCTCAAGCGAAGACATCAGCATGAGGCTAGCGAGTATTTTTTTTGTCAGGTCTTTCATTTTGTCTCCCATTTTTTGAATAGATTTTTATTTGAACTGTGCACCGTCAAAATAATTCTTGCAGGCACCAAAGTAGCTTTGCTCATTGCAAAGGAAATTTTATGCTTGGCATCCTAAATCTTTACTATCGACAACGTCAATCTTTGCTGATCACATTGGACAGATTATTTTGATGATTGGTGCCCAATCACTACTCTGGCATTAAAAACTCTGTCACGAGTTTGACGAGCTCAACAATACCCAACACAACGATCAGCACAAACACGCCAATAGCAATCGCCAAGGGCACACTCAACCAACCGAGCAAGCTTGATAATAACGTGTACATCAGCACCGCTACCACTAGGGATAAACCTACTGCCACTGGCTTGCCGAATTTAATCGTGGCGTGCAAGACCGGAAAACGTGCGAGGCCGTATGCTGTTGCGGGGTAGCTTTTGCCAGAAAAACTGATGGCTGCACCGCTTCCTAAGTTACTAGCTTCGCTCTGTTCAGTGCCTGCGCTTGTGTTTTTTCCAAGGCTGCGGCTGCCTGCGGTACCTACATCGCTGTTTGCACTTATTTGTGCAGTGGTGGCGTGGGGCTCATTGCGCTTAGGCTGCTCGAGCAACACTTGTTTGCCCTCAAGACTCGCAATGCGTTCGGCCGCCAGTAACCCAAAGCTACCTGACTTGATCAGCCCACCAATGTAGGCTGAGTCTTTACCACCTTCAAGCCCACCGGTCGTGGCGCCTGCTGCGAACAACCCTGGGATCGGTGTCGCGTTTGCATCGAGCACCTGCGCGTGCGCGTCTATATCGATGCCGACCATCGTATAAGTAATACCCGGGCAAATCGGAATCGCCATCAGTGGCGCCTGCACGATCGGCATAGGCGTGACTTTGTCTGAGCGTGGCGTTGGTAGTGTCTGCAAGCTTCCAACCGCCAAGGCCTGGTTGTACTGGGTCAAGGTTTCAACAAACGCCTCAGGCGGGACACCCATTTGCTTGGCCAAGTCAGCCGCGGTCTCGGCACGCAAGATGGTGCCACCCGCGCGCTCAAGCAGTGGATTCGCAGGGATGCGCGCAGAGGTGCCGGGCCCTTCCCAAATGGCTTGATCGAAGATTGCAAACATCTTCTCTGTTGTGGCACTGGCGGCTAACTCATTGGCCAAGTGCACGCCCGAGCGCCCTTCATCCACAAACCGTTTGCCTGTCGCATCAATCACGATGCCTGCCGTGGCCAAGGCATCGACTTCAGGATACGGCCACACCTGATCATTGTGTTTAGCATCGCTGCACAACACGTGGCCGTAAAAGCGATTGCCCTCGGTTAAGGTTGCCCCTGCTGCCAACGCCATGGTCAAACCGTCGCCACGACCCGTGCGGGCACCACGTTGAAATACGCCGTCAAACCCTGCGCCGATATGCTTTTCAAATAATGTGCGGTTGGCTTGAAACCCACCATCTGCCAGCACACAGTATGGCGCTCGCCAGATTTTTTCTTCACCGTGGCAGGTACCGCGCACACCCACACAACGCCCCTGTTCAAGCAACAATTCAGACGCACGCGCGCCTAACTGAAGCGTACCGCCACGCTCAACTAGCTCAAGCGCGAGCCGACGCAAAATCAAATCTGGGCCGCGTTCTTTCCAGTCGATCCCCGCCCTCAAGGCACGAGGCGGCGCCATGCACCAGCGATACCCTTCTTGCGGATTGAACCGCATGAACTTTGCGCCCTTGCTTTGCAACCAAGTGATTAGCCTTGCACCGTGCTGGGCTAAGGCACTGGCAAGCTCAGGCTTCGCCTCACCGGCAGTCACGCGTGCGATATGTTGTTCTAAATCCTCAACCTCTCGAAACGGATCACGAAAACCGATATGCAAAATACCACCGGATTGACGCGAGTTGTTCGGGTAATCCACGCCCTCACCTTGTTCGAGTACGAGCGGTCGCAGCCCAAGCTCAGCCGCACGCACGGCGGCAGTGAGCCCAGCGATGCCACCGCCGATCACAATCAAATCGTATGTTGGATTAAGGTCTGTCACAGGTTTCCTTGCTATTACTTACCAAGAGAAATCGGTACGATCTTTGCGGCGATGGCAGCAGCCTGCCAGAGCTTTAATTCTTCATCGAAGAACGTATCCATTTCTTTGGGTGTGCCGCCCATGGGATCAATCGCTTGTTGGTTAAATTTTTGAATCACTTCGGGCGTGCGCAAGACTTCATTGATCTCTTTGTTCAACAGATTCACAATGGCATCCGAGGTGCCGGCTGGCGCCGACAGCCCCATCCAATAACCGGTCGCAATTGGTGGCAAACCCGCCTCAGCAAGAGTCTGCACCTCAGGCAAATAAATCGATCGTTTGGCCGAAGTTACGAATAAGGGTTTCAGATCACCACGCTTGATGAATTCGCGCTGTGCAGAGATCGTACCGAAGTAGCCCATCAGATTGCCCCCCAAGACATCTGTCACAGCTGCCATCGCACCCTTGTAGGGGATGTGGTTGACCTGAACCTGCATCCGGTCAGCAATCAACTCCATTAACAAATTGTGAATCGTTCCGATGCCCGAAGAACCATAGGTAAATTGACCCGGATTTTTTTTCGCATAGGCAATCATGTCTTGAGCGTTGTTAATGCCCATCTTGGACGTGACAGCAAATACATTATCCGCAACGCCTAGCAACACAATATTTTTCATATCCTTCTTAAAGTCGAACGGCAGGTTGGTATAAACAAAGGGATTGATCGCCGTCGTGATCGTGGTGAGATAAAGCGTGTAGCCATCGGATGCCGACTTGGCGACCGCGTTTGTACCAATAATCGTATTGGCCCCCGCCTTATATTCGATCACAACGGGTACCTTGACCCGCTCGCTTAGGCCACGCCCCACTTCGCGCGCCAGAAAGTCAGTCGAAGCGCCTGGTGCAACACCCAAGACGATCTTGATGGGTTTGTTTGGATAGATGTCTTGCGCCTGTGCCGCGCCGCAGTATAAAAGGGTGTTGCATAGCAGCGCTGCAGCCGCGACGATTGGCGTGACTGAAGTGATCATTGATTTAAACATGTTTGTTAGCTCCTATTAATTTTTTTAGTGGTTTCGGACTCTTGTGCTAAGCCGATCCGCTTTACTGCTGCGATTTGTTCTATCGACGAAACCGTTTTACCAAAGTAAGCTGTTTGAACGTCGCCCATTGTTTTCGAGGCATTCAGCAGTCTCAACATTGTGTATTTTTGTTTTGCGCTGCGCTATGTCAAAATGTCGCAAATATCTTACCTTGAAGAACAGGGCGTCGTTCGCTCACTATCACTATAACAACAACTCAACCGAGAGACCTCATCATGCCGTTTTACGAAAAAGGTAGTACCAAAATCCATTACCGCGAAGTCGGCACAGGCTTTCCGATGCTGATTTTGCCCGGTGGTGGCCTCAATGCCACCACCGCTTTTTGTACAACGACTTCGCCGTTTGACCCGATGGAAGAGTTTCGTGACAGCTATCGCTGCATCATCGCTGATTCGCGCCACGCCAATCGAGGTTATTCGTCGGGCCCCCTCGAAGTGGATCGCCCTTGGGATGCCTATACCGATGATCAACTCGGCTTGATGGATCACCTGGGAATCGATAAATTCTTGGTGATGGGCTTTTGTATCGGCGGCCCGTACATCTGGAATCTGCTCAAGCGCGCACCCGGACGTATTGTGGCGGCCATTCATGCACAGCCTAGCGCCTATCGGCCAGAAATGCCCGAGCTGTTTCGTAGCGGCAACATGGAAGGCTGGGCGCCTACGCTTTGCTTGCAGCGCCCTGAGGTCACCATGGAGATGGCGCATGCATTTTTGACCAACATGTACACCAATCGAAGCGACTTTGTGTTTACCGTTGATCGCGATTTTGTACGCCAGTGCAGCACGCCCACCTTGGTGTTACCGGATGACAGCGTGCACCATCCTTACGTGGTAGCTAAAGAGGTCGCTGACCTGTGCCCAGGCGCAGAAATCAGCATTTTCCCTTGGAAGCAACCCACAAGTTTGGTGCCGCAAGCGGTCGCCCATATCCGTGAGTTTCTGGCTAAGCACGCACCGAAGTAGGCGAAAAACGGCAACTCAAGGCTGTCGGCATACCTGATGCGACGCCTTGAGTTAGCTTAAAACGAAAGCCTTTGTGGACTAAACCGCAAGCAGGTGGCAACTCACCATACGCCCTGAATCCAGCACAGTGTGTGTTGGGGCATCGGTTTTGCAACGCTCGAGCGCGACGGGGCAGCGGGTGTGAAAATGGCACCCGCTTGGCCGCTTGATCGGGCTAGGCACATCCCCCTGCAACACCGTGCGTTGAGTTTTTTTCTGAGGATCCGGAACTGGCACGGCAGATAACAAAGCCTTGGTGTACGGGTGCATCGGGTCTGCAAATAGTTCGCGACGCTCGGCCAACTCGACTATCTTGCCAAGATACATCACCGCCACGCGGTGGGTCATGTGCTCGACAATGGCCAAGTCATGGCTAATAAACAGTAAGGCCAAACCCAATTCTTTCTGCAGATCTTGCAGCAAGTTCACGATCTGGGCTTTCACCGATACGTCGAGCGCCGACACGGCCTCATCGCAAATAATTAA
>CAMEAW010000015.1 GCA_945911685.1 Bordetella parapertussis
TCAGGCAGTGCGTGCCGATCTACGGTTTACAGCAACCGAAAGCTAGCCGGCACCTTCTGTGCCACCTCAGGCCGACTATTAGGCCGATCTTCACGATACGTCAGCCGAGTCGAATCATTGCGCTCAATAATGTAGGTGTTGGTGTACACCGGATCCCGGTAATCAACCAGCTCGCCGTTAGAGCGACTGACCCGCGCCACCAACTTACCCGTGGGCGCATCCCAGCACCCCGTCTCACGCAACTCAGAGCGGATGTTGCGCCCCTGCTTGACGCGCGTCTGCTGGCGCAGTTTGCCGTCTGCTGACAAGGTCAATAGCGTTTGAATCTCTCCAGCGACACCGGCTTGCTTGCGTACAACGTACCAGCTACCGATCAACGGATGCTGGGCTGGCGGTGTCACACAAACAGGCTCGATTAAACCGTCGGGGGCCAGTATCAACGCAGAATCAGGCGGACGGGGAATCCCACAGGCTGCTAGCAACCCCAAGCAGCCAAACACCAACCATCTGCCCACGCCCCGATCAAACATTGCCGCCCCAACTAGTGTTACCTCTATGAACTCGAAAATGCCGCCCGCCTTAAAAAGCGGTTCGTGCGCGGACATTGATCGCACCACTAAAAATATCTAGAGCTGCCCTCGGTATATTGCAGCAAAACCACACGGTCAACACATTTTTGGCATCGAAATTGCATCGCGAAACCAAATTTTTTTGCATTTTCGCCACACTTTCCTCAAAACAAAAAATAAATTTCGATATCCCACGTTTAGGGGATATCCAAATTCTGCATAGGTATCCCGCGAAGTGCCTACTTCGTTTCATTTCAGATCATATTTTTTGATTAATTTCAAGGGTTAACCCTTGCCATTCAATTTAAAACATGACTATTGCGCTGATACGCCCGAACTACTAGAATTAGTGCAGATAGATCTTAAAAACACCATATGTAGTGTTAATCTTCGCCTCCGCCTCACGACAAAAATATCCTGTCCAAAGCGCTCGTGACAGATTAATGACTGTCATACGACCGCAATACGCACTAACTGCTCGACCCTTATCGAATTTTCAGCGTGGCGCATGCCACGCTAGCACCGCAGGAGCCCTACTTTAATGCAAACAACTACAAATCCCGTCGAGCGCCAAGCCAGTCAGCCGCAGTTCATCGCAACCGCGATGCCAGTCAACGAGGCAGCGTGGGCGCAATATCACATCATTCGCCGCAACGGCGCAGTCGTAAATTTCGAGCCTAGCAAAATCGGCATTGCCATGACAAAAGCCTTTTTGGCAGTCAATGGCGGCCAAGGCGCAGCGTCGGCGCGCGTGCGCGAGCTCGTCGACTCACTCACCCATCAAGTTGTCGCGGCCCTGATGCGCAGCCGCCCCAACGGTGGCACCTTCCATATTGAAGACATCCAAGACGCGGTCGAGCTTTCACTGATGCGCTCGGGCGAACACGATGTCGCACGCTCATACGTGCTGTACCGCGAACGTCGCGCCCAAGAGCGCTCAAAAGGTAAAGCCGAAGCCGCCCCAACCGAAGCCCCCACCCTTAACGTGGTTGAAAACGGCATACGCAAACCACTTGATCTGGCGAAACTACAGGCCACGATTGAGGCCGCCGGCTTTGGACTAGGTGAGTTTGTTGACACGGCAACGATTCAAAAAGAAACACTCAAAAATCTGTACGATGGCGTACCCGCCGACGAAGTCTATAAATCTGCTATTTTGGCCGCGCGCGCCATGGTCGAAAACGACCCAGCCTACAGCAAAGTCACCGCTCGCCTCTTGCTCCACACAATCCGCAAAGAGGTTTTAAGCGAAGAAGTGGCTCAAGAAGAGATGAATACTCGCTACGCGACGTATTTTCCAACGTTCATCAAGCGCGGAGTTGAAGGCGGCTTACTAAGCTCAGAGCTTTCACGCTTTGATTTGCCACGCCTAGCCGCAGCGCTCGATGCCAGCCGCGACCTGCAGTTTGACTATCTCGGCCTACAAACACTGTACGACCGTTACTTTTTGCATCTGCGCGGTCAGCGTATTGAGCTGCCACAAGTGTTTTTCATGCGGGTGGCCATGGGCCTGGCGATTGCTGAAATCGATCGTGAAACACGCGCCATCGAGTTCTATCAGATTCTGTCCTCATTTGACTTCATGAGCTCAACACCCACACTCTTTAACGCGGGCACCCTGCACTCACAGCTTTCGTCTTGCTATCTCACCACCGTGTCAGACGACCTCGACGGCATCTACGAAGCCATCAAAGAAAACGCCTTGCTCGCCAAATACGCCGGTGGCTTAGGCAATGACTGGACACCCGTTCGTGCAATGCGCAGTCACATCAAAGGCACCAACGGCGAAAGTCAAGGCGTCGTTCCATTCTTGAAAGTCGTCAACGACACCGCCGTGGCCGTTAACCAGGGTGGTAAACGCAAGGGGGCAGTTTGCTGCTACCTTGAGTCATGGCACCTAGATATCGAAGAGTTTCTCGATCTGCGCAAAAATACCGGTGACGAGCGTCGTCGCACACATGACATGAACACAGCGAACTGGATTCCTGATTTGTTCATGAAGCGCGTGCTAGAAAATGGCAGCTGGACACTCTTTTCGCCTTCAGACTGCCCAGACCTGCATGACAAAGTCGGTGCGGCTTTTGAAGAGGCCTACGTCGGCTACGAAGAGAAAGCAGCACGCGGCGATCTGCCCCTGCACAAGACTATGCCTGCAAATAACTTGTGGCGCAAAATGCTTTCCATGCTGTTCGAAACAGGCCATCCTTGGATCACGTTCAAAGATCCTTGCAACATTCGCTCGCCACAGCAACATGTTGGCGTGGTGCACAGCTCAAACCTCTGCACCGAGATTACGTTAAACACCAACGACTCTGAAATCGCAGTGTGTAACCTGGGCTCAGTCAACTTGCTGGCGCACCTTAAGCACAACGCTGACGGCACCCAGTCGCTCGATCAAGACAAACTGCAACGCACAATTAAGATTGCGATGCGCATGCTCGACAACGTCATCGACATCAACTATTACGCTGTCGCTAAAGCGCGCAATTCAAACGTGCGCCATCGCCCGGTCGGCTTAGGCATTATGGGTTTTCAAGATTGTTTGCATGCGATGCGTGTGCCTTACGCCACACAAGCCGCAATCGAGTTCGCAGATCGCTCGATGGAGGCCGTTTGTTATTACGCCTACAGCGCCTCAAGCGAACTCGCTGAAGAGCGCGGCCGCTACGCGAGCTTCGATGGTTCGTTGTGGTCGCGTGGCATCTTGCCTCACGATTCAATCGCACTGCTGCGCGAACATCGCGGTGGCTATGTTGAAGTTGATGAATCAACAACGCTCGATTGGGATTCGTTGCGCGCACGCATCAAAACACACGGCATGCGCAACTCTAATTGCGTTGCAATTGCCCCAACCGCAACAATATCGAATATTATTGGCGTGTCTGCATGTATAGAACCAACATATCAAAACTTGTACGTTAAATCGAACCTCTCCGGCGAGTTCACTGTGGTCAACGAACATCTTGTTCGTGACCTCAAGAAACTGGGCCTCTGGGATGAAGTGATGGTCGCCGACTTGAAGTATTTCGATGGCAGCTTATCCCGCATTGATCGCGTCCCCGCGGATTTGCGAGCCCTATACGCCACTGCGTTTGAAGTTGAACCCACCTGGATTGTTGAATGCGCTGCGCGTCGCCAGAAATGGATTGATCAAGCGCAATCACTCAATATATACATGGCAGGGGCTTCAGGTAAAAAACTTGACGACACGTACAAACTTGCGTGGCTGCGCGGTTTAAAAACCACGTACTACCTCCGCACGTTGGGTGCCACCAGTGCAGAAAAATCTACGGGTCGTGGTGGTGAACTGAATGCGGTCAACGCAGCAGGTGCCGGCTCAACCAGCGGGACATTTGCAATGGCGGCAACTCAAGCCATGCCCGAGCCCGAAATCTTAGGCGTGGCCTGCACCATGAGACCTGGCGATCCAGGTTTTGAAGAGTGCGAAGCCTGCCAATAACGTGACCGAGAAAAAATAATGCTGACCTGGAACGACGAACCCGCCACTCAACCTGCCCCGCTTGTAAGCGCAGGCTTGATGCCTCAAGCCCTGGCGAAAGCCATGGCAGCCTCTTTGCCCTCACGCGCTGCAAGCGGCGTATTTGGTGACTCTGCTTTACCGACACCTGGTCTGACACAATCGCCTGTCGTGCCTACTGCTGGCGCTCGCGTCAACGCTGCCGACAAGCGCATCATCAATGGCCAAACCGATGTCAATCAACTCGTGCCCTTTAAATATAAGTGGGCCTGGGAAAAATACATCGCCACTTGCGCCAACCACTGGATGCCGCAAGAGATCAACATGTCGCGCGATATCGCTCTCTGGAAAAATCCCACAGGGCTGACCGAAGACGAGCGTCGCATTATTAAGCGCAACCTTGGTTTTTTTGTCACGGCCGATTCGTTGGCAGCAAACAATATCGTGTTGGGCACTTATCGCCACATCACCGCCCCCGAATGTCGCCAATTTTTGTTGCGCCAGGCCTTTGAAGAGGCGATTCACACCCACGCTTATCAATATATTGTTGAAAGCTTGGATTTGGATGAGTCAGAAATCTTCAACGCGTACAACGAAGTGCCCTCCATACGGGCTAAAGATCAGTTTTTGATCCCGTTTATTGATGCCATTGCTGATCCGCACTTTAAAACTGGCACGCTTGAAAATGATCAAACCTTACTGAAGTCGTTGATCGTTTTTGCCTGCTTGATGGAAGGTCTGTTCTTTTATGTTGGCTTTACGCAAATTCTTGCGTTGGGTCGGCAAAACAAGATGACCGGCGCAGCAGAACAATACATGTATATTTTGCGTGACGAGTCGATGCACTGTAATTTTGGCATCGACCTGATCAACACCATCAAACTAGAAAACCCACAGCTCTGGACTCCAGCGTTCCGCGAAGAGATTCGCGCGCTCTTCGCCAAAGCTGTCGATCTTGAATATGCCTATGCCGAAGACACTATGCCGCGTGGCGTATTGGGCTTGAATGCACCGATGTTTAAGTCGTATCTCAGATTTATTGCTAACCGTCGTTGCCAACAGATCGGCATCGAGCCATTATTCGCGCAAGAAGAAAACCCCTTCCCGTGGATGGCAGAAATGATTGATTTAAAGAAAGAGCGTAACTTTTTTGAAACACGTGTCATTGAGTACCAAACTGGCGGCGCCCTTAACTGGGAATAATCCACAAGTTTGCGCTCAAGACGCTGCAGTACTTTCCAGAAGGCGGGCAAAGCCTGCTCTCTGGTGCCATTTGAATTGGTTCGTGCCCCTAACGCGAGAGGCAGTTCAAATGGCTGTGCCGGATTCATTAGCACAAACCGCTTTGCTACCGATGTTTCTGGTAGCGGCTTGTGCCGATGAATAACTCGGGCGACACAAAATCCCATGGTGGGATGAGTCAAGCACGGGTTTAACGTTTGGGACCCTGAACTAAGGAGTATTACCATGGCAACAGCCAAAAAAGCAGCAAAGAAAGCCCCTGCCAAGAAAGCCGCAGCTAAAAAAGTTGCAGCAAAAAAGGCAGTTAAGGCAGTAAAGAAAGTTGCAGTGAAGAAAGTAGCAGCTAAAAAAGTCGTTAAAAAAGCTGTCAAGAAAGTTGCCGCTAAAAAAGTAGCAGCTAAGAAGCCGGCAGCAAAAAAAGTCGCGGCCAAAAAGCCAGCGGCTAAAAAAGTTGCGGCCAAAAAGCCAGCAGCAAAAAAAGCAGTCAAGAAAGTAGCAAAAAAAGCAGCTCCTAAAAAAGCGGCAAAAAAGCCAGCAGCAAAAAAAAAATAGTTAAAAAACCAGTAGCTAAAAAGCCGGCAGCCGCTGCCCCCTCGACAGCAGCAGCACCAGGTGCGAAAACCGCCCTGAATCCTGCAGCGTCGTGGCCATTTCCTACGGGTGGCCGTCCCTGAGCTTGATAGCGAAGGTTTAGCAAGTTCAAACCGTCCGGTTCGCCGGACGGTTTTTTTATAGCGCCGCTGAGCGAGTCGTCTCGGTCTCGGTCTCGGTCTCGGTCTCGGTCTCGGCTTCGGTCAGCGTCGCCGTCCCCAGAAGACAGGCCCCATCTTCGCCACTAAGCTCAGAAGCTGCGATAATGTCGCCGAGGCTCCGCCTCTTGATTGTCAGCCATCCTACTCGTGGTCACCACGGGGCTTTTACCGGAGTTGCCACATGCTTGGCGAAATCCTACGCTTCCTACTCGAAATTGTTTTCTCGCTACTGGGCGCCGCCTTGCTGGCCAGAGCCTGGATCTATGCGGTCAAGCTGCATCCCTTTAATCCCATGTCGCAAGCCATACACCAAGCCACGAACTGGCTAGTACAACCGCTACGCAGCATCATCCCCTCAGGCAAAGGTTTCGATGGTGCCAGTTTGATCGGCGCGTATCTGATTGCAGTTGTTTTTCTATCTTTACTTTGGTTGACCTCAGTAGGCAGCATGCTGAGCCCAAAGCTCATCCCAGGCCTACTTGGGGCCGCGCTAGTGACGGTTGCACGCTGGGCGTTGAACCTCGTCGTGTGGCTCACGCTGATTCAGGCTGTATTGTCGTGGATTAACCCACTCGCTCCGATCATGCCAGTGCTGCGCACCTTAACTGCGCCGCTGCTCGAACCCATCAAACGCATCATGCCTAACCTCGGCGGGATTGATCTCTCGGCCTTAGTTCTACTAATCTTGGCCCAAATTGCCATGATGGTCTTAAATCGCATCAGCTTTTCGTTACTCGGGGTCTGACTGTGCGGGCAGACGTCCCCACCGCACGCACGACGTTTATGCTCGCAGGTGGGCACCCGCGGCGCCTGATCGTCGCGCTGGTCATGCTGGCGAGCGTCATCGCGCTCTGGGGCACCACCACGAAGACAGGCCACGCGCAGCTGTTGCCCGCCACACCTCTACGAGCAGCTATAACATCTGCCGCAAGCCCAGCGCCACCCCCCTCTGCCGGATCTGCACCCAGCCAAACACTGGGACCTGCACTCCAGGCCTCTGAGCGCCTCCCCTCTGACATAGATGCCCAACAAAAAGAAATGCAAACACGCTTGGCTGCTACCCAAGCGGATTTAGTCAAAGCGCAAAATGCATTTAAGGAAGTGAATGCGCTTGATCCCGTTGCCCATGCCAGCGCCAAAGAACAGCTCGAAGACTTATCACATCGAAATGATGCGTATATCCAGATTATTGATAACCTCAAAAATTTACGTCGTTTAAGCAACAAGCTCGAAAACGCCCGCAAAGACAGGCTTGCCTGGAAGCCCCCCGCTGGCTCAGCGCCCTGGCCACTCACCGTTGCCGACGATTTACAGTTTGAAATCATGCGCGGGCAAGCGCAAATTCAGCACTTGGCACAGCGCCGTGCCATTATCGACGAGCAACTTTCAGAGCTCAAAAAATCTCGCGCAACCGTCGAGGCTGAACTGCGTCAAAGCACGCAAAAACCTTTGGGGCTTGCAGGACTTGGTACTCCAACTAATAAGCTACAAAGCGCCGCAGAGCGTCGTTTAGCGCGCATCAACCTTGATCTGGTCAATTTTTCGGTTGATAGCGATACTATTTTGATCGAACAGATTACTGCGGCGTTGGTACTCGCATCACTCAAACAAACCTGGGATGTCTACCAGCATCGTTTTAGCTTTTCGGCCGACGATTTCACAAAGATTCGCATCGGTATCGACAAGACGATCGAACAGCTTCGCACCCAAGAGCAACAAGCGAGCGCCCGTATTAATCGAACGCTCGAACAAGCAGCTCTGGCAAAGGCTCGGCTCGACCAACTTGAAAGCACGCCGAATGTGAGCGGCGAGGCGGTCGTTACGGCGAGGCGTAGCTGGCGTACCGCTGATGTGTTAGCCGAGGCCTCTCTGATCGAGCGCGAAAAATTTCGCGCTCAGATTGATTTAAACCTACTGTCTTTACAGTTTTGGCAGATTCGTCAAAAACTGTATTCAAACACCGACATCATGAGCGACCTAGGTGACATGACGCTTCGCCAGCAAACCCTGACAAAGCAATTGGCTCAGGGGCTGGCTTATCTGACACAAATCATTGCAGATAAATCACAAGCAGCCTTCGACCTCACCACACAACTGCAACAAGTCACCGACCCTGCAGAAAAAGCCTTCTTGAATAGTTTGTTGGGCCCAGTTTCACAGCAAATCGATGCAACGCGTAACCTCTATGTTTTGATTGGTCGCGTCCATCAATATCTGCAAATCGTAGGCGCCGAGCTCGAGTATGCCGACGCAAATAAAACCATCATGCACCGGCTCAAGGCCGCGCGTGCAACGGTAATCGATCTGGGCACAGAGATCTGGCATTACGAACTCTTTGTCATCGATGACTCTGTCTTGGTCGATGGTCGCGAGATTAAAACCAAACGCGGCATCACGATTGGCAAGACGGCCGGCGCCATCATCATTTTGGTGTTTGGTTTTAGCCTCATCTCTGGTTTAATTCGCCGCACCTTAACGCTCGCGGTCACCAAAGCGAATTTGGGTCTCAGTAAGTCGGTCGCTCTGGGGCGCTGGCTGACATTGATTGCGGGGTTCACGCTCATTGTGACCGCGTTGAATCTGGTCGATATTCCACTGAGTGCCTTTGCCTTTTTAGGGGGTGCACTAGCGATTGGCGTAGGCTTTGGCGCGCAAAACATTTTAAAAAATCTGATCAGCGGCGTGATCCTTTTGATCGAAAAACCCGTTCGTATTGGCGATTTTGTTGAAATCGACAGTATTTTGGGCACGGTAACTTCGATCGGTTTACGCTTTTCAACCGTTCACGGCCCACAGGGCGATGACATCCTCATCCCAAATAGTGTCTTGGTTGAACAAAAGCTCATCAACTGGACTTACTCAACACCCAGCGCACGCAAAGATGTGAAGGTCACGGTAGGCTACCGGTCAAACGTTAATACCGTTCGCGAGATTTTGAGCGCGGCGAGCAAAGACGAACCTCAGGTGCTGGGTACGCCTGCTGCGCTCATTACCTTAGAAGACTTTGGCGACAATGGGTTGGTGTTTAACTTGCGCTTTTGGGTCTCTTTGCGCTCTGGCGTACCGCCTAACGAGATCCAAAGCAATCTGCGGTTCAAAATTCTTCAGGCTTTTGAGCAAGCCGGGATTGAGTTGCCGTTTCCACAACGCACGTTGATGTTTGATCCAGAGTCGACGCTAGCCGTACACGTGCAAGCTAGCCCGCCAACAAACCGAAACGCCCTTTAAACAAGGGCGCCCCTGCCTGCGCGTCAACAGAGAAATTATTGACCAGACATCGGTGTGACCCGCGTCGGGCCCGCACCACTCACGACTTGCACCCGCTGATTCAACACTAGCGGCACATCCGCCTCTTGAGCAATCACACGCGTCTCGCCATTATCTAAGCGGACTGTAATTTCAAGACCGTCTTTTTTACCGACGCGGTCTTCGACGGCGTCACCCGCCAACGCACCCAAAATCGCGCCACCAAGCACTGCCAGCGTACGACCGGTACCACCACCGATCGTGCTACCCATGACACCGCCCACCGCACCGCCAGCAATCACACCAGCACCTGAAGTGCGATCATTTTGAAGCGTGATCGGGCGCACATTGACCACGGTGCCATTGCGTACGACTTGATCGCGTTGCGCTTGACCATAGGTGTACACGTTAGCCGAAGCACTTGGCTTAGCGCAGCCCGACACCAGCGCTACGCTGGCGAGCAGCGCACCACCCAAGGCTAAGCGTACGTTCACCTTGGACGCTGCGCCTTTACACATCGCGTGTAAAACTGAATTCATAACAACACTCCAAAAAATTTCAATACTTAGCCGGGCAAATGGCTGCCGTAGTGAGCGTGCAACAGTGCGTCGATTTCTGCTCGCGAGGGCGCATGGTTTTGCGGCCCGCGTGAAGCAATTTTAATTGAACCCATCAGGTTGCCTAGCTTACAGGCTTCGATCCAAGTCCAGCCAAGCGTCAACGCATAAAGTAAGCCGCCACGATGCGCATCACCACAACCTGTCGGATCAAGTACAGCGTCAGCAATCACCGGCGCAATATGATGCTCTTGCCCCTCGGTGTACAGTGTGGCCCCACCAGCACCTCGGGTCACGACCACTGCCTGCAAACCCTGCGCTAATTGCGCAACAGTTTTGCCGGTACGTTGCTCAACCACACTCGCTTCATAATCATTCACGGTGAGTGCCTGCGCTAATGCAACCATTTCTAGAATGTCTTTACCGTCATACAACGGCATCGCCTGGCCCAAGTCAAAAATAAAGGGCGTCCCCTGAGCATGCAAGCGCTTAGCGTGCGCCATCATGCCGGCCTTAGAGTCGGGCGCAACAATCGCCCACGCAGCCTGATGTCCGGTTAAATCATTTTCGGCAGAGCGATCCATCGCGCCAGGATGAAATGCGGTGATTTGGTTGTCATCGAGATCCGTCGTAATAAAGCATTGCGCAGTCAAGGTATCAGGCAAACTCTTAATCATGGTGGTGTTGATACCAAACTGCTCAAAGCGCTGCAGGTAGTCGGTTGCGTCTTCGCCTACCGTTGCAACAGGTACGGGCTGGCCACCCAGTAACTTCAGGTTATAGGCGATGTTGCCCGCGCAACCACCAAACTCACGGCGCATTCTAGGTACCAGAAATGACACGCTCAAGGCGTGAATACGATCAGGCAAGATGTGATCTTTAAAACGACCATCAAACACAGCAATCGTGTCAAAGGCCACCGAACCACAAATTAATACAGGCTGAGTCATACTATTCTCTTAGGGAAAAAATCGATTGAGTTGAACACCACTAATCTGTAAACCATTTACCACCAGCGGCACACTGAGATGCACTTCTTGCTGTGCGCCAAACGGCCTGGCAGCCATTGACGCTGGCAAATACGACTCAGGCGCAAGTACCTTTCTTAGAACCGGCGTACCTGAAGCATCTTTTAGCTCAACTGAAAGATGTGGCCAAGGCTGGATTTTATCGAGGCGATTACGCATTGAAAATTTGAGTGTGAGGCTGCTTGCTTGCCCCTCAGCTTGCGCACCCGCAAGTTGTTCGAGCGCGGTCGAGTCGATCGTAATACGTTCAAGGTGCCGCACGAAAGAGACTTCACATTTTAATTGAACGCAGGCCGCGCGCGCCATCGGCAGCAAACTCGGCACACGCGTCACGACCTCATTGCGGTACACATACATCAACTGCAGCAACAAGAGTGCGCCGGCCAACACCGCGAGTAAGGTCCAAAGCCCACGGCGCAAGCCATCAAGGGGGGTCTCGTCGATTAAAAAATCGGGGGTGCCGCGCCCGGCCGCTAAGCGATTCTCGCCACGCAATCTCGGCTCACCTTGCACCCGAAGTGCCGGCTCGCGCTCAAATGTGGGTTCGGGATCCATCCCCGATGCACGCTCAAGTGTCGGCTCACGACCGTAAGTTGGCGTCTGTTCAAAAGTCGATTCGCGCCCAAATCTCGGTTCGCGCTCTGGTTGTAAAGCGGAAAAAGGTTCTTCGGGTTCAGGGGCCAGCTCTGCACCGGTTTGCGCTCGGCGTCGCAGCACCGACGGCGCGCTAGGTGCTTGCGCGGGCGCCTGTACGGATAAACGATTGGGCACACGGTTCAGGCCGCTTGTTTGCTCAGGGTCTTGCCGCAAGGGTGAACCGAACACTTGCTCAGCGCCTCGCCCGGTTGTTTGTACCGCGGGTGCTAACTTTTCACCTGAGGTGACGAAGGTTTCGCGTACATGTTCAGCGCGTTGCGTTAAAACGGGTAGCTGACTTTCAAGGGCGGCATGCCCATCAAAAATATGGGTACAACTACCGCACCTAACCAGCCCCTGATGCACGCGCAATTGCTCAAGCGACACCATAAAGTCGCTTTGGCACTTTGGACAACGCGTGACAAGACTCATGCAATACCTTAGAAATCCAGGTGTCTATATTTTAAAACTAAAGCGCGATCCGCCTCAGGGTTTGCGACCAGCCAAACACACCCAACCCTCGCGCGCCTGCCAGACTGACAGCTGCAACCACGGTGCGTAAGCCGCCGCCACCTCTTGGGCCTGCCGCTCAAGCACACCTGACAAAATCAATTGTCCACCCGAACGTACGCGACCGGCGAGCATTGGTGCCAGCACTTTAAGAGGATTCGACAAAATATTGGCGACGACCGTATCAAAATGGCCGTCAGGTAAGTCATCGGGCAGCATGGCTTGCACCACGACGTTGTTGACCTGTGCGTTATCGTGCGTGGCCTGTACGGCTTGCTCGTCGATATCGACACCGGTCACCTGACCGGCACCAAGCAGCACAGCAGCAATCGCCAAAATACCTGAGCCGCAGCCGTAATCGAGCACCGAGGCGCCTGCGGGCAATGCGTCGGCCAACCACTCTAAGCAAAGGTGCGTCGTAGGATGGCTGCCCGTACCAAAGGCCAGGCCAGGGTCAAGCTGAATCGCGATGCGGCTTGCCTCGGGTACCACCGGCATTTGATCCGCATGCCAACTCGGCACAATTAGGATGCGAGTACCAACTCTAATGGGGCCAAACTGCGATTGTGTCAGACGCACCCAATCGGCATCTGGCACTTGACGTAGATGCCACGGCAACTCAGAGGTGCCATCCAGATCGAGCCTCGCAGCCGCAAGCAACTGCTCGGGGTCGGTGCCATCAGCCAGCAACACAATGACGCGATTACGGCTCCAGGCCTGCGTGTTGGGCTCGCTACCTGGCTCACCAAACAAAGGCTGTTCATCGTCGGTGTCTGAGTCGGCGTCTTCAACCGACACCGACAATGCACCACACTCAAGCAAAGCATCAGATAAGGGTTCAGCTAAAGCACCCGGACACAACAACACCAATTCACGCATGAGAGTTTCCGTTAGCGAGAAGCAGGTCGTGCGGCAAGCTTGTGTTCAAGATAATGAATGCTTGTGCCGCCCGCCATAAAACGGCTGTCAGCCATCAGCTCGCGATGCAAGGGGATATTGGTTTTAATCCCCTCGACCACCATCTCAGATAACGCAATCGTCATACGCGCCACGGCCTGCTCGCGGGTATCGCCATAGGTGATGACTTTAGCAATCATTGAGTCGTAATACGGGGGTACGAAGTAACCATTGAATACATGCGAATCGATTCGCACACCCGGTCCGCCCGGCGTGTGCCAGTTTGTGACACGCCCTGGGCTCGGCACAAACGTAAAGGGGTCTTCGGCGTTAATACGGCATTCAAGAGCATGGCCTTTAAAGCTGATGTCACGCTGGCGCAAGGTGAATTTTTCGCCCGCAGCGACGCGTATCTGCTGTTGCACCAGATCAATGCCGGTAATGAGTTCAGTAACGGGGTGCTCTACTTGAATACGCGTATTCATCTCGATGAAATAAAACTCATCGTTTTCGTACAAAAATTCAAACGTGCCAGCACCTCGATAGTGAATTTTGCGGCACGCCTCGGCGCATCGCTCGCCAATCCGCTCGATCAATTTACGCGCGATGCCGGGAGCCGGCGCCTCTTCGATCACTTTTTGGTGGCGACGCTGCATAGAGCAATCGCGCTCGCCCAACCAGACTGCATTACGACCGCCGTCTGCCAACACTTGGATTTCGATGTGTCGCGGATTTTCAAGAAACTTTTCGAGGTACACCTCGGGGTTGTTAAACGCCGCACCCGCTTCGGTTTTAGTCATAGCGACCGAGCTGAGCAAAGCGGCCTCGGTGTGCACCACGCGCATACCCCGACCGCCACCGCCGCCTGCAGCCTTAATAATGACGGGATAACCAACCTCAGAGGCCAAGCGCAAGATCTCAGCAGGATCTTCGGGCAACGCACCGGGCGAGCCAGGCACCACGGGCACACCCGCTTCGATCATGGCCTGCTTAGCGCTCACTTTGTCGCCCATCAACCGAATCGACTCGGGGCGCGGACCAATAAAGACGAAACCGCTTTTTTCAACGCGATCGGCAAAGTCAGCATTTTCGGATAAAAACCCGTAGCCTGGATGAATCGCTTCGGCGTCGGTGACCTCGGCCGCGGCAATAATAGCGGGCATGTTTAAGTAGCTATCACGCGAGGCGGCCGGACCAATACACACGGACTCATCGGCGAGGCGTACGTACTTCGCATCGCGATCGGCCTCAGAATGTACGACCACGGTTTTAATACCCATCTCGCGGCATGCGCGTTGAATACGCAGCGCGATTTCGCCCCGGTTGGCGATCAGAATCTTTTCAAACATGTCAGACGATCACAAAAAGCGGTTGACCGTATTCGACAGGCTCGCCGTTTTCGACCAGAATCTCAGTGACCACGCCAGACTTATCCGCCTCGATTTCGTTAAGCAGCTTCATAGCTTCGATGATGCAAAGAGGCTCACCCTCTTTGACTGTCTGCCCCACTTCAACAAAGACAGCAGAGCCCGGATTCGCGGCACGATAAAAAGTACCAACCATCGGAGCCTTGACCGTATGCCCCGGGGCAACAGGCGCCGCTTCGGGCACTGCGCTACCGGCCACACCTGCCGCAGTCGCTTCGGGGGCATAGGCAGGTGCTGCAACCGGCGCAGCGTAAGCAACCGGATGCTGTGCCTGCGAAAACTTAACGATGCGGACCTTGCCTTCGCCCTCAGTGATTTCGAGCTCGGCGATGCCAGATTCTGACACGAGGTCGATCAAGGTTTTGAGTTTTCTGAGATCCATGATGATGTTTCCGTAAAGTTCTAGATTGAACAGCCGTAAGCCTGAGAGGCCTTAAACCGTTTGCGAAGACTGAGCGGCAAACCGAACAGCAGCTTCGTACCCGTAGGGGCCTAAGCCCACGATGACCCCCACTGCTAACTCGGATAAGTAAGAGTGGTGGCGAAAGGTTTCTCGTTTATAAACGTTTGAAAGATGCACTTCAATAAAGGAGATCT
This sequence comes from Bordetella parapertussis, assembly GCA_945911685.1. Taxonomy (GTDB): domain Bacteria; phylum Pseudomonadota; class Gammaproteobacteria; order Burkholderiales; family Burkholderiaceae_B; genus Zwartia; species Zwartia parapertussis_K. The sequence continues at coordinate 14,940 of CAMEAW010000015.1, forward strand.
TGACTGCCGCCAGGGCATCACGAATCGCCACACTGGTGTGGGTGTAGGCACCCGCGTTGATCACAATAAAGTCGGTTCCGTCAGTGCGTGCGGCCTGAATGCGATCCACCAGTGCACCTTCGTGATTGCTTTGATAGGACGTGAGGGCCACACCCAGACTGCTCGCCACTGTCTCGAGGTGCGTCTCAATCTGTGCCAAGGTCGTGTGCCCATAGAGATGCGGTTCGCGTAAACCTAGCAAGTTCAAGTTTGGGCCATTCAAGACGAGTAGGCGTTGTGCCATGCGTGGAGCTCGGTTGTGAGGGACAAAAGATTAGAAGAGAGACGATCGGAAACCAGACAAACTAACTAAACAGAGCGCTTTTTTACGCTAATTGCTGCGATTTGTCTATCTACGTCTTCGATTTGGTAACGAGACGTTCAATACGCTGCCGCAGATCAGTGGGTTCAACCTGACCCAGAATTGAATCGAAAATGCTGCCATTTGCATCGAATAGGAGTGTAAAAGGCAAACCACCCGCACTATTTCCCAACTCGCGAACCATCGCAATCCCCGCATGACCGGCAACAAGCAATTGATACGATACCGGCAGTTTAGCAACAAATTGGGCGATGTTTTGTGCTGAATCGATACCAATACCAACAAATGTAATTTCAGGGCGTTCTTTAGCCATACCATCGAGATACGGCATCTCTTGCACGCAAGGCGCACACCAAGTTGCCCAAAAATTGACCACCAGAGGCCGCCCCTTGAGCGCACTGAGCGAAAACTCTTGACCATCGAGCCCAGGTAACCGCGCTTGATACAAGGCCAGAGGGTTGGCACTGACCCGCGTGGACTCAGCTGACATCCCCACGGCCCGATTGGCTGCGGGGGCCGAGCGCGACGAGGCACGCCAGGCTGCCCAGCCAGTTACCGCGATCGCAGCCAGGCCACCTGCACCTAGCAGAACAGTTCGTCGTTTCATAGCTTGCATCATACCGTCTCACTCTACAATGTGGCGGGGAGAATTTTCATGCATTTGCACATCTTAGGAATCTGCGGCACGTTTATGGGCGGGCTCGCCTTGATCGCACGCTCGGCGGGCCATCGCGTCACGGGCTGCGATACGGGCGTCTATCCCCCCATGAGCACGCAACTCCAAGAGCAAGGCATCGAATTGCTCGAAGGCTTTGACCCAAGTCAGCTTGCCCTCAAACCCGATTTATTTATTGTTGGTAATGTTGTTTCGCGAGGCAACCCACTGATCGAGGCGATTCTCGACGCTGGTCTGCCCTACATCTCGGGCCCGCAATGGCTTGGCCAAGAAATACTGCAGGGGCAACACGTACTCGCCGTAGCAGGCACCCACGGAAAAACAACGACCAGCGCGATGCTGGCCTGGATCCTGCAACAGGCGGGGCTTGAGCCAAACTTTTTAATCGGCGGGGTGGCACCTGGCCTCGCGCTTTCGGCACGCTACCGCCCTGCATGTTCGTTATTTGTGATCGAGGCCGACGAGTACGACACCGCGTTTTTTGACAAGCGTTCAAAGTTTGTGCATTACCGACCACGCACCGCAATTTTAAATAATCTTGAGTACGATCATGCGGATATTTTTCCTGACTTAGCCGCAATCGAAACGCAATTTCATCATCTGTTGCGCACCGTACCGCGCAAGGGCCTAGTGCTTGCGCCGGCGCACGACGAAGCCGTAGCGCGCGTGCTCGCACGCGGGTGTTACAGCAACCTTATCACCACCGGAGCAACAACCGGCTGGCATACCCAAAGCGTCGATGCCACTGCGTTTGATGTTTTTAATAGCGCGCAGCCACACGGGCGCGTGCAGTGGTCACTGACGGGCACGCACAACCAACATAATGCGTTGGTGGCACTGCTCGCCGCTGAGCACGTTGGTGTCTCACCCGCCCAAAGTATCGAAGCGCTGAGTCAGTTTGCAGGCGTCAAGCGACGCATGGAAATCCGCGGCACCGTCAAGGGTGTGACGGTCTATGACGACTTTGCCCATCACCCCACCGCTATCCAAACGACCCTCGAGGGCTTACGCGCCAAAGTAGGCACCGCGCGCATTGTGGCGATCATTGAGCCACGCTCAAACACCATGAAACTCGGCACCATGGCTGCCCGTTTACCCAACGCACTTGCGGCGGCCGACCTGGTCTTTTGCTTTGGGCAAACCGAGGGTAAACAGGCGCTTGGCTGGGATCCCTCTGAGGTGCTAGCCTCGCTGGGCACGCGCCTGCAAGCACACCACCAACTTGACGCCCTAGTATTAGCGCTGGCCTCACAAGCACGCCCCGGCGATCACATCGTTGCCATGAGCAATGGTGGATTTGGCGGCATTCACACCAAACTGCTTGAGGCACTTGCAACAACACAGGCTTAACCCGCGCGCAGTATGGCTCAATCTCGACGGTGATTCGATTCTCATCGAATCCCGCCACCCGTTTATTTTTGTGACAGCTCGCATCAAGCTCAGCGAGTGCATTCAGTTTTTACCGGAACACTACATGTACGTTTTATTTGAAGAAGATGGCGCTTTTAAAACAGGCCACATCCTGTCAGAGGCAGACGCTGCCCTGCAGATTGAATCTAGCACGGGTAAGCGTAGCAAAATTAAGCGGAGCAACTGCCTGTACACCTTCACGACCCCTGCACCTGAGGCCTTACTATCTCAGGCCGAAACCTTATCCCAAGAGATCGAACTACAGTTTCTGTGGGAGTGCGCACCCCAAGAAGAGTTTGATGTCGAAGGCTTAGGTGCAGACTATTTTGGCCACGCGCCAGATACGCTTGAAAAAACCACCTTGCTACTGCGCTTGCACAGTGCGCCCGTTTATTTTCATCGCCGTGGTCGCGGTCGCTACAAAGCTGCCCCGCCCGAAATCCTAGCAGCCGCGTTGGCCGCGCTTGAAAAAAAGCAACGCCAAGCCGCGCTCACGAAAGAATGGTGCGATCAAATGGTGGCCGGCACCCTACCTGCAGAGGTCGGCGAACTCGCCGTCAGTCTCATTACGCGCCCCGACAAAAACTCACAAGCCTGGAAGGCGTTAGATGCCGCCTGCACGGCGACGCGGCAAGCGCCTGAGCGGCTGCTACTCAGTCTGGGCGCGTGGCCTCACGCGTTGGCGTTGCACAAAGGGCGCTTTCTGGCTACGCATTTTCCGCGAGGTACACACTTTGCCGAGGCTGCACTCGCGGTCGTTGGCCAAGAACTACCGTTAGCCGAGGTCGAGGCCTACTCGGTCGACGACATCACCACCACCGAGATTGACGACGCGCTCTCGGTGAGCTTCCTGCCTGAGGGCACTGTTCGTGTGGGGATTCATATTGCCGCGCCCGGCCTCGCCGTCACACGCGGCAGCGATCTCGATACCTTAGCGCGCGCGCGGATGTCGACGGTATACATGCCGGGTGAAAAAATACCGATGCAACCCGACGCGGTCATCGAAGCGTTTTCGCTGGATGCGGGTCGGGCCGTGCCAGCCCTATCACTTTACGTTACGGCGGATCCGCTCACAGGTGAGATCCTAAGTCACGAAAGTCGACTTGAACGTGTTGTAGTGCGCGAAAACTTGCGCCACAACCAGCTCGACGAGGCATTCACCGAAGAGGCACTTGCCGATACCGCACAAGTATTGCCTTACAACGATTGGATTCGACCGCTTTGGCAACTGGCACTTGCGCTGGCCAAGCAACGTGAACACGTACGCGGCAAACCAGAAAACAACAATCGCGTCGAATACAGTTTTTATGTCGACGGCGACCCAAACGACCCGAACACGCCTGTGCGGATCTTGCCTCGCCGTCGTAATGCTCCGCTTGATCGCCTAGTGGCTGAGTACATGATCTTAGCCAATAGCACCTGGGGCGGCTTACTGGCCTCGTGCGGTCTGCCTGGGATTTATCGCTCGCAACAAATGGGACGCGTGCGCATGAGCACGCAAGCCTTGCCCCACGAAGCCATTGGCGTGCCCCAATACGCCTGGTGCACCTCGCCGCTTCGACGTTATGTCGATCTGGTCAATCAGTGGCAATTAATTGCCGCGATCGAGCACGGCGTATCTGCGCCTCTCGTGGCGCCCTTCAAACCGCGCGATGCCGATCTGTTTGCAATTATTGGTGGCTTTGAAGCGCAGTACGTTGCCTGGAACGACTTTCAAAACAACATGGAACGGTTCTGGTGCCTGCGCTGGTTGCAACAACAACAGATCACGACGTGTACCGCCACCGTGATAAAAGAAGACTTAATCCGACTCAACAATGCGCCCCTAGTGGCGCGCCTGGCTGGCTTACCACAACTCGGTCGCGGTCAACAAATCGAATTGCAGATTACCGGGGCCGACGAACTCGCGCTTGAACTCGAAGCGCGCTACGTTAGCCTAATTGATGTCGTGGTTGAAGCGTCTGAGATCGCTGAGGATCCTGAAGAAAACTTGGCCGCGACAACTGAAATTGAGACTGCTCAAGCCCTATCACCTCAGGACGCTGCGACCGAGGCTAGCGGCGCCGTGGCCGCAGCAATCGAAACCATATCGGAACAGGGCTCGGTTGTTCCGCTCACTGAGCTTGCAACACCCGCGGCAGAAAGCTCTAATACAGGTTCAGGGCTCACGCCTCCACTAAGCTGAAACTTGCGTTGAATACTTTAGCTACTTCACTTGACACAAACTTGCCGGTCGAGCCTCTCGAACCGGATCTCGCCTCAACCCATTTTTTGCGTTGGGCGATCTTGCTTTCACTCCTTTTTCATGCCACCCTGCTTGGGTGGCAACGGCAAGTTGTTGCACCGGTGCGGCCACCGGTTTCAGAGCTTGAAATCGTGATGATGAATGCTGGCACAGAAAGCGCGCCCGTTACCGCCCAAGTGCTGGCCCAGGTCAACGTTGACGGAGGTGGCCAAGCGACCAGCGGCGTAGCCTCGAACACGTTGCCCTATCTTGGCGAAGCGCCCGAAGCGGTCGTCTTAGAGCGCTTGATTAAGCAGCGCCTACAGCTAGAAGCCGAACAACAACAGCTACTCACTCAATTAAAGTCTGCCCAGTCAACCCCAGAAAATCGACCCGCCGAACAGTTTTTACAAGAGTCCCAACAACCCGGCCAAGACCAGCACGATCAAGCACAAGTTCTGCTGAACAATTCACTGACCGCCCTTTCAGAACAAGTGCAGCAGTACAACCAACGCCCGCGCAAACTGTTTGACGCGCCCTCGGCACAGCAAGCGCGTTATGCCGAATACATCAATCTATGGCGCCAGCGTATCGAGCAAATTGGTACGCAACAATATCCGAAGGGTAGCGAAGGCAAAGCCTATGGTACGGTTCAAGCCAGCCTGACGATCCGTTCAGATGGCGTGCTGACCGACATCAGTATCGATCGCCCCTCAGACCAAGCCCTACTCAACCAAGCCGTCAGACGCATCGCGCAACTCGCTTCACCTTTCGCGCCGTTTCCGCGCGAGATGGCTAAACAAGTCGATCAAATTGTGCTGACGCGCACCTGGCATTTTGTCGACGGCACCTTACAGGCACGTTAATCATGACCCTCAGCTCGCCCACCAGCCACACCCCAGCTCAAGCGATACGTTGCGCTGTGATTGGCAATCCAGTGTCACACAGCCGCTCACCCGCGATACACCAGCAATTTGCGTTACAGACTAAGCTGCCTCTTCAATACGACCGGCTGCCTGCTGACCTCAATCAATTTGTGCCCACGGTGACGCGCTTTTTTGCGCAAGGTGGCAAAGGCTTAAACGTCACGGTCCCCTTCAAGCTTGAAGCTTGGCAAATCGCCCGCGAGCATCTCAGCGTACGGGCCGCCTTAGCGCAGGCCGTCAACACGCTTTGGCTTCAAGACGGCGTCTTGCATGGCTGCAACACTGATGGCGTGGGCTTAGTCTCAGACTTACAACGCCTGGGGCTGCCGCTGAAAGACGCGCGTATCTTAATGATCGGCGCAGGTGGTGCAGCGCGTGGCGTCATTGGCCCATTACTGAATGCGGGCTGCGCGCATTTGCGCATCGTCAACCGTACCCCTGAGCGTGCGCACGCACTCATTGACGCCTGGCCACATGAGCACGTGCCCACGCCCGACAGCCTGTCGGCCGGCAGCCTTGAGCAAGCAGCCTCGGCGCAGGGTTGGGATCTGGTACTCAATGCCAGCGCAAGCAGCTTAAGTGACGCGGCGCCCGCAGTGCCCTCGGGGCTTTACGCGGCGGGCGGCTGCGCATACGACTTGATGTACGGCGCCCAACCCACTGCATTTATGCGTCAAGCGCAAGCCGATGGCGCGCAACAATCGCATGATGGCTTAGGCATGTTGGTCGGGCAAGCCGCTGAAAGTTTCTACTTATGGCACGGCGTGCGACCAGAAACCGACAGCGTATTGCGTCTGATTCGCACCGAGCTTGATGCCTCACGCTCAAAAAAGCCTTAAGCCTCTACGCCCGCTCATCACGCATGCCTCTGCCAAAAAATAAACTGCCGCATTCTGAACGTACCAGACTGCCTTGGGGTTTAAACTAATCCTATGCGTACAGCCCGCCGTTACCTCGCCCGTGAAATTTATCGCTCCACTGCTGTGGTGCTGCTCGCCCTGATGGGCTTGTTCATGTTTTTCACCTTAGTCGACGAACTCGACAGCGTGAGCGCCAAGTTTCCGCTTGTTGCCTTGTTTTACCTCCAGGCACTTTCGATCCCGACTCGGCTCTATGACCTATTACCCATCGGTCTGCTCATCGGCGCTATTTTGGCGCTCGCAGGCTTGGCGCAACGTAACGAGCTTGTGATTTTGCGCGTCTCGGGTGTGAGTGGCATGGGCTTACTCAAAATGCTGTGGCTGATTTCTATTCCGATTGTGCTCGGGGCCACCGTACTCTCAGAGGTCATCACCCCGATCGCCGAAATCAAAAGTAGCGAAGCTAATCTTCTGATGCGAGGTCGCGTTGAGGGCGGACGCCTGGCAAGCGGCTATTGGTTCAAAGAACCCACCGAAAACGGCGGCACGCGCGTCATTAATATTGGTAGCCTGCTCGCCTCGGGTAACGCTGCTAATTTGCGCCTCTACGAATTTCCAGACGGCACAGCCTTGTCGCTAATGTCAACAGCCGAATCCGCGCGCTTTATTGACGGGCAGTTGATCATGCAAAATGTGATCGAAACGCGCATCTCACCCGAAACCAAAAACGTTCTGGCAGACGCCAAGGTGTCTGAACGGCCGGTCGTAGTCAAAGAAACGTTTGCCACCCGTCAAGTTGAAACCACGCTCACTGCCGAACGCTTGGTGGCCCGTATCCTGACGCCAGAGCGTATGACACTCAAAGCCTTGCATGATTACATCCAGTATCTTGACCGCAATCAATTGCAATCCGACCGTCAGGTGGTGGCGGTGTGGCGCAAACTTGCCTATCCCTTCACACTGGTGGTGATGTTAACGATCGCGGCACCCATTGGCTTTATGCAAACGCGCCGAGGTGGGGTCGGTGCCAAGGTCTTTCTGGGCATCTTGTTAGGCACAGGCTTTTTTATGATTAACCAACTCGCACTCAACGTGGGGCTGCTCTATAAATGGCCACCGGTTGTCACGGCCTTGCTACCCAATATTGGGGCCATGGTGCTGGCACTTATCGCCATCACGGCCATGGAGCACCGTAACGCCATCATTAGCAAAACCTTTGGGGTTTGGTTAGGTCGCAAATCAACGGCATGAGTATGCGTAGCATCTGGATGGTTGGCGATATTCAAGGCTGCTGCTCATCACTTGACGAGTTGCTGGCGCATCCTGAAATCGCACAAGAGCCACTGGCACGGTTTTGGTTTGCCGGTGACTTGGTGAACCGCGGCTCGCAGTCGCTCGCCACCTTGAGGCGCTTGATGGCGCTTGAAGAACGTAGCGTGGCCATTTTGGGCAATCACGATCTGCACCTGCTCGCCGTCGCAGCAGGGGTTAGACGCTTGGGCAAAAACGATACGCTACACGAAATTCTCGAGGCGCCCGACAGCGAAGAGCTGATCAACTGGCTGCGTTGGCGTCCGCTGGCGCACTATGAGCTTGGTCATTTAATGGTTCACGCTGGCGTATTGCCAAAATGGGATGTGCAAAAAACACTGTTGCTAGCGAATGAAGTCGAACAAGCCTTGCGCAGCCCCAATTGGCGCAAGAGCCTAGAAAAAATGTATGGCAACGAGCCCGATCACTGGAAAGACGGGCACGCTGGCAGTAAGCGACTGCGTGTGATCATTAACGCGCTGACGCGACTGCGTATGTGTACCAGCAAAGGGCGCATGGCGCTGTCCCTAAAGGCCGCACCAGAGCCAAACCAAGGCGACTTGATGCCCTGGTTTGATGTCAAAGGCCGCGCAACGCAGGATGTCACCGTGGTATTTGGCCATTGGTCGACGTTAAACCTCATGCTGCGCGACAACGCAATCTGTCTGGATACCGGTTGCGTGTGGGGCGGAGAACTTACGGCAGTCAGGCTGCAAGACCGTCGTACCGTGCGCATCGCATGCCCGCAGAGCCTTGCGCCTAGCGGCGATTAACTATTTTTACTTAAACCAATCAAGCAGGATCGCGTTAGTTTGCTCGGGCGCTTCGTATTGCACCCAGTGGCCAATCTCAGGCAAGATGAGGCCTTTGCGATTGGCGTGCGGCTCAATCATGTTCGCCATCAAATATTCGGGGTCACAGGTAATGTCATGCTCACCCCACACAATCAAGGCTTGACCGCTGTAATCGTCAAGCGCAGGCCCCAATAAATCACGCCCTGAAATCCCGCGACTGCGAAATCTGGTTTGCACACACGAATAGGTGTGAATGTCGAGCGCAAACGGATCAATCGCTTCGTCGGCGTACAACATGTGCGCCCATAAATTAAAACGCATCGCCTCGCGCAGTTCTTCGTCGCCTACAGCGCGCTTCCAGTTCACCAATTTGCCGCGTTCGCGTCGTGGCCCACCATGGCCGCCGGGCCCGAGTATCGCCAAACTTTTAACCGGCATGCCGCGGGCCGCTAGGTTGGCTGAAACCAAACCGCCAAAAGAAAAACCTGAAAGCTGAAACGGCGTATTGGCACCAAGCAACTGTGTAATGCTTTGCTCAGTCACCGTCAACAAATCGCCAAACTCGCCAAACAGCGGATCACTTGAATCGCCATAACCAGGCAGATCCACCACAAACAGCGAGAATTTTTCAGAAAGCACGTCGATATTACGTGCCCAGTGCATCCAGCTGCCGTGACCGCCGTGTATCAAGAGCAAAGGTTCATTTGAGGCGTCGCCATATTGCCGCCAGCTCACCTGGTGATCACCCACATCGACTGAATGACGCACCGCACGACTCTCATGCTGGTCAATCCAGGCTTGGGTGTTGGGGTCGTTCCAGTCTGCCATGTCTTTATCTCTTTGATCAGTTGCTTCGGTTTTAGCTTAACGGGCGGGGTATCGCCAAGCGATTTTGTCAGCAGAAGGTTGACACCTGTGCCGCAAACGCCAATGCAAAACCTGTTGCCACCCTGTCGGACTTAGAATATAACAAAGGCTTCATAGATAAAAGAATCACTCATTATGATTATTGATGTTCACGGCCATTTCACGACAGCGCCGCCCCAAGTTGCTAAGTTTCGTGCAGAGCAGATCGCCGAGTACGACCGAACCGGCCGCGCACCTACTGCGCCCCCACCGGCCGTCACAGACGCCGAGATCCGTGACGGTATCGATAACAATCAATTACGCATTATGCGCGAGCGTGGCATCGACTTAACGATCTTTTCACCTAAGGCGGTGGCGATGGATCACCACCGCGGCAACGAAGATACCAATGTCGTATGGGCACGCTACAACAACGCGCTCATTGATCGCGTCTGTAAGATGTATCCCGATAACTTTGTCGGGGTCTGCCAGCTGCCTCAGGCGCCTGGCGTTGCACCTGGGGCGCGCGTCTTTGAAGAGCTTGAGCGCTGTATCAACGAGTACGGTTTTATCGGCGCCAACATCAATCCCGATCCCACGGGCGGACACTGGGGCGACCCGCCGCTGTGGGATAAAAAATGGTGGTATCCGCTCTACGAAAAAATGGTGGCGCTTGATATACCTGCGATGATTCACGTCAGCGGCTCATGCAATCCACATTTCAATGCGGTGGCCACGCATTACATCAACGGCGATACCACCGCGTTTGTGCAATTTATGACCTCGGATATTTTTAAAGATTTTCCGACGCTTAAATTTATTATCCCGCATGGCGGTGGCGCAGCGCCTTACCACTGGGGTCGTTATCGCGGGCTTGCGCAAGACATGGGGTTGCCACCGCTTGAGCAAAAGGTTTTAAACAACGTGTACTTTGATACCTGCGTATATCACCAGCCAGGTATCGATCTTTTATTAAAAGTGATCCCGACCAAGAACGTTTTGTTTGCCTCAGAAACCGTGGGGGCTGTGCAAGGGATTGATCCGCTCACCAATTTTTATTTTGATGACACCAAGCGCTATATCGACGCCTCGCCGTGTGCAGATCTCTCGCAAAAACAAAAGATCTTTTCAAGTAATGCGCTAGGGGTATATCCACGCTTGCGTGCGCACCCAAGGTGCCAGGGCGCCTAAGCGCTACACTTGAGGTGCAAGGTCGCAACTTATTTGAAAAACAGTACACGACCGCAACTGAGTCGTGGTCAACGTGGTGTAACAAATGAACCACGGCGGCGCGCCTCAGTTGTTTTTCGATACTACTTCGCTTAGAGACTGACGCGCAACTCGGGCAAGTTCGGCGCGAGTTGGCAGGTCTGGCTGGTTGACCTGTGCGATCAACGGCAAAAAATGAATCTCGATCGACAAGCCGCTGGCGCTCAACACGCACCATAAGCTTTCGAGCAAGGTCTGCTCGCCTACAAAGGCGGCTAAGTCACTGCGCCGCCCCAGATGAAAATACAGCAAGGCCACGGGTTGAATGCGCGTAGCCGCTTTGCGTGCGGGTTCAAACAGATTGGCGTAAAAAGGTAACAAATCAAAGCCCGATGACGTTGTGCCCTCAGGAAACAAGCCCACAGCCTGCTCGCGTGCAAAGTGCGCCTGCATCGCATGGCCAACTTTATGCACCGCATGCCGCGAGGCACGTTCAATAAAAATAGTGCCTGCGCCGGCGGCAAGCCATCCTATTAACGGCCAATGTCTGATTTCGCTTTTAGCAACAAACGCCGTGGCACGCACGCAATTCAACACAAAAATATCGAGCCACGAGATATGGTTCACTACCCACAGTACGCCGCCTTGCAAAATAGGTGTACCCCGTTGGGTCACGCGCACACCGCACAACGCCAGCAAGATCTTCGACCAGTATTTTTTTGCCCAAAGCCGCCCAGACAAACCAATCCAGGGGTACGTGAGTGCAATGATCAAGAGACCACACAGGATCCAAAAAGTGACTAGACTCGCGCGCAGCGTGAACCGCGTGACCTTCAACCAGCAAGCTCCCAAGCCACTTGGCCGCGCACGACTGTCAAGCAAACTTTACCGGGCAACTCCATCCCTAAAAACGGCGTGTGCTGACTTTGGCTGAGCAGGGATTCTCGGTTCACTTGCCAGTAAGCCTTCGGGTCTACCACGCAAAGGTCAGCAGGGGCGCCGACACCGATTTGCCCAGCGAGCGCGGCTTGAGCCGAGGCGCCTGCAAGCACGCGACCCGGGCCACTCGTGACCCGTGCAAGCGCCTCAGGTAAAGCGACCTTGGCCTCGGTTGCCCATTTCAACGTCAGCGAGAGCAAAAGCTCAAGCCCTGTTGCACCCGGCTCGGCTTCGGCGAAAGGCAACATCTTGCCGTCATCATCAACGGGCGTATGGTCTGAACACACGACATCGATGGTGCCGTCTGCCAACGCCGCGCGAATCGCTTCGCGATCACGTTGCCCGCGTAGTGGCGGATCCAAGCGAAAATTGCTGTCGTAGTAGCCAATATCGACGTCGGTTAAATGCACATGGTTTGCCGACACATCGCAGGTCACGGGTAAGCCTTCGCGCTTGGCGGCACGCACTAATTCAATGCCAGCTGCCGACGACACCCTGCAAATGTGCAACCGCACGCCGCACGTGCGCTGCAACTCAAAAAGAGTATTGAGCGCAACGGTTTCGGCTTGCACGGGTATGCCAGGCAAACCCAATCGCGACGCATACGCGCCGCTGGCTGCAACACCCGAACCCGACAACCAGGGATCTTGCGCACGCAACCACAACATGAAGTCAAACGTACGCGCGTACTGCATGGCGCGCAACAAAACATTCGTATCCAAAATCGGCGTATCGGCCTGTGAAAACGCCACGCAACCCGCTTCGGTCAGTTCGGCCATCTCGGTGATGACCTCGCCCTTAAGGCCGACTGTCATCGCCCCTAGCGGATACAGATTCACTTGATCCAACTGCCGAGCACGATGCTTCAGCATTTCGACCAAGCCCGGTTCATCGAGCGTTGGATCGGTATCAGGCGGCAAGACTAAACTGGTGATGCCCCCGGCGAGCGCCGCGCGCATTTCACACTCGAGCGTGCCGCGGTATTCAAACCCAGGTTCGCGCAAGCGCGCCGACAAATCCACTAACCCCGGCAATACAAGTTTATCGGTGGCGTCAATCACGCGCTCGGCCTTGAAGCCCGCGGGTGCTGTGCCGAGCGAAACGATGACCCCATCGCTGATAAACACATCGGCCACGCGGTCCACACCGTTCGCAGGATCAATGACTCGACCATTTTTGATCTGTAGCTTCATGCGGAGGCTCCGGCAACAATACTCATCACGGCCATTCGCACTGCGATGCCGAAGGTGACTTGATTCAAGATCACAGACTGTTTGCCGTCGGCCACCGCCGAATCAATTTCAACACCCCGATTCATCGGGCCTGGATGCATCACGATACAGTCGGGCTTAGCGAGCGCCAGTTTTTCTTCGGTCAACCCGTAATGTTTGAAGTATTCGTGCGATGAGGGCAACAGGGCGCCACGCATACGCTCACTCTGCAATCGCAGCATGATAATCACATCTGCGCCTTTTAAACCTTCACGCATGTCGGTAAACACACGCACGCCCATTTGATCTAAGCCGCTTGGCAGCAAGGTTAAGGGTGCAATCGCCCGCACCTCGGCCACCCCGAGTGTTGTTAAGGCATGGATATTTGAGCGGGCCACGCGCGAATGCAGCACATCGCCCACCACCGCCACCGTCAGGTTTGAAAAATCTTTTTTGAAATGCCGGATGGTGTACATATCTAATAAAGCTTGCGTCGGGTGGGCATGGCGCCCATCCCCGGCGTTGACCACATGCACATGAGGCGCCACGTGCTGCGCGATCAAGTACGGTGCGCCACTGGCCTCGTGACGCACCACAAACAGATCGGCTTGCATCGCCGATAGGTTAGCGATGGTATCCAGCAAAGTCTCGCCTTTGGCCGCAGAAGAAACATTGATATTTAAATTAAAGACATCCGCTGACAAACGCTTTGCAGCAATTTCAAAAGTGGTGCGGGTACGCGTTGAATTTTCGAAAAACAGATTGAAGACGCTTTTTCCGCGCAGCAAGGGCACTTTTTTGACATCGCGGTCAGCGAGCGGCACGAAGGTTTGAGCCGTATCTAATATATGCGTCAAGATCGCGCGCGGTAAGCCCTCGGTCGTAATCAGATGCGTCAGCTCGCCGTGGCGATTGAGTTGAGGATTACGCATTAATTCTCCTTGGCTTCGGTCGTCAACACAAGCGTACCTGCTTCGGTTTGCGACAACACTAAGGTGCCCGCCGGCGCAGGTGACACCACGCCACCCACCGCCACCGCAGCAATCGGTAGTTCGCGGCCGCCGCGATCGACCAAGACAGCGAGGCAAATCGAGGCCGGGCGGCCATAGTCAAACAGTTCGTGCATGGCCGCGCGTATCGTGCGACCGGTGTAGAGCACATCATCAATCAAAATCAAATGTTTGTCGGTGACCGGAAAAGAAATCTCAGAGGGCAACACCTGGCTGTGTAGGCCGATCTTGTCAAAATCGTCGCGATAAAAACTGATGTCGAGCGTGCCATACGGTTGCACCAGCTTGAGATCGCGGTGCAGTCGGGCCGCAAGCCAGGCACCGCCAGAGTGAATCCCGACCAAATGCACTTGCTGAATCGGCAGCGCCTGTACGATTTGCCTGACTTCGGTCAGCAAGGTCGCGTAGAGTATCTCGGCGTCTGGCAAGGTGTCAGGGGTATAGACGGGCGGCTGTTGTGACATAGGGGCGGGCCTTAGGGGTGCGCATCAAAATAGCGTTGCAGAATAATAGCCGCTGCGACGGCGTCGTCGGGCGCATTGCCGGTTATTTTCTGGGCCTCAACGCTTGAGCCCCGTTCGTCGACCAGTACAACGGGTAGCCCGAAGCGGCCTTCAAGCTGACGGGCAAAGCGTCTACAGTGTTGCGAGGCGTACTGCTCAGAACCATCGGTTGCCAAGGCCAAGCCCACCACCAAGCGCTCGGGTTGCCAGGTTTTAAGCAAGGCCTCGATTCGAGCAAAACGCCCATCTCGGGTCGGCTCGAGAATCAAATCCAAGGGCCGAGCCTGCTTGAGCAGCGTATTACCTAGCGCGACGCCTAATTTTTTGGCCCCATAGTCAAACGCCAGAAGTGTTTCTTCAGGCATGCCCCGCCGCGCCGGTGAGCATGATGGGGTCAATGCCCAACAACTTTAGGGCTGCCGGGTAGCGCTGTTCAGGTGGTGTTGAAAAAATAACATTGATGTCAGCGGCAACATTGAGCCACGCATTTTGCGCCAACTCGTTTTCAAGCTGCCCTGCCCCCCAACCCGCGTACCCGAGCGTCACCAACAGTTTTTCAGGCCCTTTGCCCGAGGCCACCTCTTGCAACACGTCGCGTGAGGTCGTGAGCGCCAGCGGGCCAAGTTTGATACTTGAGTTGTAGTCGCCCAAAGGCGTATGCAACACAAACCCTCGGTCCGTTTGCACCGGCCCACCAAAAAAAACAGTGTCCGTCTGAAACGGACTAATTTCGAGCTTGAGGTCGATTTTTTCGAGCAGGCTACTTAATGACAGATCGGTCGGACGATTAATGACCAAGCCCAAGGCCCCCTTAGGCCCATGCTCACAGACGTAGATCACGGTCCCGGCTAATTCGCCGCCGACCATACCCGGCATGGCCATTAAAAACTGGTTGGACAGGTCAATGGCAAACTCTGACGGTCTCTCTTGAGTGATTTTTGGGTCTTGTATCATCAATGCGTGCCTTTTTAAAAATACTTAGACTTCCATCATTTCAAAATCTTCTTTACGTGCGCCGCACTCTGGGCAAACCCAATTCGGGGGGACATCCTCCCACTTGGTACCCGCAGCAATGCCCTCTTCAGGCAAGCCAGACTCTTCGTCATAGATCCAACCGCAAATCAAACACATCCAAGTACGCATAGCTCTCTCTTTAAATTAAGCCCCGTTCGTCATCAATAACAGGGGGGCAAAAACGGTTGTTCTCATACAATGGGGTCAATCTTACCGAAACCAACCACTCGCTGTCTGTTTATTGCCTGCCTTTTTGACATGAATCCTCCAAATTCGACCTCGATTGTTCTGATCTTTGGCCCTTTTGACCCCACCGGCTCAGATGGACTGCCTGCCGACGCGATCACTTGCGCAGCCCTGAACGGTCACGCGTTGGCCACCCTGACAGCCGTTACGATTCAAGACAGCGCCGATACCGAAGCCGTTTTGCCCTGTCCGGCCGAGCAAATTGACGATCAGGCGCGCTGTCTGCTTGAAGATATCCCCGTGCAAGCGATCAAAGTCGGACAATTATCCTCGGTTGAGGCCGCCAGCGCCGTGGCGCAGATTGCGGCAGACTACAGCCAAGTCCCGATGGTGCTGCATCTTGGCCAACAAGAAGTCGACACGGAAGAGGTCTCAGAAGACGATGACGAGGTGCAAGACTTGGTCGGTGCGGTCATAGAACTGCTGGTGCCTCAGGCACAAGTAGTGGTCGTAGATGGCAAGCGCCTGGCCCAATGGGTGACCGAAGATTTGCTCGAGGCCTCGGGGCAAACAACAGGGCCGCAAGCCTTGCAGGCAATCGGCGCAGGCTGGGTGCTAGTGATCGGTCATCAACAACGCCCGGGGCACCAAGTCAACACCCTGATCGGACCACAAAACGCAACGATTACCTGGCCTTGGATTGCCCCGCCAGAGCGGCTGCGAGAAACCGCAGGCCTGATCGCGACAGCGCTGGCCACCCTACTGGCTCAAGGCCTAGAAGTACCCGAAGCTGCCCGACAAGCCTGTACCCATGCCGAGCGCGCGGCCGCGCAATCGTTTCAACCAGGCATGGGCAACCGTATCGCCCGCCGTCTTACTCTTGGGGCTTAAACGATGAGCGCTCTGCACACAACAAACAAGGCACTACGGTTTCCGTCTGGGCTGTATGGCGTGACACCCGAATGGAACGACGCCCACACACTTGAACAAGCCGTAAGTGCCGCTGCCCGTGGCGGCATGCGTGCTTTGCAATTTCGGCATAAATCGCCCGATCGCGGCCTGCGCAAAGAGTTAGCGCAAGGCCTCGCAACACTGTGCCGCCAACTCGGCGTCACCTTTTTCATCAATGATGACTGGCGCTTAGCGCTTGAGTTAAAGGCCGATGGAATCCACTTGGGGCAGCACGACGACCCCGTAGCCATGGTGCGTGGCGAGATTGGCCCCGAGATGCTGTTAGGCGTGTCGTGTTACGCCAAACCACAGCTTGCGCAAGAGCTGCTGCAGTATGACGTCGCCTATATCGCGTTTGGGGCGATGTATGCCTCGCAAACCAAGCCCCTTGCACCGCCAGCACCGCTATCGGTCTTGGGCGAGGGGCGCACCCTGTGCGTACAGTATGTCAACCCCCGGCCTGCCGTGGTCGCCATCGGCGGTATCGGCCCCCAACACGCACGGGGCTTAGCGCTGGCCGGTGCCGACTCAATCGCCGTCATCGGCAGTTTATTTATGGCACCCGATATCGAAGCCGCAGCACGCGCTCTCTCGCAACCCTTTTCTTCTTTTGTTTAGGCGGATCTATCTCAATGTCTCGCAACGCTGAACTTTTTGAACGCGCCTGTCGCAGCATCCCTGGCGGCGTCAATTCACCCGTGCGCGCTTTTCGCTCGGTCGGTGGCACACCACGTTTTGTCGCGCGCGCCCAGGGCCCGTATTTTTGGGATGCCGAAGACAAACGCTACATTGATTACATCGGCTCCTGGGGCCCAGCCATCCTAGGTCACGCGCATCCTGAAGTCGTCAAAGCGGTACAAGATGCAGCGGTTCACGGCCTGTCGTATGGCGCCCCCACCGAAGCCGAGATTGAAATCGCTGAAATGCTGATCGCTCGCATGCCTTCTTTTGAACAGGTGCGTTTAGTCAGCTCAGGTACCGAAGCCACCATGACAGCGATTCGCCTGGCGCGTGGCGCCACCGGCCGCAACAAGATCATTAAGTTTGAAGGCTGTTATCACGGCCATGCAGACAGCCTTCTGGTCAAGGCGGGCTCTGGCTTGCTCACCGCTGGCGGCGATCCGACTTCTGCTGGGGTGCCACCCGAATTTGTCGCCCATACCATCGTGTTGGATTACAACGATATCGCTGGCGTCAAAGCCGCCTTCGCCACGCATGGCAAAGAGATTGCGTGCATCATCGTTGAGCCGATAGCTGGCAATATGAACATGATCAAGCCGATCGCGGGCTTTCTTGAAACCCTGCGCAGCGAATGCACCGCGCATGGCGCATTATTGATTTTTGATGAAGTCATGACGGGCTTTCGGGTGGGGCCACAAGGCGTGCAAGGCTTAACGGGTATCAAACCCGACATCACCACCTTGGCCAAGGTGATTGGCGGCGGCATGCCAATTGGCGCGTTCGGTGCTAGCGCTGCAATCATGAAAAACATTGCACCTCTTGGTGGCGTCTATCAAGCCGGAACCTTATCGGGCAATCCGGTCGCCGTCGCAGCGGGTATCACCACGCTTAAATTGCTCAGTAAACCTGGCTTCTATGAAGACCTTGCAGCCCGCACGCGCAGGCTGACAGAGGGTTTAACCGCTGCCGCACGCAAGCACGGCATTGCCTTTTGCGCCGATTCAGAAGGCGGTATGTTTGGCATGTACTTTTCAAACACCGTCCCGACCACCCTCGCTGAAGTCTCAGCCAGCAACACCGACATGTTCAAAGTCTTTTTTCATGCCATGCTCGACGAAGGTGTGTACTTTGCACCTTCAGCGTACGAGGCAGGCTTTGTCTCAGCCACTCACACTGATGACGTCATTGCCGCCACAGTGGCTGCTGCTGACAGAGTATTTGCAAAACTCGCGAAGGCGACTTAAACGCCGAGATACCGTACCCACAGGGCACGATCTGCGTTTAGGGCGGCCGAGCTGCCTTGCCACACGACGCTTCCGCGCTCAAGAATGACGTGGCGATCGGCTAGTTTAATCAGCCGCTCAACGTACTTATCAATCACCAAGATCGTTTGTCCTTCTTGGCGCAAACGCGCCAAGCACTGCCAGATCTCTTCGCGCACCAAAGGTGCCAGGCCTTCAGTCGCCTCATCGAGCACCAGCAAACGCGGGTTGGTCACCAGCGCGCGGCCAATCGCCAGCATTTGCTGCTCGCCGCCCGACAGTTGATTACCCATGTTGCCTGCACGCTCACGCAAGCGCGGAAACATCGCGAACACCCGCTCAGCATCCCACTGTTGCACTGAAGCCGCATTGCGTTGCGCGGCAAAGGCCGTTAAATGTTCGCGTACCGTCAGATTAGGAAAACACTGTCGCCCCTCAGGCACAATCGCCAACCCTAAGCGCGCGATACGGTCGGTTGACCAACCGCGAATATCTTGCCCGTCGACTTCCAACGACCCTGCTTGCAAGGCAAGCTGACCAAAGAGTGTACGCACCAGGGTCGATTTGCCCATACCGTTGCGGCCTAACAAGGCCACCACTTCGCCAGCAGCGATCTCAAACGACACATCAAATAACACCTGGCTTAAGCCATAACCGCTTTGAATATTTTTAATACTTAGCATCGTAAGGCCTCCTGCGTGCCCTCGTCACCCAGGTAGGCTTGACGTACAGCATCGTTCAGCCGAATCTCTTCGGGCGTGCCTGTCGCGATGATGCGGCCGTACACCAGCACTGAGATGCGGTCGGCCAAGCGAAATACCGCTTGCATATCATGTTCAACCAAAAGCATTGCTGCGCGGCCACGCAACGAATCAATCAATTCGGTTAGTCGCAAAGTTTCATCGGGCCCCATGCCCGCCATGGGCTCGTCCAACAGCAACACCGAGGGGCGTGCCGCCCAAGCCAACGCAAACTCGAGCTTGCGTTGTTCTCCATGCGGCAGCGTCCCTGCAGGCAAATTCCATAAGGACACATCAATTGAGCACTCGAGTGCCAAGGCCTGTGCGGCTTGAACCAAAGCCGTATCACGGTCGCGTGAACGCAGAAAACTAAACTGACTGCCTTGCTGCGCTTGCACGGCGATCAACAAGTTATCCATCACCGAGCTGGTTTGAAAAATATTGGTGATTTGATAAGAGCGCGCTAAGCCAGCCACGACCCGTTGCTGCATCGAAGTGCGCGTCACGTCGCGCCCATTGATTAACAAGCTGCCGCTATCCGCGGCGACGGCGCCCGATAAGACATTGATCAAGGTCGATTTACCCGCACCATTCGGGCCGATCAGCGCATGAATCTCTCCAGGCAATACTGTCAGCGACACTTGATCGCAGGCCTGCAACGCGCCATAGCACTTAGAGAGTTGAGTCGCGACAAGCGCTGGCGTAAGCGCAGACATCGTAGTCATGTCGTGCGCCGCAAAAAGATACCCGCCAAACCGCGTGGGGCGAACAACACAATGACCAAGAGCAAAACACCCATTGGCAAATGCCAATACTCGGTATAGAGCCGCAAAAACTCTTCAAGTAGCAACATCACTGCTGCACCGACCACCCCGCCAAAACGCAAACCGATACCACCCACAATGACCATAATGATGAGATTGGCTGAGGCTGTCCAGTGCATCAAACTTGGGGACACGAATAAATTATGGTTAGCTAGCAAGGCACCCGCCAAGCCCGCCAACGCACCGGCAAATACAAAGGCCACTAACTTGATTTGCAACACCGGATAACCCAACGCCTGCATGCGCGTTTCGTTTTCGCGAATCCCTTGCAAGGCCCGCCCAAACCGCGAGTTCACCATACAGTGCATCAGCCACAGGGATGCGGCGACGATACCTAAGACTAGATAATAAAACTGCGTATCGTTGCTCAAGTTCAAAGTGGGTAGGGTAGACGGAGCCAAAAGATTGATGCCATCTTCGCCACCATACTGACGTAACGAAATAAAGAGATAAAAGACCATCTGCGCAAAGGCCAGCGTGATCATGATGAAATACACACCGCGCGTGCGCAGCGAAATTGCGCCAATCAACAAGGCTAAGGCCCCCGCCACTAGCATCGCCAAGGGCCAAACAAGGATCGCCTGGCTATAGCCCTGCGCAGATAAAATCGCCACCACGTAGGCACCGGCGCCAAAAAAAGCGGCGTGACCCAGTGCAACCATACCGCCATAACCCAAAATAAAATTCAAACTACTGGCGGCTAAGGCGTAGATCAACACGCGCCGCACAAATGAGACGTAAAAGCCAAGATCAAACAAAGGTGCAATCAACGGAAACAGTACCAGCAACAGCAAGCTTCCGAGAGGCAACCAAGCGGAGCTTAAGTACTTATTCATTAGCCGCGCGCCGGAAACAAACCCGCCGGTCTAAACACCAGCACCACTGCCATCAAGATATAAATCGAAATCGCTGCGAGCGTCGGACCCACACTTGAGGCCACCGCCGGAGAAAAAAATAGTTTAAGCAAGGTCGGCAAAAAAGCCCGACCTGCGGTGTCAACAAAACCTACGAGCAACGCGCCGACAAACGCGCCACGCATCGAACCGATTCCGCCAATCACGATACACACCAAGACCAAGATCAGGATTTGTTCGCCCATGCCCGCCTGGATGGCCGTGATCGGCCCGAGCAAGGCACCTGCCAGCGCTGCCAGCACCGCCCCCAACACGAACACGCCCATAAATAGCAAAGGCACGCGCACGCCCATCAAAGTCGCCATCTGTCGATTCGAGGCACCAGCACGCACCAACACACCAGCACGTGTTCGGGTCACAAACAGATACAACCCAAGCGCCACCGCTAAGCCAACGGCAATAATGAGCAACCGATAGGCGGGATAAAGAAAATCAGGTGACAGACTCACGGGCCCTGCGAGTGAAGCAGGCATGTTCATCATCACGGGCGCTGGGCCCCAGATCATTTTGACGACATCATTCGCAATCAATATCACCGCGAAAGTGCCAAGCACCTGCGCCAAATGATCGCGCACCACCAGCTTACGCACCAACACCAGCTCAAGCACCAAACCAACTAGGCCTGTAATCACAGCAGCCATCAACACGGCTGCCACAAACGAGCCCGTGACTTGCATGGTTTGCGCGGCGACATAGGCACCCGCCATATACAGCGAGCCATGCGCCACGTTCAAGATATCTAAAATCCCAAACACCAACGTCAGGCCTGCCGCAATCAAAAACAGCATCAAACCAAACTGCAAGCCATTGAGCAATTGCTCGGCAATCAGTGTGCCGCTCATCGAGGTACCTTTTGCCGAGCCAAGCGACTTACTTTTTGCATTCGCCCACGTAGACGTCTTGGTACGAATCAAACACTTTACCGACTAACTTATTGGTGATGCGGCCATCCGCGCCCTTCTCGACCACCCGGACATACAGGGGCTGAATCGG
>CAMEAW010000016.1 GCA_945911685.1 Bordetella parapertussis
ACGCGTCGTCAATATCGGTGTGCTCAAAGCCCGCCGCAGCAAGGCGCTTTGCCAACACATCCGCCGACGGACAGGCCTCGGGGGTGTAGTAGTTCTCGAACAGGTAAACCAGAATGTCAAACATAAAGACGGGCTCCTGTTGCTGGCCGGGTTAGGGGGCACCCGACCAAGTAGTTTGACTCTACGCCAAAAACTTTGCCACGACAAGTCCGACAATTAAATTTATTTTCAAATACCGTTCACCATTCACCGGCCGTATCAAAACCCTATTCAGCCTAGGGTGATCAGCGCTGCGCCCTCCGCCACTTGATCTCCAACACCGTAAAGCAATTCTTTGACCGTGCCCTCACCCGGTGCCGCAATCGTGTGCTCCATTTTCATGGCCTCCATCACCAACAATGCCTGCCCGCGCTTGACCTTGTCACCCACCGCGACATGCACGGCAATTACCTTGCCAGGCATCGGTGCCGTTAAGCCACCCGCCGGCTCAGACTGTCCGTCAGCCGCGTGCTTTAGTGGGTCTTTCAGTAAAAGTGGGCTCATCGCACCCGACGAAAAGACATCAAAGCGGTCGCCCCGCCGCACCACGGTGCCAGAGACAGTCAAACGACCTAACATCAGTTCAATGTTCAAGGCTGGGGTGTTGTCATCCTTGGCCGTGTTGTCATCCTTGCCCGTGTTGTGATTCTTGGCCGTATTGCCTTTCTTAGCCGTATTGCCGCCCTTGGCCGAGCGCCAACCAAACGCGTAGCGCTCGCCATCCATTTCAAGCACTTGTTCTATGCCTTGGCGATGCAACACACAACTACGGGCACCCTCTTGATCCACCCAGTTGAACGCACGCCGAAATAAACCATTCAAGCGCCAACCGTCTGTGCGTGCCCAAGGGTCGTCATCCGACACGGCCGCGGTTTCACAGAGCAACAACGCAGCCACAGCAAACGCCAGCGCCTCGTGGCTAGCGGGTGCGGGCGGCGGTAACAATGTCGCACGCTGCTGCTCGATCAACCCAGTATCCAAGTCACCTGCGGCAAAGGCCTGGTCCGTCATCAGTCGCGTCAGAAACGCAACGTTGGTGTGTACACCTACCACCTGCGTCTGCGCCAGCGCCTGCACCATCCGCGCGCGCGCCTGATCACGGTCAGCGCCCCACACAATGAGTTTCGCAATCATCGGGTCGTAAAACGGCGAAATCGTATCGCCCATGCGTACACCGCCATCCACCCGAATATCGGCATTGCTAAACGCCGTGTGCGGGGGCAAGGCAAGGTACGCTAAGGTACCTACCGAAGGTAAAAAGTTTTTGTCTGGATTCTCTGCATAAATGCGCGCTTCAATCGAGTGACCACAGCGCGTCAGTTGCTCTTGCGTCAAGGGCAAGGCTTCGCCACTCGCCACACGCAATTGCCACTCAACCAAATCAAGCCCCGTGACCATCTCGGTGACAGGATGTTCAACCTGCAGACGCGTGTTCATCTCCATGAAATAAAAACGGCCGCTTGGCTCAACAATAAACTCAACGGTACCTGCACCCACATAGTTCACGGCACGTGCCGCGGCAACAGCAGCTTCGCCCATCGCACGGCGTCGCTCTTCAGTCATGCCAGGCGCTGGGGCCTCTTCAATGACTTTTTGATGACGACGCTGCACTGAACAATCGCGCTCAAACAAATAGACTGCGTTGCCGTGCGTATCAGCAAACACTTGAATTTCGATATGGCGCGGCTTTTGCACATAACGCTCAATCAACACACGGTCATCGTCAAAGCTCGAGGCAGATTCACGCTTGCACGAGGCCAGGGCACTGGCAAATTCGTCAGCGCTCGTCACGACCCGCATCCCCTTACCACCACCACCCGCGCTCGCTTTAATCATGACGGGGTAGCCAATTAAATCTGCTTGCTGCTTTAAAAACTCAGCATCTTGGTTATCGCCGTGATACCCGGGCACCAACGGCACTCCGGCCTTTTCCATCAAGGTCTTTGAGGCCGACT
This sequence comes from Bordetella parapertussis, assembly GCA_945911685.1. GTDB lineage: Bacteria > Pseudomonadota > Gammaproteobacteria > Burkholderiales > Burkholderiaceae_B > Zwartia > Zwartia parapertussis_K. The sequence continues at coordinate 1,995 of CAMEAW010000016.1, forward strand.
TGCTTCCCATCGCCGCGATCGCAGACGCAGGAGGTCCGACAAAACTGATCCCGGCTTTTGCACACGCGCTCGCAAACTCAGAATTTTCAGATAAAAATCCGTACCCCGGATGAATCGCTTGCGCGCCCTGTGCAAGCGCTGCCTGCAAAATCGTTTCGCTTTTTAAATAACTTTCGCGCGCGGCCGACGCACCAATGTGCACCGCTGCGTCGCAACTGACGACATGCTTGGCACCCGCATCGGCATCCGAATACACCGCAATGGTTCGGATCCCCAAGCGGCGTGCTGTTGCAGCCACACGGCAAGCAATTTCTCCACGATTGGCAATCAATAACGTTGTAAACACAATAGCTCCTTGATCCAACGTTCACATGCGAAACACGCCAAAGCGTGTGTCAGCAATCGGTGCGTTTAATGCAGCAGACAAGCCAAGCGCCAAGACACGGCGCGTATCCGAGGGCTGAATCACGCCGTCATCCCACAGGCGCGCGGTGGCATAGTACGGATGCCCTTCACGTTCGTATTGCTCGCGAATCGGCGTTTTAAATTCGTTTTCTTCATCGGCCGACCATTGCGCGCCTTTCGCTTCAACAGCTTCGCGCTTAAGTGTTGCCAACACACTCGCTGCCTGCTCGCCACCCATCACTGAAATGCGCGCGTTGGGCCACATCACCAATAGTCGTGGCGAAAAAGCTCGGCCGCACATGCCATAGTTACCGGCCCCAAACGATCCACCGATAATGACGGTGAACTTTGGTACCGCAACCGTCGACACCGCGGTGACCAACTTAGCGCCGTGTCGAGCGATCCCTTCGTTTTCGTATTTGCGGCCCACCATAAAGCCAGTAATATTTTGCAAAAACACGAGCGGGATTTTTCGTTGGCCGCAAAGCTCAATAAAGTGTGCGCCCTTTTGTGCCGACTCTGAAAACAAGATACCGTTGTTCGCAACGATGCCAACGGGCATGCCCTCGATATGCGCAAAGCCCGTCACCAGCGTCGTGCCAAACCGCGCTTTGAATTCGTCAAACTCAGAGCCATCGACGATGCGGGCGATGATCTCACGCACGTCATACGGTTTACGCGTATCGGCCGGCACAATGCCATTTACCTCGTGCATGTTGTAAGCCGGTGGTACGCTTTTTTTCAACGCCAACTGCGTTGGCTTGATGCGATTTAAGCGCCCCACCGCATCGCGCGCAAGCGCCAGCGCATGGTAATCATTCGCAGCAAGATGATCCGCAACACCAGATAAACGCGTGTGCACATCACCGCCACCAAGATCCTCGGTTGAAACGATTTCTCCGGTCGCCGCTTTGACGAGCGGTGGCCCACCTAGAAAGATAGTGCCTTGATTGCGCACAATAATCGACTCGTCACTCATGGCGGGCACATAGGCGCCACCTGCAGTGCACGAGCCCATCACAACAGCGATTTGTGCGATGCCCTGGGCCGACATATTGGCTTGATTAAAAAAGATTCGGCCAAAATGATCGCGATCCGGAAACACGTCTTCTTGACGCGGCAAGTTTGCGCCGCCCGAATCCACCAGATACACACAAGGCAAATTATTTTGCTGTGCGATCTCTTGAGCGCGCAAATGCTTTTTGACTGTTAATGGGTAGTAGGTGCCGCCCTTCACCGTTGCGTCGTTGCATACGATCACGCACTCGATACCCGAGATACGACCAATGCCTGTAATCAGGCCAGCGCCCGGAGACTCATTGTTGTAGAGGCCGTGCGCAGCAAGGGGCGAAAGCTCTAAAAAAGGTGTGCCGGGATCAAGCAGCTGCTCGACGCGATCACGTGGCAACAACTTACCCCGACCCACGTGCTTTTGACGCGCCTGCTCGGTGCCGCCTAGCGCGGTTTGCTCTAACTGCTTTTGCAAATCATCAATCTGCGCCTGCATCGCCAACGTATTTTGCGCAAACTCTGGAGAGCGCGTGTTGATCAGGGATTCAATTTTTGGCATGTCTCTCGACCTTTGACCTTGTAAGTTGTTCTCTTAGCGCCGTAGGAATTCCCGCTCTTTAGAGCGGGGAGGATATCAAATTGTTTCGTTAAAGAGCTCGCGGCCGATCAGCATGCGGCGAATCTCACTTGTGCCTGCGCCAATTTCATACAGCTTGGCATCACGCCAATAGCGACCTAACGGGTAATCATTGATATACCCATTACCACCAAAGATCTGTATGCCCTCGCCCGCCATCCAAGTGGCTTTTTCAGCGCAATACAAAATCACTGCGGCGCAGTCTTTGCGTATTTGGCGCACGTGTTCTGAGCCCAACTTGTCAAGATTCTTGCCAACCGTATAACAAAAAGCGCGGCTCGCTTGCAAGGTCGTGTACATATCCGCGACTTTGCCCTGAATCAATTGAAACTCACCAATCGACTGGCCAAACTGCTTGCGATCGTGGATGTAGGGGATCACCTGATCCATCACGGCTTGCATGATGCCAATCGGCCCTGCGGCTAAAACAGCGCGTTCGTAATCCAAGCCACTCATTAGTACACGTACACCACCATTGACTTCGCCTAGCACGTGATCGCCAGGAATCAAACAGTCTTCAAACAACAGTTCGCCCGTGTGGCTGCCGCGCATGCCAAGCTTATCAAGCTGTTGCGCGATGCTAAAGCCCGGCATGCCTTTTTCTACTAAAAAAGCCGTTACGCCGCGTGCGTTCGCCTCGGGATCCGTCTTGGCATACACCACCAAGGTATCGGCGTCAGGGCCGTTAGTGATCCACATTTTGGTGCCGTTCAAGACGTAGTCGGATCCCTTGGGTGTGGCGCGCAGCTTCATACTCACCACATCCGAGCCGGCCCCGGGCTCGCTCATCGCGAGCGCCCCAATATGCTCGCCCGTGAGTAACTGGGGCAGGTATCTTTTCTTTTGTGCCACGCTGCCATTACGGTGGATTTGATTCACGCACAGGTTTGAATGGGCGCCATAAGACAGGCCAATCGACGCACTGGCGCGAGAGATTTCTTCCATCACGATCATGTGTGCCAAGTAGCCCATATTGGTACCACCGTACTCTTCGCTAACGGTCATCCCCATCAGGCCAAGCTCGCCCATTTTTTGCCACAAGTGCATCGGAAACTGATCGTCGCGATCGGTTTGTGCGGCCAGGGGTGCGATTTCGCGCTGTGCGAAATTGCGCACAGCGTCACGCAACATGTCGATGTCTTCACCTAATTCGAAATTCAAGCCTGGCAAGTTCACTGTCGTCTCCCGTCTGAACGCTTAGTTTACGTTTACGTAAGCGTCATTGCACATTATGATGCTGTGATCATACCGTCAAGCTCGGAGACAGAGTACCGATGAACCCCCTTGAACTTCAACTGCAATACCCCTTGGGTGACGCACTGCCTAGCGCAGGGCTCACTCTCGAAGTCGCTCCCGGCGTACGCTGGCTCAGAATGCCGCTGCCGTTCGCACTCGATCACATCAACCTATGGCTCTTGCGCGACAAGATCGACGGCAAAGAGGGCTGGACCATTGTCGATTGCGGCATTAGCAGCGACCAAACCAAAACACTTTGGGACGATATTTTTCGCACCCAGCTTGACGGTCTGCCTGTGCTGCGCCTCATCGTCACACACATGCATCCCGATCACATCGGCCTAGCCTATTGGTTATGCGAGCGTTGGAATGTCCCGATACACATCAGCATGACCGACTACATGACCGCTCAGGCCTGGTCTGCACGCACAGATGGCGGTGCAACCGGCGGCGAGCGCACCGCACAGCATCTTATGCGCCACGGCATGGTTGACCCTGACTCGATTCAACAAATTCGCGGACGCGCCTCGCACTATCCAGGGATGGTTCCCCGCGTGCCGCCCGCGTTCGTGCGTATCATGCACGGCTCAACCTTTCGCATCAACGGACACCTCTGGAGCGCGATTGCCGGCTACGGTCACGCACCCGAACATATGTCCCTGTATTGCGATGACAAAAAGGTTTTGATTTCGGGGGATATGGTGTTGCCCCGAATCTCAACCAACATCAGCGTGTTTGATTACGAGCCCATGGGCAACCCTCTGCCTCTCTATCTAAACTCGTTACATGCTTACGACCACCTGCCAGACGACACCCTGGTGTTGCCCTCGCACGGGCGCCCCTTCACTGGCTTGCACGTACGTACCGCGCAGCAACACACGCATCACGCCGACCGCTTGGCAGAGGTCTATACCGCTTGTGCGGTACCTCAATCGACCACCGATATCTTGCCACTGATGTTTAAGCGCAAACTCGATTTGCACCAAACCACTTTCGCGATGGGCGAGGCGGCAGCGCACTTGCATGCCCTTTATTTTGAAGAAAAGCTTACCCGCGAACTGTGCGCCGATGGCATCATACGGTTTACTCAAAAAAGTCAGTCTCTCGCTTGACCTTGATTAAGGATTTATTTTGGCTACTCATCATCTGGATACCCGCCTGCTGCATATTGGCGCCGCCGAGTTCGATCCCGTTACCGGCACAGCGCCCGTCAGCATCCCCGCGATACGTACCAGCACCGTTCGCTTTAAAAATCTCGAGGTGCTCGACCGTGCCCTTACCAAGCGTGCGGCGGGCGAGCGGGTAGTGACGTACGGTATCGCTGGGCTCGATACGCACCGCGCCCTTGAAGAAGTCTTCATGCAGCTTGAGGGGGGCAGCTATTGCGTGCTTGCGCCCTCTGGCCTGTCAGCCATCAGCATTGCCTTTCTGGCTCTGCTCAGCACGGGCGATCATATGCTCGTGTCTGACTGCGTTTATGGCCCAGTACGTACAGTCGATCAAACCTTATTACAACGCCTGGGTATCTCGATCACTTACTTCTCAAGCCAAGATCAAATCTCTGAGCTCGTGCAGCCCAACACTAAAATGATTTATGTTGAGTCGCCAGGTTCGTTGCTATTTGAAATGCTCGACATGCCCGCGCTATCAAAGATCGCGCAGCAGCATGGCTTGATTTTGGCAACCGACAACACCTGGGGTTCAGGCTACATTTATAAGCCGCTCACCCTCGGTGCCGATGTCTCGGTTGTGGCCGGTACTAAATATATTGCAGGCCACTCTGATGTCATGTTGGGCGCCATCATTGTCAAAGATGAAAAAATTGCTGCGCGTATTCACGCGACTCAGTACGCACTTGGTAATTCGCTTAGCGCCGATGATGCGTGGCTATCGTTGCGTGGTGTCAAAACGATGGCGGTGCGTATGGCCCAGCACGCCCGTAACACCCACGAGGTCTCTACGTTTTTAGACTCTCGTCCCGAAGTCGTACGCATCTTTGACCCAGCCTGGCATAAAGACCCAGGCCATGCGTTGTGGCAGCGCGACTGCACTGGTGCAAACGGTATGTTGGCGATTGAGCTGAACTGCTCGGCACTCGCCGCCAAGCCTTTTGTCGATGCCCTAACCTTGTTCGGTATTGGTTTTTCGTGGGGCGGTTTTGAAAGTCTCGTGCAGTGGGTCAATCCGGCGGTGCTTGCCAATCACGCCTACTGGAAGGGCAAGGACCACGCCCTGATTCGCCTGCACATTGGCCTTGAGTCGCCGCGCGATCTGATCGAAGACCTGACTCAGGCTTTTAGCAAAATTCAACGCAACTAAAAAAAGGATTTTTATGAGCTCACCCAAAGGCTATGTCTTCGTTGAACTGGTCGTGCGCGATCCAGAAAACTTCAAAAATCAATATCAAGTTCGCTCAACGGCTGCGGTCGCTGAGTTTGGCGGCAAATTTTTGGTGCGCGGCGGCGCCGTGACAATTAAGACAGGCCCCTCTGACGAGCGTCGTCGTGTCATGATCGAGTTTGAAAGCTACGAAAAAGCGCTGGCTTGGTATGACTCGCCTCTGTCGCAAGAGGCAAAAACGTATCGCGACCAGTTTGCTCACGTGATCACGTTTTATGTGATTCAGGGGGCATAGCTCCTCAGTTTGTGAGCCTGAACACTTAGCTAACTTACGGCGCGCCGCACTAAGCTGCGTGGGTTACAAGCTACCCACAAAGCAACCTAGATCCGGTCTCACGCTCATAGGACAAGCGCACGTAAAAAAGCAGCGCTATTGCGCTGCTTTTTCTTTCAACTTCGTAAAGCGTTTTGTTTATTTTGCACGTAGCTTTCTGATCAAAATATCAGTGACGTCAATCGTTTCTTGGTAACCACCCGCCTCTGAAGGCGAGGTTAAAAAGCGACCACCCACAGCCATTGAGGGGGTGCCCTGAACCTTGTACGCACCTACAAGCTGATCGGCGCGGCCGCTTTTTGACACCACACCAAACGAGTCAAACACGCTTTCAAATTTTGCGCGATCAACCCCTTGCGAGGCGACCCACGCTACGATTTCTGGCTTGGTAAATAGGCGTTTTTTTTCTTCGTGGATCGCGTTAAAAATTTTGCCGTGTAAATCTAAGCGGTCGAGTGCCTCAAGCGAATAATAGAGTTGCTGCAACGGCTTCATGCTGGCATTAAAGGCCACCGGCACGCGCTTAACAATCACATCAGACGGAACTTTTTTTATCCATTTTTCTAGCAGCGGCTCAAGTACCGCGCAATGAGAACACGCGTATGAAAAAAACTCTAGAACTTCAGTTTTGCCTGGCTCGGTGGGCTGCACCGGACTCACCTCAAGGTAACGTGCCTTTGCTGCGGCCGGTGTCCCTTGCGTCAACCCGGGAGCCGAAAAAAACAGCGTCGTTGCCGCCATCAATACGCCAAGTGTTCGTACCAACAAAGCTATCTTCATCTCTTGCTCATCCTGAATAATTAAACTCGTCAAACTACCTTACTGTCGCACCACGGCTGTCGGGATTTTTTCTTGCCCGAGTCGTGTACGCGTCTGATTCATATCGTCGATGCGAGCAAACGGACCAACTCTCACACGATTGACCTGTAAGCCATTGACCTCTGCCCGCTGTATTTCAACCGACATGCCCATCAACAAAATTTTTGCCCGTAAGGCTTCGGCATCTTCGAGCACTCTAAACGAACCAACTTGCAGAAAATAAGGACCACTTGCTGCAGTTGTCGAGCCGCTTGATGTTGAGGTTGACGCCGAGCTGGCTGCAGGTACCGACGGCGCGGGCTCAGCACGCGTCGATGGGCGCGCCTGGCTTGGCTGGGAAGAAGAAGATGGAGATGGCGTTAACGTCGCGATCAGTGCACCCAGTGCGTCGGGTGCTGCCGCTGGGCGCGACGACGTCCCGGCAATTTCTCCGGTCGGTTGGTCAGGTGAACTTGGTTCGGTGACGGGCCCCGTACCACGTCCGCCTAGGCCCGCATTCGGATCCGGGGCGTTACGAGGATCAACCGTACCCGAGGCTTCGGGCGAACGACTCGCCTTATCGACAAACGGCATCGGAGACTTAATCACGTAAAACGCAACAGCCGCCGCCGCAATCAATCCAATCAATAGCCCAGCTAACACCCCGTAGAGCGTGCTTCCACCACCAGAAGATTTACGTTTAACCATGAATGTGATCTTACATCCGTTCGGGCGCAGAGACGCCCAACAAGGCCAGGCCGTTTGCAATCACTTGACGCGTGGCATCGGCCAGCCGTAGGCGCGCCTGCTTTAACGCAATCTCATCTACCAAGACGCGCTCAGCGTTATACCAACCGTGAAAATCTGCCGCACAATCACGCAGCCAAAACGCCACAAGATGCGGTGACAGGTCAAGCGCAGCTTGAGACACCAGCGCCGGAAACTCGGCCAGGCGCTGCATCAGCGCGATTTCTGTCGGTGCAACTAAGCAGGCACTATCAGCCGCGCTTAACTCTTGCGCGCTCAGAGTCGCCTGCAGCAGCATCGAACAAATTCGCGCATGAGCATACTGAATGTAATAAACCGGGTTTTCTTCACTTTTTGAACGCGCTAAATCAACGTCAAAAACAAACTCGGTGTCGGCCCGCCGTTGAATCAAAAAGAAACGAACGGCATCGCGCCCGACCCATTCGATCAAATCTTGCAGCGTGACATAACTACCCGCGCGTTTTGAAATCTTGACCTCAACACCCCCGCGCATCACTTTCACCATCTTGTGCAAAATATAGGCGGGGTAATCAGCGGGGATACCCAAGGACAGCGCCTGTAAACCAGCACGCACCCGCGCGACGGTACCGTGATGATCACTGCCTTGAATATTGATGGCACGGGTATAACCGCGCTGCCATTTTGTGACATGGTAGGCAATATCTGGCACAAAGTACGTGTAGCCACCCTCTGACTTACGCATCACGCGATCTTTGTCGTCACCCGTACCCAGTTCGGTGGTGCGCAACCACAACGCGCCTTCGCTTTCGTAGGTGTGGCCTGACGCAACCAACTGCTGCACGGTTTGCTCAACACGCCCAGAAGTGTAGAGCGAGCTTTCAAGATAATAATGATCGAAGGCCAAGCCAAAGGCTTGCAAATCAAAATCTTGTTCGCGTCTAAGATACGCCACCGCAAAACGGCGAACGTTGTCTAAGTCAGCAAGATCGCCGCTTGCCGACACGGGTTCGCCGTCGCTTGCGCTAACGGTTGCCTGTGCCAAAAAATCTTTGGCGATATCGCTGATGTAATCGCCCTTGTAGCCCTCGGCAGGGTACGCCGCATCATCAGGGCTTAAGCCTTGGCCTCGCGCCTGCACACTTAACGCAAGGTTGTGGATCTGATTGCCCGCGTCGTTGTAATAAAACTCGCGGCTCACTTGAAAACCACTTGCGTCAAACAGGCGGCACAATGCATCGCCTAGTGCTGCTTGCCTGGCATGGCCCACATGCAAGGGCCCTGTCGGGTTAGCAGAGACGAATTCGACCAACACCTTTTGCTCGTTGCGCGAGGCGCGACCAAACGTTGAACCTTGCTCAGAGATTGCCGTCAACACAGCGATACGCGCTGCATGGGTTAAACGCAAATTAATAAAGCCAGGGCCAGCTAACTCGGCGCCCGCCACCACTGCTGTCGCAAGTGGGTTTGCCATCAGTGCGTCAACGATCTGCTGCGCAAGCTCACGGGGGTTGCGTTTTGCGGGCTTGGCCAATTGCATCGCAACATTCGTGGCAATATCGCCATGCGCCGCAACCTTCGGGCGCTCTAGCAAAATAACAGGATTGGCCTCGGGCAAAATGCTTGCCACGGCGGCCTGCAAACAAGAAATAATGGTCTGGTGTTGCTCGGGCAGCATGGGCTTAAAAACACGACAAGTTGAAGTCTCAAATCATAGCCTGAAATGCGCTTAGTCCCAGGGCCAACCGACCTCGTCGCGCAACCATTTTGTATAGCGTGGCATGTCAACCCATCCAACCGCGTCGGAGGCCTGCGGCAAGAGCGGCGGCTTGCGAGCAAGCAACGACTCTACTTGCCGGCGTACCTCTGCACCCATTGTTGGGGCGTGCTCTTGGTAATTCACCCAAAGGCGGCCGTCTGGCTGGTTCACTCGGCGGTCACCGCTCTGCATGGTTCGGGCAAATACCGCCCGCTCATCGTGCACAATTGGTCGCGTCACCGAGGTTGGCGTAGGCCCGGCCCCAAGCGGCACACCCGCGGCCTTCGCCTGCCAATGCATCCACGCCAAGGCCACCTGAGATAAGTCACCCGGGGTCGAGCCAGGCGAGGCCTGTCGGGTTAGGTAGCCACCGCCAATATCAGCATGCGCCCCAACAAAGGCGCGCTCAACAACATTGCCACCCACCTGCGTGCCACGCGCCGAAGTCAACGGAAACAGCCACCGGTGCTCGTGCAGTGCCACCGCATGCGCCACCCACTTCCAGGCCGGCGCAATCGTAAGATCAAACGCTGCATTGCCGGCACCCAGCACATTGAACTGCGCCACCGTATCAAATAAGCCCATGAAGCGTAGGTCTACACAACTCGATAAGACACCACGTTGCGGGTGTTGTAACCAGAACCGACCATCGCGGGTATGCTGCGCCACTCGGTTACCAAAGTGCCGTGCAAGCGCTGCCCCACGCGAAAATCCCACCAGATCTAGAGCAAGCGCCGGTGCACCCTCTCTTTGCAAAGCAATCGCATTGAGCCAGCGCTCCCACTGCTGATCGACACGGCTGCCGCCAGACCACGCCACCGCCGCATCCGTGGCATGCTTAGCGCTACCTGTTTCAAGATCGCCCGCTGGGCCTTCGATATATTTCACAGCCCCGTCTTGATATTGCCCGGCAAATAGCCAAACATTGGTTTGCGACGCTGGGCTATTGCCAGTGCCATCAAAGGCAAACAGCAATAGGCCAAGAGGGTCAACGTAGCGCCGCGGTTGCTGCTCAGCATACCCGTACTGACTGTTACCCGGGATGGGTCCTAACGGATCAGGCTCAAGGTAATGCCCCCAGCGCGGGTCGTAGGTTCTTTGATAGTTATCATGCCAGCCGGTCAGTGGGTCTGCCACTTGCCCCGGTAAGCGCAACGGTTGGACAAAATCTTTTCCTAGGTCGTGGTGCTGCTCGAGTAACTCACCAAGAGGGCTGTAGGTGGCATGCCAACGAACCGTTTGCCGAGCGTCGGTGAGCAGCTGGGGCAACCCCACCGCGTCAGTATGAAAAAAATAAAGGCTAGCCTGGGTCACGTCAGTGCCGTATTCAATCAGCCCGATCGGCACCTGCTGTAAGTAGATAAAGCGTCGCTTCACGCGCAGTCCACTCTTGCTTTCGTAGGCTTGTGCCACCATCTTTTGCTGGTCATACAAAAACTGCGTACGCCCGTGCTGATCTTCGCGCCAGATTTGTTCGCCCAGCGCGTTGTAGCCATAGCTGACTGCCTCGCCCGCCTCGCGCTGTTGAACCGCACTCGTCAGGCGGCGCTGCGCGTTATAGCGCACCACAAAACGATCCACACGTGTCGGTAACCCGGTTGCATCACGCACGATCGTTTGACGCGCTGCGCCTGTCAAACGCCATGCATACTCTCGGGCCGACGTCTGCTTTTCAGCGGACGACCAACTGCGATGCCAGCGCATGCGTTGCTCAACGTCATAGCCATAGCGGGTGTCTCGGGTTTGTCCGAGCAGGGTCATGCGCTCGTGGGTGAGCCGTGCGTGCTGATTGGTAGCGACTTGATGTCGATAGAGGGGCAAGCGCGTTACGGGTTGATACACCAGCAGTTGCTCAAGCCTCGGCGCCTGACGCTTGCTTGTCTGAGAGGTGGCCATTTGCCTGATGGTTAACAGGCCGTTGCCATGTACAAGCCCATTCGCGCCGATCTCTACAACCTTCTGCCGACGCCCGGCGGTATCTTCCCACTCAACCGCTTGCAAGCTTGTAGGCGACCAGTGATAGCGCAACACTCCCCCTTCTGGCAGCATGTGCGTTAAGCGTCGACCCTGCGCATCGTACGTAAATGCCTCGCGATAACTCCATTCAGGGCGAAGCATCTTAAACAGGCCCGTGCCCACTGTTGGTCGAAACACGACTCGCTCACGTAAGTCGCCGCGCAAATTAAAGCGCCAATGCTGCGTTTCTTCAGGGTGTGCAATCACCGCTGGATGTCTGCCTCGCCAGGCTATGCGCACATCGATAGGTTCCGCAAAGTTCGAGCGCGCTTTGAAACTTCGCACTCTTCCAAACGAATCAAAATCCCACCGCCAAAGATCTTGCTCGCCAAATTTTCGCAAGACTAAATGCGCATGCGGCGAGGGCCGTTCGCTTTGCGAAGCCCCATGGTGTCGATCCACAGGCCTTTGCAACTGATACTCAAGGCGCTCAGTCGCAACACCCCGACTGTGCCATTGCGTTAAGTGTCCAGACACATCAAACCAGAGACGTAAGCCTGGCCATCCTTTGCCATTAAAGGATAGGCGCCGGATCACGTGTCGCGCATCTTGTTCAATCGCAAGTCCAAGCGCCGAATCAGACAAGGCGGTTGGCAATCCTGCCAGAAGTAACTCTGGCGCGCCCGCGGCAAATTTCTGCACTCGACCCGCTCGGTCATACTGCCACGTATGTGTTCGCAGCACCTGCGACCCCGTATGATTGATAAGCGAGATGCCAGTCACGGCATGCATATGGCCGGCCTGTAAAACCGCCTCGTGATGATAGCGACGACGCATCCCATCGGGACGAATCACTGCGGCTAAACCGTTAGGTCCATAGACATAGCGAAAAATACCGAGCGGTGACTCAACGGCAACGAGTGCCCCCTGTGCTTCGAGCTTCGTTGTTCTTGGTAGTGCAGATTTTTGTGTAGTGCGCGCTTGTATGCTGGTTGTTTGTGCGGCCGCAGTTTGTGAGGCTGCTTGTGTTGCAGTGTGCGCTTGTGGGGCTTTTTTGGGAGGGGATACTGGTGTCGTTGTTTGACTGACCGTTGTTTGGTTTATCGTTGTTGGTGCTGTCAGCGATATGGATTGCGGCGTAAGCGTCGAAGCATAACTGAAATACAAACTCTGATTGGTACGCGTATCTGTCACACGGTCAAGCTCACCGTGCCATTTCGACGGTGCCTGATGCCGCACAATACGCACAGCAAGCGCCTCACGACAAGGACCTTGTAATCGACCGCGCTTGTTCGCCTCTACAAACGACCAACCAATCAAGCGGCCGGGCTCATCAAAGCGCAAGCACTTTCCAAACAGCCACTGCCACTGCCAGCCTTGCCCCTTGCGCGTAATCACACCATCCTCACGCGCTCGTCCAACACAACGCAGTGCCTGATCGCATTGAAAGGCCAAGCGGCTACCATCCGCCTGCAGCACCTGTAGGTGCGCACCCATCCAATACAGTCGCGTGTCATACGACCACGACCAACCTCGCCCTAAGGCACCCTCTCGAGGATCCATAGCGTTGTAGTGCCTCACCAACTCAAGGCCCGGTGCGCTGACTAAACTGGGCAGGTCCGTATCACGTTGATATTTATTTCCATTGCGTCGATCAACCGGGTTGCCGATGCCATGGTTCGGGCTACTATCCGCGCGACCTAAGGTTGCAACACCACCTTGCTGGCACGGGTTACCCAGTTCTGTAACTTGGCATAACGAACCCTCTGCACATGCGGCTTTTAATAAAAATAACAATGCTCCGATCAACCAAAATCGCATCGGTTTTCTACCTGTGGCACAAAAGAGTAAGCTTGTAGCAATGAGGGTGAAAAAGCCTCAGCGCAGGACGCTTTGATCCATAAGGAAAACTACGATGCTAGTCACTTTTAGTAGTAAAGCAGGCGCAGATATTTTGATGCTGTCGCAACATGCCAAACCGATTCTGCAGATTATGGGCAAACTCGACGGCGTAGACTTGCCGGTCAGAGGTGTGTTCATGCCAGAGCACATGGCGCAAACCATTGACACGCTCGAGCGAGCGATTGCATTGACGCCACCGCCTAACGAGGATGATGAAGATGATGCGCCAAAGGATCCCATCACCAGACCCGTCGGTCTACGTCAGCGGGCATTTCCTTTGCTTGATCTGTTACGGCGAGCCAAAGAAAAAAATCACCCTGTCTTATGGGAAGCCAGCTCCCCTTGGTGAGTTCAATATTCGTTAAAACGCTCTGTCAAACAACGCTCGAAAATCTGCGGTCGTCGTATGGCGCGGATTCCAGCGGTTGTAATTCGCTAGCGTGCATAGCTGCGCCATTTCCTCAAAGGTATCTTCGGTCACACCAACATCCCTGAGCCGAGGCGGAATACCTAAATCCAAACACATGGCTTCAATAGCCTGAACCGCAGCTTGCGCGGCGTCAAGCGTTGGCCATTGCTGAACCGGGCGCCCCATCGCAATCGCGACACGCGCAAATTTTTGTGGATTCGCCGCCAAATTAAAACGCGCCACATGCGGCAGGCACAGCGCGTTTGATAAGCCGTGCGACAAATGAAACTGCGCACCTATAAACCGCGCCATGCAATGCACGTTACCTAAACCCGTTTGTCCAAACGTCATCCCGGCAAGCGCCGAGCCACACAACATATTGAGCCCCGCCTCAAGATTGCCTCGATTCGCAACAAACGGCCGAATGTTTGACGCCAACAATTCGATCGCCTGAAGATTAATGGCATCGGTAATTAAATTTGTCTGCAACGAAACATAAGATTCAAACGCATGCACGAACGCGTCGATGCCAGAGTGCGCAGCAACGTGGGCTGGCACAGTACGCAACGCTAAGGGGTCAAGTATTGCAAACACGGCCGGATTTAATGCGGCGTGTCGAATTGACATCTTGAGATTTTTTTCAGTGTCAGTAATCACACACGAACCCGAAACTTCAGAACCGGTCCCCGCAGTCGTAGGGATCGCGATTAAGGGTAGCGGAGCAATACTAAATTTATCAATTCCCTCATAGTCGTGAATTCGCCCGCCATTGGTAGCTAAAATCCCAACCGCTTTAGCAACGTCAATCGTACTGCCGCCGCCAATGGCTAAAATCGCCGTCGCCTCATGGGCTTGGCACACAGCAAACGCCTTCTGCACCGTATGCGCACTTGGATCGGGTTCAATGTCAGTAAAGACCGCGTTCTGAACGCCCGCCGCCTTTAACAAGTTTTCTATCTGCGCGTAGAAATCGCTTTTCAACAGCGCCCCATCAAGCGCCACAAACATACGCCGACAGGCCAGCTTCGTAACGATTTCTGTTATTTTTTCTGATGCACCCACCCCCATATAAATCGTGGAGGGACAAAAGAAACTCGAAAGTGAGGTTGTCATGTTTGGTAGGCTATGGAGAACGATTGAACCTCAGAGCTTGGGTGTATGGCAGGCCGCTCTAATTAGGATAGGGTGGCCTGCTATGCGCAACCCGAGCATGTTTATTCAGGCGTAGCGCCCAGATCAAGAATCAACGGTCTCCAGCGCGCAACTTCGCTCACCAACAACGCGCGCGCACCATCTGGGGTCTTTTGTACTGGTAGAGGATCTTCAATACCGGCGGCCTCAAAACGCGTGCGTAACTCTGGTGTTTGAAGGGCCTTTACGAGCGATTCATTTAATTTTTTTACAACCTCTGGCGGCGTACCTTTTGGTACCAGAATCATGTTCCAGATGTCATACAACAAATCTGGAAACCCAGACTCGCCCGCTGAAGGCACATCAGGCAACGCCGCGATGCGTTTCGGCCGTAATACCACCACGCCCTTTACCAGCCCAGATTTAACGTATTTAACCGCGGTCGTCGTGCTCTCAACCATATAGTCAATATGGCCGGCCATCACATCATTCACCGCTTGCCCCGCACCCCGGTAATTTACGCCGTTCACCTTCACGCCTAAATTGACGTTAATCAACTGGCCACCAAGCCACGTGCCAGAGCCCACACCCGCCGCACCAAAATTCAAACGTGACGCATTTTGCTTAAGGTAGGCCGCAAACTCGTCAAGCCCATTTGCCGGAAAATCCTTACGTGCCGAGATAATTTGCGGTGCGTCGCCGATCGACGCAATCGGAATAAAATCTTTGAGCACGTCATAGCTTAAGTTTTTATACAGCGTGGCGTTAACGGCAAGTGTGCCACCATTGCCAATCAGCATGGTGTAGCCGTCACCAGCAGCGCGCGAAGCACGCGTGCCGCCCACTGTACCGCCAGCACCTGGCGTATTTTCAACGATCACCGGTTGGCCCATCACTTTAGATAAGCTCTCTGCCACCACACGCGCCATGACATCTGTCGGGCCACCCGCTGCAAAGGGCACGATCAACGTCAACGCTCGGTCAGGATACGCCGCAACGGCTAAGGTACTTACAGTTGCCAACACCAAAGCGCAAAAGTATTGCGCCGTTTTTTGCTTTACACGATTAAACATAAAGTTCCTCTTTTAAAGTGGGTCTTTGAAACAAAAAGGGCTGTATGACGCAGCCCTTTTTTACCAACACGATGATGCTTAGTTACACATCCAAATTTGCTGCCTGAAGTGCATGCGTTTCGATAAAAGCGCGACGTGGTTCAACATGATCACCCATCAGTGTTGTAAAGATCTGATCGGCACCAATCGCGTCTTCAATCTGAACCCGTAATAAACGGCGCACTTTAGGATCCATGGTGGTCTCCCAAAGTTGCGAAGGATTCATCTCGCCCAAACCCTTGTAGCGTTGCTTGGTGACATTGCGCTCAGCCTCGGCTCGTAACCATTGCATCGCTTCACGAAAATCGGCAACCATACTTTCTTTGCGCTTGTCTCCTTCACCACGCGCAACCATTGCACCCTTGCCAACCAGCCCTTGAAACGTTGCCGCAGCACGCGCCAGCACACCGTAATCTGCACCACCCGTAAAGTCTGGATCAAGCACCGTCACGCGCACATTGCCGTGATGTTTGCGACGAACAATTAAGCGATAGCGCTCTGACCCTTGATGATACTCAGGCGTCACCTCAACTTGATTCGGCAATAGAGGATCTTCAAGTGCCGCTTGCAAGCGCACCGCCGAAGCCTTGGTCAACTCATCCGTCTCGAGCTCAACGGTTGCACCGCCGACGATCGCAGACAAAGTCGACTCATCCATGAAGCGACTCAAGCGCGCGATCACGCCATCTGCCATCACATATTGTTTAGCCAACTCGGTCAGCGCAGCACCTGAGATTGCGTCGGCGCCTGCTTGCGGTACCAGTGAGGCGTCTTTAAGAGAGAGCGTCAACATATAGCTTGACTCTTCAACCTCGTCTTTTAAATACCGTTCGTCTTTACCCGCCTTGATCTTATAAAGCGGCGGTTGTGCAATGTAGATATAGCCGCGCTCAACCAGCTGTGGCATCTGCCGATACAGCAACGTCAATAACAAAGTACGAATATGCGCGCCATCAACGTCAGCATCGGTCATGATAATGATGCGGTGATAACGCAACTTATCAACGTTGAAATCTGGGCCAATGCTTGTACCAAGCGCCGTGATCAGTGTTGTGATTTGCTCGCTAGCAATCAGCTTGTCAAAGCGCGCTTTTTCAACGTTCAACACTTTGCCGCGCAACGGCAAAATCGCTTGAAACTTTCGATCGCGCCCTTGCTTAGCAGAGCCACCTGCCGAGTCCCCCTCGACGATATACAGCTCACAAAGCGCTGGGTCTTTTTCTTGGCAGTCGGCAAGCTTACCGGGTAGGCCCGCGCCTTCAAGCACGCTCTTGCGACGCGTAAGTTCACGCGCCTTACGCGCAGCTTCGCGCGCCCGCGCTGCTTCAACCACCTTGGCGCACAGCGCCTTGGCATCGATTGGGTTTTCAAGCAGCCACGTCTCTAAGGTTCGTGCGACGGCTTCTTCAACCGCCGGGCGCACCTCGCTTGAAACCAACTTGTCTTTAGTTTGGCTACTAAATTTAGGCTCAGGCACTTTGACCGACAAGACGCAAGTCAAGCCTTCGCGCATATCGTCGCCGGTGGTTTCAACTTTGGCCTTCTTGGCCATCTCGTTGTCACCAATGTACTTGTTAAGGATGCGCGTCATCGCTGCACGCAAGCCCGTCATATGTGTACCGCCATCACGCTGCGGGATGTTGTTGGTAAAAGCGAGTACTTGTTCGCTGTAACCATCATTCCATTGCATCGCAACTTCGACGCCCACCATCGTGCCACCAGCGTTCGACTCTGTACTGACCGAAAACACGTTTGGGTGCAAGACCGTTTTCCCGCGGTTAATGTATTCGACAAAACCTTTGACGCCGCCCGAAAACGCAAAGTTTTCTTCTTTGCCGTTGCGCTGATCAATCAGGCGAATCTTCACGCCATTGTTCAAAAACGAAAGTTCGCGCAACCGCTTTGACAGGATTTCGTAGTGGTACTCGACGTTATTAAAAATATCGGTGTCAGCTAAAAAATGTACCTCTGTGCCGCGCATTTCGGTTGGGCCCGTGACCGCCAAGGGAGCCAGGCGCTCACCCTTACGAAACTCCATTTGATGCACTTGGCCATTACGACGAATCGTGAGTTTCAGCCACGACGACAAAGCATTGACGCACGACACGCCCACGCCATGCAGGCCGCCCGATACTTTGTACGAATTTTGGTCAAACTTACCGCCGGCGTGCAACTCGGTTAAAACAATTTCAGCCGCGCTACGTGCAAACTCATCCTCTTTATGGATATCAGTCGGGATGCCTCGACCATTATCGGTAACAGAAATTGAGTTGTCGCCATGGATCGTAACAACGATATCGTCGCAATGCCCTGCAAGCGATTCATCGATTGCATTATCAACGACCTCAAACACCATATGATGCAAACCGGTGCCATCAGACGTGTCTCCGATATACATGCCCGGACGCTTACGCACCGCCTCAAGGCCTTTGAGCATTTTGATCGAATCGGCACCATACGCATCCATATCTTCAGGAGCTTGGCCAGGTACTTGCGTGTTTTCTGACATTCTTTAAATCCGCATGGGCATGACGACGTATTTAAAAGTCTCGTCATCAAGCAAAGTAATAAGGGCTGAGGCGTTCGCGTCAGGCATGACTGACCAGCGAATCGTTTCGGCTTTGACGTTGGCTAAAAAATCTAGCAAGTAGCTGACGTTAAAACCAACGTCTAAAGCCTCGTGTGCATAATCAACGTCGATTTCCTCTTGCGCTTCTTCTTGTTCAGCGTTGGTTGAAGAAATTTTTAATAGATGCTGCCCCAACTGCAAGCGAACGCTACGGAATTTGTCTGTCGTCAAAATAGCCGCACGCTGCAAGCAACCCTGCAAGATTTCGCGCGACACATCAAAATGCCGTGTGTAGTTTGAGGGGATGACGCGGTTGAAGTCTGGAAACTTTCCCTCAACCAATTTAGAAACCAGTTCAACGTGTCCAAAGGAAAAACGAATTTGACCGGGTGCCACATCAACTGTAACCGGCTCGTCTGAATCATCGAGCAGCCGCTGCATTTCAAGCACAGTTTTACGCGGCACAATCACTTCGTGTTTGGCCAGTACGCCCTCAACAGGCGTTGAGCTATGCGCCAGTCGATGGCCATCGGTGGCAACCGCGCGCAGCAAACCTGGTTCAAAGACCATCAGCATGCCGTTCAAGTAGTAACGGATGTCTTGTTGTGCCATGGCAAAGTGCGCCATATTAAATAAATGCTTAAGCGTTTTGCGCGGTAGCGTCAATGAAACGTCCCAGCGCTCGGGCTGAGTCATCGTCGGAAACTCGGTGGCCGCAAGTGTCTGTAATGAGAAGCGGCTTTTACCTGTTTGCACGGCCAGTTTGCCGCCCGTCGTTGAAAGCTTGACGTCTCCGGTATCGGGCAGTGCGCGCAAAATATCTAACAGTTTGCGGGCAGCGACTGTTAATGACTCGCTTTCGGCTCCAATACCAAAATCGGCATGCGTCGTAATTTGCACTTCAAGGTCTGTTGCAATGAACGATACCCTTTCAGCTTGCTTGCGTACCAAGATATTCGCAAGAATAGGAAGTGTGTGGCGCCGCTCAACAATGCCGGCAACCGTCGATAGAGGTTTAAGTAAAGCGTCACGGGGGGTCTGGACAAGTTGCATGGATTATCCCTTTAAAGTTTGTTCAAGCACATGCAGCGTATGGTTAAAGTCTGCTTGTTTAGCGCGTAGGTCGGTGATTTTTCTTACCGCGTGTAAGACGGTGGTGTGATCGCGACCACCAAACAGATCGCCAATTTCTGGCAAGCTTTTTTGTGTCAGTTCTTTGGCTAAATACATCGCGACCTGACGCGGCATCGCAATGTTGGCAGGTCGCCGTTTTGAATACATATCAGCGACCTTCATTTTGTAATAATCAGCAACCGTTTTTTGAATGTTTTCAACCGTGACTTGACCACTCGAGGCCGACAACAGGTCTTTTAATGCGTCTTTGCAGATGTCAACATTGGCGACTTCTCGGCCATGAAAGCGCGCGTAGGCCACAACTTTTTTGAGTGCACCCTCAAGTTCACGCACGTTGCTGCGCAAATGTTTGGCAATAAAAAATGCCACGTCTTCGGGGAGGGTCACGCCTTCTTGTTCAGCCTTTCGCAACAAAATGGCGACTCGCATCTCTAACTCTGGTGGCTCGATCGCAACCGTGAGGCCCGAGTCAAACCGCGAGATCAACCGCGTATCGATACCCGAGAGCTCTTTTGGATAGGTATCGCTTGTAATGATAATTTGTTTGCGTTGAGCGACCATCGCCTCGAACGCGTAAAAGAATTCTTCTTGGGTACGATTTTTGCCTGAAAAAAACTGGATATCATCAATCAGTAAAAGATCTAGCGAATGGTAGTAACGCTTGAAATCATCAAAGGCTTTTCGTTGGTAGGCCTTTACAACGTCTGACACGTATTGATCGGCGTGCACATATCTGACGCGCGCGCCCTTGCCTAATCCCGATAACGCATTACCGATTGCGTGGATTAAATGGGTTTTACCCAAACCAACGCCACCATATAGGAACAGAGGGTTGTAGGACGTGCCTGGATTTTCTGCAACTTGTAACGCGGCCGCTCGGGCGAGCTGATTCGCCTTACCCGTGACAAAATTGTCAAAGGTGAGCTCGACATTGAGGCGTGAGCGCTCATCGGCGGGAGGAGTCACTGATGCGGCCAATGAGGCGCCATTAAAAGACGCTGTCGGTGACGTTGCTTGGGTTGACGTGGAAGCTGGCGCGTCTGGCGTCTGGTCAGTGAACCTGTTTGATGGCGGTTCATCGAGCGAATCTTTGAGTGAATCTTTTTGGCCGCTTAGGGTGTCACGTTGAACATTGGCCGGCACATTTTGCGTTCGTTGATCTTGTTCTGGAGCAGGAAGCTCAAACAAAACATGTACGGGTCTTTGGTACCAAGTTGAAGCAAAGGTTTCAATTTGATGTGCAAAGTTTTTACGCACCCAGTCAAGCTTAAATCGATTTGGGGCAGACACACGCAAGCACGCCTGCGCTTCATCGAAGGCAAGCGGTATCAGCGGGCGTATCCACGCGCTGATTTGCTGGGGAGGAAACTCCTGCTCTAGATGTAAGACGCAGGACTGCCAAAACTGGTTCATGTGACTCGCTAGGTAAACCCCGATTCTACCCTGTCAGAGCCAAGGTTATCCACAGGGGCGATGGCAATTTACCCTAAGTTTTGCCCTAACCATTTGACTAAGTTCGGTTTTTTTGATGAAATGGAGGGCTTTCCAGAATAATCCTAAACCTTTTTCGCTCTTTGTTGGGCCATTCATCATGAAACGTACCTACCAGCCTTCCGTTACCCGTCGTAAGCGTACTCACGGCTTTCGCGTGCGCATGAAAACCCGCGGTGGCCGCGCAGTCATCAACGCTCGTCGCGCCAAAGGCCGTAAGCGTCTGGCCGTCTAGTCAGCCAACTTATCAGTCATTTTGACCCTGTGGGCCTTTCGCCCGCTCGCGATAACACTATCATGATGCCTAGCGCCACGTTTCCAACGGCGGCGCGTTTGCACCGCCCCACTGAGTTTTCTGCGGCCTTGTCTGGTCGTCGGGTTGCTCGTGGGGTTTATTTCGTTTTGACCGCTAAGATGAATGTGGCAACTGAGCCATTGGCCTCTTCACCTCCAATTGCCCGTCTGGGTTTAGTGATGGCAAAGCGCTTTGCTCAGCAGGCCGCAACACGCAATGCACTCAAACGGGTGGTTCGCGAGGCCTTTCGCGCCTGCCGTTTATCTTTGCCGCCCGCAGATTATGTTGTGCGGTTGAACAAACGTATCGAAGCGGTAGGTTTAAGCTCGCTTAAACGGGCAGCACGTCAAGAGGCAGATGCGCATTTTGTGAAGGCGAGTCAATGCTAAAGGCTCTATTGATTATGCCGATACGGGCATATAAGTTTTTCTTGAGCCCCTGGCTAGGCAATAGCTGCCGGTTTACGCCAACCTGTTCAAGCTACGCGATTGAGGCGATTCAGACATGGGGGTCTTTAAAAGGTGCTGGCTTAGCCTTGTCTCGCCTAGGGAGATGTCATCCTTGGTGTCAAGGTGGGTTTGACCCGGTTCCTGCCCACCCTTCAAAAATAGTTTCTAAAAACACTGACAGTGGCGCACCTTCACACCGTTGTCATCTAGATTAACGCTAAACTGCGAGCCTTCTCTGGTTCGCTTTTTTTATACATTTAGGCACGCATGGACATCCGTCGCACCATTCTATTGATGATCTTCTCGTTTTCGCTGCTCATGCTGTGGAACAACTGGCAAGTTCATCAAGGTAATCCCCCACTATTTGGCGCACCGACTGCGACTACAAAGCCTAAAGTCGACGGCGCCGATCCTGCCTCTTCAGCAGCCAATGCCGGAGTCCCCACCGCGCCAGTGACGACAACTGCCCCCACAGTGGCAACGGTGCCTGGATTAGCCACGGCGACCACTGCGGCGGTACAAACGGTCTCGTTTAAAACCGATGTATTGGCGCTTGTGTTTGATTTGCAAGGTGCGCAGCTTATTCGAACAGACTTATTGGTATTTCCGTCTGTCGACGACCCGTCAAAGCCTTTTACTTTGTTAGAGCGCGCGGCTGGGCATACCTATGTGGTGCAATCCGGTTTAACGGGCGCAGCCGCTGGTGTTGCGTTTCCTAATCATCTTGCCCCCTTCGTTTTAGAGACAAGTGAGCGTGAACTGACTGGCGACACGTTAGTCATTAAGTTCTCTTCGATTTCAGGCGAGGTCAAGCTTACAAAGACGTTCACGCTCAAGCGAAGCAACTACGCGGTTGATGTATCGCATCAGATTGAAAACCTCTCGGCACAAGCGATTAACCCTTCGGTGTATTTGCAGATTACCCGCGATGGCTCCGATCCAGCCGGCACTAGCAGCGCACCTAGCTTTTTAAGCGGCCCAGCAAACTTTGTTGGCGCAGCAATTTATTCTGAGCAAGAGAAATTTCAAAAGGTCACACTAACTGAGGTTGAAAAACGTAAAGCAAGTTATGTCAAGCAGGCTGACAACGGCTGGTTTGCCTTTGTTCAGCATTACTTTGTAACGGCTTGGGTCCCACCACAGGGCAAGTCGCGTACATACGATATGGCAGAGCTTGAAAAGAACTTGTATGCGCTTCGCAGTATCGAGCCCGTCGGCACCGTGGCGCCAAACAGCAGCTTAACCGTGGGATCTAAATTATGGGTTGGTCCCCAGGATCAAACCGCGCTTGAAGCATTAGCGCCAGGTTTAGAACTCGTTGTTGATTATGGCTTGCTCACCATTATTGCTAAACCAGTCTTTACATTAATGACTTGGTTATTTTCTTTATTGGGCAATTGGGGCTGGACCATCGTTTTGTTAACCGTCTTGATCAAGGCTGCGTTCTATCCACTATCGGCAGCAAGTTATCGCTCGATGGCAAAAATGAAAATGGTTGCGCCTCGTTTGCAAGCGCTAAAAGAAAAGTTTGGTGATGATCGCCAAAAACTCAACACTGCCATGATGGAAATGTATCGCACTGAAAAAATTAATCCTCTTGGCGGTTGTTTGCCAATTGTGATCCAAATTCCAGTGTTCATTTCACTTTATTATGTTTTGGGTTCTAGTGTTGAATTACGTGGCGCCCCATGGGTATTGTGGGTGCACGACCTTGCAGTACGTGATCCTTACTTTATTTTGCCCGCCATTATGATGTTGACGATGTTTGTGCAAATGCGTTTGAATCCCACACCACCCGATCCAGTTCAAGCCAAAGTGATGATGTTCATGCCATTAGTGTTTGGTGGCATGATGTTCTTTTTTCCATCGGGTCTTGTACTGTATTGGTGCGTTAATAACATCTTGTCGATCGCGCAACAGTGGTACATCACAAATAAAATGGCTGCGGTTGCCAGCGTGGCCCATCGTTGAGCGAATGGGCCAATGAGCGTGTCAACGCAGCGCCCTATCGTTGCAATTGCCACCGCCCCTGGTAGGGGTGGCATCGGCGTAGTGCGTGTCTCTGGGCCCCATTTGGGGCCCTTTATCTATGCGTTGCTGGGGCGGTCGCTCGAACCCCGTCACGCAACCTACTGCCGCTTTCCAGATGCTACCGGTGAAGTAATCGATCAGGGCATTGCACTGTATTTTGTTGGGCCAGCTTCTTACACCGGTGAAGATGTACTCGAGTTACAAGGACATGGTGGTCCAGCTGTTTTACAACAGCTATTAAACCGCTGCTTAAGTGTCGGCGCCCTCTTTAATATTAGAATCGCCTCACCTGGCGAATTTACGTTACGCGCCTTTTTAAACGACAAAATAGACTTAGCCCAGGCAGAGGCCATCGCTGATTTAATCGATGCCTCGTCAGAGGCCGCAGCGCGAGCTGCTGTTGTGTCAATGACCGGTTTGTTTTCGCAGCGCATCAATACACTCTCTGCAGCGATCGTACAGCTGCGTATGCTTGTTGAGGCCACGCTTGATTTTCCAGAAGAAGAAATTGAGTTTCTCGAAAAATATCAAGCGCACGCAAAGCTTGAAATATTGCAAAATACATTGACAGAAATTTTATCGGCATCACGTCAAGGTGTTGTTTTACGCGAAGGGCTACATGTTGTTTTAGCCGGCGAACCTAATGTCGGTAAATCAAGTTTACTCAACGCCCTTTCTGGCCAAGAGCTGGCAATTGTGACTGATATTGCTGGCACCACCAGAGATAAAGTCAGTCAAGTTATCACCCTTGACGGTGTTCCGATTACCATCACCGACACTGCTGGCTTACGTGAGACCAACGACGCAATCGAAACGATTGGCATTGAACGGACTTGGTCAGCGATCGAACAGGCTGACGTAGTTTTGCATTTACGTGCGTTAAATACTAATCATTTAACCCTCGATCCACAGATTCAAATGCGCCGATCAGCAAAATCTATTGTGCTAAATGTTTGTAATAAGGTCGACCTATCAATTGAGTCGCTCGTGGACACAAATGACACCTTATTTATTTCTGCTAAAACGGGTCAAGGTCTCGACGCTTTGCGTGCTAAGTTGCTTGAGCTAGCTGGTTGGAACCCCGGACAAGAGTCGCCATGGTTAGCCCGGCAACGCCACGTTGATGCCTTGTCAGCAGCACAAAGCCATCTAACGCAAGCGGGTGAGTTCGCGTTACAAAAAGATCTTGTATTAGATCTTTTTGCAGAAGAATTGCGCTTGGCACATAGTCAACTTGGCTTAATTACAGGCCAAATGACTCCGGATGATTTGCTAGGTGAAATCTTTTCGCGTTTCTGCATTGGCAAATAAGTTTGCGGTCATTCAACTGTCCAACCACCATCAACAGGTAATACAGCGCCGGTAATATCTTTGCCGGCATCACTGCATAAAAAAACTGCAAAGCTTGCCACACTACTCATTGCGACAAAGCGCCCTGTCGGGTGGCGACTCGAGATGTAATCGTGTTCAGCCTGCTCTATGGTGATTCCAGATCTTTTAGCGTTGCCTGCAATACGCTCTACGATTGGAGGCGTTGGAACCGTGCCAGGACAAAGCGCGTTACAAGTAATTCCGTGTGTAGCAACATCCATCGCTGTACTTCTTGTTAAACCAATCAACGCAGTTTTAGTTGTGATGTAAGCCACCCGATTCGCAGTGGCTGTCGCACCATATACAGACGACATATTAATGATCCTGCCCCACTGTTTCTGTTTCATTTTGGGTACAGTCAAACGCGATGTATGAAAAGCCGCTGATAAATTAACAGCAATCGATTGATCCCAACCGGTCGCATCTAGGGTATCAATCGCGGCGAAATTTCTAATCACGGCATTATTGATCAATATATCGACCCCGCCAAATTGCACTTGCGCCTGGTGAATCAGTGCTTCAATCTCAGACACATTTGTTAGGTTTGCTTGGCTGTGCATCACGGTAACGCCATAAGCTGTCTGTAATCGTTTGCTTGCGTCAAGAATTTGTTCTAACGGCTCAAGTCCATGCAAAATAATGTTTGCTTGTTGTTGAGCAAATGCCTCTGCGATGGCATAGCCTAGGCCACCAATTGATCCCGTAATGAGTGCCGTCTTACCGCGCAACATGACCATTCCTTATTAAAAAACACAAACTCAAGCAGCTCGGTGTTGTTTCTAGACATCAATTGAAAATTTGTTACAAAAAATTTGCCTGTGGATAACAAGGGCTACAGGCTTGTGAACAATCTGTGCATGACTCACGAGTAACCCACTGTTTTTGTTAATGAACAAAAGTTATTCAACTTCATCCACAAAACCAAACAGAGCTTACTCACATGTTAAATATTTAATAAGCAATTGATTTTTATAATAAAACTCCACTTATTCCACTTATCCACAGCCCTTATTATCCATTAGTTTTTATATATAAAAAAGAAAGAAAGAAAGAATACGACACAACAAGCCAGCGGTTAAGTACGCATTTTTTTAAATCTTATTTTCAGTGTTTTATCGTGTTTAAATCAAACCTTCGCTAAACGTTCAATTGCCAAATCAAGGGTGGCCACCTGTTTGGCAAAACAAAAGCGAACCAGCTTGTGATTAGACTCCGTCGCGTCAGGTGTTTGATAAAAGGCTGATACTGGAATAACCGTAACGCCATGAGCTTGCGTCAACCAAATTGCAAAAGCAGCCTCTGCTTGATCTGAAATATCACTGTAATCGGCAAGTAGAAAAAAGGTTCCAGGACTTGGCAGCGCTTTAAACCGAGTGTGTTGTAAACCACTCGAGAGATAGTCTCGTTTAGCTTGGTAAAAGCCGGGCAAATTCAAATACGTACTTGAATCGGCGGTATATGTGGCTAGTGCGTATTGAAAAGGTGAAGGTGCCGTAAAGACCATAAACTGATGAACTTTTCTAAGTTCTGTGGTCAAGTGTCTTGGTGCACAACAGTACCCAATTTTCCAGCCTGTTGTATGCGTAGTTTTACCAAACGATGAGATAACAAAGCTATTGGCTGCTAAAGCTGGTCTGGTAGATACGCTTAGATGCTGAACACCATCAAAAATAATGTGTTCGTAGACCTCGTCTGATAATAAGAAAATGCCAGTTCGATTAACTAGGCTTTCGAGTTCGTCAAGGTCTGCATGTGTAATGACGGCGCCGGTAGGATTATGGGGAAAATTGATGATAAGTAGTTTAGTTTTTTGCGTAATGGCAGCGTTCACCAAAGCCCAATCGACGCCGTAGATAGGGCTTGCTTCACTAGGAGCTCGCATGGCCACACTGATAGCAGTCGCACCCGCTAGCTTGATTGCAGGGATATAACAGTCATAGCATGGTTCTAATATGATGACTTCATCGCCATCACCGACACAAGCCAGAACAGTAGCCATGATGGCTTGCGTTGCGCCACTAGTAATTGTGATTTCAGTATCTGGATCGTAGTGATGTTGATAAAGAGTAGATATTTTTTGACTTACAACGTCTCGCAAAGGCATGACGCCAGCCATAGCGGGATATTGGTTTAAACCTTTCGCCATAGCTTCGGACACTAGATTTAGTAATGCGGCATCAGTATTAAAGTCAGGAAACCCCTGCCCTAAGTTGATTGCTTGATATTCGAGCGCCATCTTGCTCATTGTGGTGAAGATTGTGGCACCGACATCCGGCAATTTAGAATTTATGTGCATGATTGCTACTAATTTAAAGGTTTAGGCTAGGCACGGCTGTTTAGGTTTAAAAATGGCGTAATAGAGGTTGTAGAGTGATGTGTGAATTTTATAAAGAAGTATTAGTCATCCACAGGATATACACCTCTTACGCACATGATATTAACAAGTTACCAACAGAGTTACGCACATTTCACCTTTTTAGCTAGTACTTTGGTAGTGACTTATCCAGACTTATACAGAGATATTAAAAAGTTATACCGTACTTATGCTCAGAGTATTAATGAAAATGTTTCACGTGAAACATTCACAGCGGAAAGATGTTTAGTAAACGAATGGTTTGTTCGTGGTGAGTGCTTATGTCAGGTGCTAAATAGAAACGGTATGAATATTGGCTAAAATCTAAATTGCCTAGACAGCTATACCACTTACCTTTATTTATACAGCGACACTCGGAATTCATATCGTGCTGACACGCATGCTATTTCGTGAGTTGTTCCACGTGAAACAGTTGAAGTAGACAATAACTTGAACCTAAACAGCTTTTTCGTGAAAGCCTGTTTTTCAAGTTTTTATAATGATCGATGTCAGATCGCCTCTTAAGCGGGTGCTGGACCAATTTCTATCAGGCACATTTTTCTTTACTAAGATACAGACTTTGCGAAGCAATACCGCACTTGTCCACTATTTTTAGTGAAATGTTCCACGTGACACAGTTAAAGTTGAAGTCAATAACTTAGATTTACTTGTTCCACGTGAAACAATCTATTAGATTAGAGCGACAAGTCTATAATCCACTCCCCACGCTTATTAAATGTACTAGCCATGAATCATCCTACTATTTTTGATGTCCTCGTAGTTGGAGGCGGTCACGCTGGGACCGAGGCTGCTCTTGCATCGGCAAGGAGTGGAGCAAAGACTCTTTTGCTTACACACAATATTGAAACTCTTGGGCAGATGTCCTGCAACCCCTCTATTGGCGGAATTGGTAAGGGTCACTTGGTTAAAGAAATTGATGCGCTTGGCGGCGCAATGGCAATCGCCACAGATGAAGCGGGAATTCAGTTTCGAATATTGAACGCATCAAAGGGCCCAGCAGTTCGTGCAACGCGAGCACAGGCCGATCGAGTGTTATATAGACAAGCCATTCGCACACGCCTTGAAAATCAACCTAACTTATGGTTGTTTCAACAGTCGGTTGATGATTTATTACTTGAAGGCGATCGAGTGGTTGCTGCAGTTACCCAATCTGGCATCACCTTCCAAACAAAAGCCCTGGTACTTACTGCAGGTACGTTTTTAAATGGGCTTATCCATATTGGTTTACAAAATTACTCTGCTGGTCGTGCGGGCGATCCGTCTGCCTCGTCTTTAGGTGCTCGATTAAAAGAATTGAAATTACCCCAAGGCCGACTGAAGACAGGTACACCACCACGCATCGATGGCCGTACGATTGACTATTCTTTAGTCACTGAGCAACCGGGTGATTTGGATCCCGTTCCTGTATTTTCTTATCTTGGCAGTGAAACACTGCACCCGAAACAAGTGCCCTGCTGGGTAACCCATACCAATGCTCAAACCCACGAAATTATTCGAAGTGGGCTTGATCGGTCACCAATGTATAGTGGCGTCATCGAAGGGATTGGCCCTCGTTATTGCCCTTCAATTGAAGACAAGGTTCATCGCTTTGCGGATAAAGACTCTCATCAAATATTTCTCGAACCTGAGGGTTTAACCACCCATGAGATATATCCTAATGGGGTATCAACAAGCTTGCCTTTTGACATTCAATTAGCGCTCATACGCTCGATGAAGGGGCTTGAAAATGCGCATATTGTCCGACCTGGTTACGCGATCGAATATGATTATTTTGATCCTCGCGAGTTGAAAGCAACGCTTGAAACGAAAAGTATTCAAGGTTTGTTTTTTGCAGGACAAATCAATGGCACGACAGGATATGAAGAAGCCGCGGCACAAGGCCTGATTGCGGGTATTAATGCAGCGCGAGCATCAAGAGATGAAAGCCCTTTTATTTTGCGTCGCGATCAAGCCTACATGGGTGTTTTGATTGATGACCTGATCACTAAGGGAGTCACAGAGCCCTACCGCATGTTTACGTCACGTGCCGAGTATCGTTTAAGTTTACGTGAAGATAATGCGGATTGGCGTCTGACAGAAAAAGGCAGAGAATTTGGATTGGTGGATGACCAGCGTTGGGCCGCTTTCACAAAAAAGAAAGAAACGGTTGAAAATGAGGTTGCACGCTTACGCGGAACTTGGGTTAATCCAAAGATGTTAGATGCGGTGGTAGCCGTTAAAACACTCGGAAAAGAAATTGAGCGCGAGTACTTACTATCCGATTTATTGAAGCGACCCAACGTTTCTTATCAAAGCCTCATGAATATGCCGCTGCAACCGGGGTTCGATCTGCCGAGTGGCTTAATACCAGGCGATGAGGCTGAGCAAGTACAAATACAAATCAAATATGAGGGTTACATTGCGCGCCAACAAGATGAAGTTGATCGTCACTTGGCCCAAGACACGCTCGAAATACCCACCGATCTCGACTTTGGCGCCGTAACAAGCTTGTCTATAGAAGTTCGTCAAAAGCTAAAAACACATCGCCCCGAAACCATTGGTCAAGCTTCACGGATCTCGGGCGTCACGCCCGCGGCAATCTCGTTACTGTTGATTCACTTGAAACGCCATCAATATGGCAAGGCTGCGTAAAGTGAACACTGCAGCTAAAGCAATAGCGACAGCGGTTGCCACGGCGATTAAGCGCGACGTGACGGTCAACGCCAGCACGAGTGAACGCTTAATAGAGGCGCTGCACACCCTATCCTTAACCGCGACACCCTCACAACAAGTCGCTTTGCTCGAATATCTTTCACAACTTCTGCGTTGGAACAAAACCTACAACCTGACTGCGATTCGAAATCCCGAGCAAGCCTTGGTGCATCATATTTTTGACAGCCTCTCTTTGGTGCCTTCAATCTGCAGTGTCGTGAGCGCCCGGCCAAGTGCGAGTCCGATGATCGTTGATGTCGGCTCGGGCGGCGGTTTGCCCGGCGTTATTCTGGCCATCATGCTGCCAGGTGTCCGCGTAATCTGCATCGATGCGGTAGAAAAAAAGACCATGTTTATACGGCAAATAGCCGGAGTCCTTGCGCTTCAAAATCTTACGGCACAGCACGCACGTATTGAAACGCTTGAGCCACTTCAAAGCATGATCGTTACTTCCCGAGCCTTCGCATCGCTCGCAGATTTCGCACGCCTAGCCGGCCCTCATGTGCGCGAGGGCGGCTATCTCTTGGCAATGAAAGGCCGCTCGCCAGACGAAGAAATTGAAGCACTTCAAACTCTCACTGCTTGGTCTGTACAAGTCGTCCAACCCCTGAATGTTCCCGAGCTTGACAGCCAGCGGTGCCTGGTTTGGATGCAACGGAAAGGAACCCAATGAACACGCCCGTTACACCAACAACAGCTCGAGTCTTTTGTATTGCCAATCAAAAAGGCGGGGTTGGCAAAACCACCACTGCAATCAACCTTGCTGCAGGTTTGGCCAAGCTCGGGAAACGCGTTTTACTGATCGATCTTGACCCGCAAGGGAACTCGACAATGGGCAGTGGAATCGATAAAAGCAACCTCGCGCACAACTTATATCAGGTGCTAATTAGCGAGGCCACGATCACAGACGCGGTGGTTGCCTCTGAAAGCGGTGGCTATGACGTGCTGCCATCTAACCGCGAACTGTCGGGTGCCGAGATTGATTTAGTTGGCATGGATCGCAGAGAGTTACAGCTTAAGCAGGCGCTCGCAAAGGTCGAGCTGCAATACGACTTTGTGTTGATCGATTGCCCGCCTACGCTCTCGCTATTAACCTTAAATGGCTTAGCCGCTGCGCATGGCGTCATCATTCCAATGCAATGTGAATACTTTGCACTCGAAGGGTTGTCCGACCTGGTCAACACCATTAAAAGAGTTCATCGCAATATCAACCCTGATCTCAGCTTGATTGGCCTATTGCGCGTCATGTTTGACCCACGTGTGACCTTACAGCAGCAGGTCTCAGCGCAGCTCGAAGCCCATTTTGGTGACAAAGTATTTAAAACGGTTGTGCCTCGAAACGTACGGCTTGCAGAAGCTCCCAGCCACGGCATGCCTGGCGTTGTATATGACCCGACCTCCCGCGGCGCACAAGCCTACATTGCCTTCGGCGCCGAGGTCATTGAGCGTGTGCGTACCGCTCAAAAATAAAACACACACATGCGCGCGGCGCGCGCATACGAATTCAAAGGAAACACCATGGTAACGAGAAAACCAAAGGGCCTAGGCCGAGGCCTTGATGCACTGCTTGGCGCAGACACAAATACCTTAGATCAGGTCGGAAACCTCACAACGCCCTCGGGTGCACCAAGCACCTTACGCATCGCGCAAATGCAAGCAGGAAAATATCAGCCACGTACACGAATGGACGAGGGTGCCTTAGCAGAGCTTGCAGAATCAATACGTGCTCAAGGTATTATGCAGCCAATTTTAGTGCGCCCGCTTGATGTTTTAAAAGGCAAGTACGAAATCATCGCCGGTGAGCGACGGTTTCGTGCAGCACAACTCGCTGGTCTGACAGAAGTCCCCGTGCTTGTCAGAGACGTCGCGGACGAACACGCCGCTGCCATGGCGCTGATTGAAAATATTCAACGCGAAGATTTAAACCCTCTTGAAGAAGCGCAAGGCGTTAAACGATTAATTGAAGAGTTTGGTTTGACACATGAACAGGCCGCCACAGCGATTGGACGCTCGCGATCGGCGACGAGTAACTTGTTGCGCTTAATAAATCTCGCCTCTCCGGTACAAACTATGTTACTTGCGGGAGATATCGATATGGGCCACGCAAGAGCGTTACTCGCAGTCGATGCAGCCATACAAATCCAACTTGCGAATCAAATCATCGCTAAGCGCCTGTCAGTGCGAGACGCTGAGGCGTTGGTGACGCATACACTAAAAGAACCTGTCACAAAAGCCACGACAAAGCAAAGCAGTCAACAGCGCGACGTCACGCGTCTTGAAGAAACGCTGTCCGATCAGCTCGGCACGAAGGTGACCTTAAAGGTGGCTAGCAAAGGCCGCGGGCAATTAGTGATTGATTTTCATGGCTGGGAACATTGCTCTTCGCTTATTGAAAAACTCAATCTAAAAGAAGAAATAGATGCTTAACAGAAACCATTTTTTGTTAATGAACACCACAATCTAAAAACAGAAATAGGCGTTTGTTGCACACGTGCCCGTTGTAGCGAAGCCATCTACAACCAAGACCACACAAGCGTGTTGCCCGAACAATATGTCGAAGGACTACTCATGACTCAACAACAATTTAAACGCATTGCGCCGGCCACCTTAAAGGGCTGGCTACATGATAAAAAAGAGATTGCACTGATTGATGTGCGAGAACATGGCCAGTACGGCGAAGAACATTTATTTTATGTAGTACCTGCACCGTACAGTAAGTTAGAGCTCGACATCCAAAGGCTCGTGCCACGTAAAACGGTACGACTTGTTTTGGTCGGTGATGATGCAAATAAATTAACAGCGCGAGCGGCGCAAAGGCTAATGCAGCTTGGGTACACCGATATCTATTTGCTTGATGGTGGCATCGCGCAATGGAAGAAAGCCGGCTATCAAGTATTTGCTGGGGTCAACCTGCCTAGTAAAGCCTTTGGCGAATTGGCAGAACATGCTTTTCATACGCCACGTATTACCGCGCAAGCGCTTAGCGCCAAAATTGCAGCACATGAAGATATCGTGATTCTGGATGGCAGACCCTATTCAGAATATAAAAAAATGAGCATACCAACAGCAGCGTGTTGTCCGAACGGTGAGTTGCCTCTACGCATCGACGACTTGGTTGCGAGCCCTGACACAACGATTGTGATCAATTGCGCCGGGCGTACGCGCAGCATTATCGGTGCGCAAACGCTTATCAACCTCGGCTTAAAAAACAAAGTACTTGCGCTTGAAAACGGAACGCAAGGTTGGTTCCTTGCCGACTTCAAGCTCGATCATGGCGCTACAAACAAATACCCCGAAACCATAAATGTCAAAAATCTACCGGCGCAACAGCAACGCGCAAAGTTGCTTGCCGAAAAAAATGGCGTCGCGTTTGTGGATGGAGCAACGGTCGCACATTGGTTGACAGACAATACTCGCACGACATTTCTTTGTGATGTGCGCTCACCAGAAGAGTTTGCCCGCGGCACAATCCCCGGGGCGCAACATACGCCAGGTGGGCAACTCGTGCAGGCTACAGATCAGTTTGTAGGAGTGCGCGGCGCGCGCCTTGTCGTCTTTGATGAAGAAAATGTTCGAGCCCCCGCGATGGCGTCTTGGCTTGCGATGTTGGGCTGGGAGGTCGTTGTATTGGCGAATGCCTTTACCCATTCATGGGAAAAAAGTTCGACATCGTTACCCGTTGAGCAGCCAACAAGCGCAGTATCAGTCGCGACCATTTCAGCTGAGCAGCTCAAAAACCTAGACACGCGAACAACACGTTATGTGGATGTACGGGCAAGTACAAAATATCGTGAGGCACATTTAAAGGGTTTTGTTTGGTCGATTCGCCCCAACCTTAATCAGTTGCCGAACATCAAAGGAGCACACGTTGTTATCGTGGCAGACGACTCGGCCATTGGGCAACTCGCAGCGCAAGAATTGTCAGACGCCGATGCGGCACAGGTACAAATTAATACTGATACAGCGCAACAATGGCAAGCCGCCGGCCTAGAGGTCATCACCACACCGACCTCGCCGAGTGACCAAGAAAGTATTGATTACTTATTTTTTGTGCATGATCGGCATGATGGCAACCGCGCGGCTGCCATGCGATACCTTGAGTGGGAAATCAACCTGTTGAATCAAATAGACGATCAAGAGCGTCAAAGTTATCGTTTGCCATAGGAAAGTTGAAAAAGGCCCAAAATTAACTAAAAGAATGAACCAGGGTGGGTTTTAGACGAAACAGCTGCCATAAACGCTGAAGCGAGCGAGCATAGCCCAAGAATCGTAGCCTTATCACGACTTTAAGACCGACTTATCATCAGGTACTGAACTTGACAATGCGTAAAAACTCCCTCATAATCGTTGGTTCTCTTGTGGAGAGGTGCCCGAGTGGTTAAAGGGGGCAGACTGTAAATCTGTTGGCCTTGCGCCTACGTTGGTTCGAATCCAACCTTCTCCACCAAGACTCCAGCGTGTATGGGGATTA
>CAMEAW010000017.1 GCA_945911685.1 Bordetella parapertussis
CGACCCAGGATGAAAGACATGAACCGTGCGCAGGCCCGCCTTTCGCGCACCACGGAGATTTTCGACCGTATCTTCAACGAGTACGGCACGTCTAGGGTGAATCCCCTCGTGGGCAAGGATGTGACGCATTAACGCCGCTGAGGGTTTGGGTCGAAAACGCCCCAGAAACTGCATTTGTTCGATGCCCCAGAGATGGTCAAAGCAGCGAAGAATCCCTAGATGTTTGAGTACTGCCCGTGCGTAATGCAAGGGGGCATTTGTGACTAAGACTTTGCGCCCGGGTAGGCGGTTGAGCTTATCGCGCAACCCTCGCTCGGCTTTGACTAACGGGGCAACATCAAAAGCATGGCTGTTTTGTAAAAAGGCGTGAGGATCGATGTTGTGATGTCGCACCAAGCCCAGCAGTGTGGCGCCGTAGCGCCGATAGTAATGTGTGCGTAGTTCGCTCGCGGCAGCCTCGTCTAGATCAAGGGTTTTCATGACTGCGGCAGTCATGCCAATATTGATTTCGCGAAAAATTTTGTGCGAGGTGTCGTGCAGTGTATTGTCGAGGTCAAACAGCCAAACCGGTGCCTGTTGCGCTGTTGGCGTTGAACCAGAAAGCGTATGCCCACCTCGCAAGGGGCGATGTACACCCGCCCGGCGCGAGCGCACCGGGGGGTGCTGAGGAAACCGCAGCCGAGGCACTTGACGCTTAGTTTGATGAAATCATGGTGCCGACGCCGCGGTCGGTCAAGATCTCAAGCAGCAGACAGTGTGGCACACGACCGTCTACGATGTGAACGGATTTCACGCCGTTTCGTGCGGCATCAAGTGCTGACGAAATTTTTGGCAGCATACCGCCTGAGATCGTACCATCGGCAAACAAGGCGTCAATGGTCTTGGCAGAAAGTGAGCGCATCAGCTTGCCGTCTTTGTCGAGCACGCCTGGCGTGTTGGTCATCATGAGTAGCTTTTCGGCACCTAAGACCTCAGCCATTTTTCCGGCAACGACGTCGGCATTAATGTTGTAGGCCAAGCCATCTTCGCCATAGCCGATCGGTGAGATCACCGGAATAAACTGATCGTCTTGTAGGGCTTTGACCACTGCGGGCTCAACGTGCTCAATGTCACCTACAAAACCGATATCGAGCGGCTTAGAGGGGTCTTCTTTATTGGGCATCAGTAATTTTTTGGCTTGAATCAAACAGCCGTCTTTGCCAGTTAAACCAACGGCCTTGCCGCCCGCCTCGTTAATCATGAACACGATATCTTGCTGCACTTGGCCGCCTAACACCCATTCAACGACCTCCATGGTATCGGCATCGGTGACGCGCATACCTTGTATAAACGTACCCTTTTTACCGATGCGGCGCAGAGCCTCGTCAATTTGCGGCCCACCCCCATGCACCACAATGGGGTTCAGGCCGATCAGCTTGAGCAGTACCACGTCGTGGGCAAAACTACGCTGCAAGACCTCTTCGGTCATGGCGTTGCCACCGTATTTAATGACGATGGTTTTGCCATGAAAACGCTTAATGTAGGGCAGGCTTTCAGACAAAACTTTTGCAACAACTTCAGGAGGCATCTGCGTGGATTGGGGCTGGCTAGTCATAGGGCGTGTGCAACAGTAAAAGCGTGTTGAGGGAAGTGAGGCGTCAGTGAAATCTAAATAATTGTAGTGCGTAGCGAGCGCATTAGCCCGCTAACGCTTTTTCGAGCGTGCTGCGAAACTCTGTTTTGTTGTACTCGCCTAAATAGCGCTTGAGTATTTGACCATTTTTGTCAATCAGAAAGGCGATTGGTGTTAGCTTGACATCACCGAACGCTCGCGCAACTTGCCCAATTGTATCTAAGGCTACCGGAAAGGGAACTTTACGAGTTTCAACAAAATTGATCACGTAGTTGGCGGGATCGTACTGCATGGCTACGGCGATGATTTCAAAGCCTCGGGCCTGGTATGTGTTGTAGTTGTCAATGTTGTCAGGCATTTGCGCAACACAGGTGACACAACTGGTTGCCCAAAACTTGACTAGCACGACTTTGCCACGCAATTCAGACATCTTTAACTGCTTGCCCGAGAGCGTCGAAAACGTGACCTCGGGTGCCTGCGCGAGCGGCGTCGCAAAGAGCCAGACACCCAGACCACCAAGCGCGATCAATACCGTAGCGCCTAATAATTTTTTCATTTTATCGGCATGACTTCAACGCCAGCGCCGCTGGAGGACGCCGCAGCGGCAGGGGCCTCGCCTAAGGGCGTCGTGTTGCTGCTGGTGCTCTTGTTAAAGATGCGATTGGCGTCATCGAGTTTGTTTGCCTCGGCGGGCGAGATGACTTGAAAGAGTTTGTCAACGCGTTTTACACCGCTGACTTGCGCGGCTGCGGCAGCAGCGAGATCGCCCTCACGTTGGGTGACCAAGCCCATCAAATACACCACACTGCGGTCTGTCGCGACAACAATGGTGCGCGATGGGATTTCGTTGGTGGTGGCCAACGTTGTCATGACTTTAGAGGTGATCCAGGTGTCGTTGCTGAGTTCACCAAACGAGGCGGTCTCTTTGACGACGTTGACCTGATTGGATACCGATTTCACGCTTTGGGTTTGGCTTGCGATCTGAGTGATTTCGGCCTTGCGATCGTTACCCAACGAATCACCAGTGACGAGTACAACGCCCTGATAGCTAGTGATGTTGACACGCACGCTATCCCCAAATTTCGTGCGAATCGAATTGGCCACTTTGATTTCGATGGTCTTGTCTTCGACCTGCTGGCCAACGGTGCGGCGATCGACTGCAACAATGCCGGTTGTGGCGGCAGCCCCACCAATCATTAGCGGCACGCAGCCTTGTATCAGGACGACCGTGCTGGATAAGGCCAGGCAGAGTGTTAAAGGGCGTACAAAAGGGGCAAGCAGTCTCATGCGGGGTCTCCGAGTAATAACGTGTCAATGCCATCGCACAGCAGGTGAAGCAACAGAATATGGACTTCTTGAATACGCATGGTGCGCTCGTGTGGCACACACAGATGGATATCACTGGGCAGCAGTAAGTTGCCGATGGTGCCACCGCCTTTGCCAGTCAGTGCAATCACTTTCATTTCGCGAGCGTGCGCTGCCTCAATGGCGAGTTGCACGTTGGCTGAGTTGCCGCTGGTCGAGATTGCGACAAGCACATCACCTGGTTGACCCAGCGCCATGATTTGGCGGGCAAAGATTTGATCAAAGCCATAGTCGTTACCCACCGCGGTCAAAATCGACGTGTCGGTATTGAGCGCCACGCCAGCGAGGGGCAAGCGGTCGCGTTCGAAGCGACCGACCAACTCTGCGATGAAGTGCTGTGCATCAGCCGCTGAGCCACCGTTGCCGCAAGCGAGCATTTTGGCGTTGTTGGTGACGCAACCAAAGCACAGGTCAATGGCGCGTAAGAGCGGAGTTGACAGAACCTGCATGCTGCGCTGAGTGGCAGCCATGTTGTCTTCGAAATGGGCGGTCAGTTTGGCGGCGAGATCCATGATGTATGCGTAAGCGATGAATACTGAATTATCTCACTTATCCTGAGGCACGCGAACCGCATCACGATACCAGACAGCCCCTTCGGGCTCGAAGGCGATCACATCAAGCCGGTAGGTCGGCATCTGTTGGCCAAAATGACGACGCACGAGCGTGGGTAGCCACCATTGGACAGCACGCAAAAAGCGTTGTTGTTTGGTTCTCGACACACTTGCCGCGGCGCCGCCAAAGCGTCCTGAGGCGCGCTGCCGGACCTCGATAAACACTAGGTTGGCGCCCTCACGTACCACCAAGTCCAGTTCGCCCAACGGGCAGGCGAGTTGCCGACCGAGTAGCTGGCAGCCGGCCTGCTGCACCAGATGCCAAGCCGCCTGCTCGTAGTGGTCGCCGACTCGCTGACGTGCCGTGCGCCGAGGCTCATGGGCGATTTCGCCCTGACTGGGTTTGGCGCGCGCTAGTCTGGCGAGCTTACGCTTGCGCGCCTGCAGGGCTTGACGTTGCGACTGTTGCGCAATTAAAAAAAAGGCTTCAGGGGGGAATTGATCGGTTGTCATAGAAGACTGCAGTCTTGCCTGGAGGGGAGGGCTAGCGGGAGGAGGGCGCGCCGTGTGTCGTTGTCAGCGGTAAGTCGGGCATCGTGTCGACAGGCGGACTACACTGCCACAATTCCTGTCCTTCGTGTTGCATCATGAGCGAACCTGTCCTACCCGAAGATTTGCCCGGCGCCTGGCAGCGCGTCGCAGAGCGCGTCGACGCACAGTCTTGGCCAACCCATGCGCTTTATGTGGTCGCCACGCCGATCGGTAACTTGGGCGACCTGACGTTGCGCGGGTGGCAGGCGCTCAATCGTGCAGACGTGATCGCGGCCGAAGATACCCGTGCGAGTCGTACGCTCATGGACGCTTGGGGGATCTCTACCCCCTTGATTGCCGTGCATCGGCATAACGAAGCCAGTGCAGCGGCGGCGATTGTTGAGCGGTTAGTGGCGGGCCAGCGAGTGGCGTTGGTCTCTGATGCGGGGTCTCCGGCAGTGAGTGACCCAGGGGGGCGTGTGGTGCAAGCGGTGCACGCCGCTGGGCTTAAGGTCGTACCTCTGCCTGGGCCCAGTGCGGTGATTGCCGCCCTGATGGCGACCGGTGTCACCACTGATGCGCACCCCGGCTTTGTCTTTGCTGGCTTCGCACCAACTAAATCGATGGCGCGCCAGCGCTGGATTCGAACCTGGACCCAACTGCCGGCGGCAACGGTGTTTTATGAGGCGCCTCACCGCATTGTTGCCAGTGTTCAAGATTTACTCGAGGTGTTGGGACCCGACCGACAGATCGCCTTCGCACGCGAGCTCACCAAGCGGTTTGAAGAGTTGGCCAGCATGCCACTGGCTCAGGCGCCGGGCTGGCTGACTGCAGATGCTCATCGCGAGCAGGGCGAATACGTGGTGGTGGTGTCTGCTCCTGAAGTGGTGATCAGTGCCGAGCTCGACCTTGAGGGCGGTGCGGCGATTGACGCGTGGCTAGATGCCTTGCTTGAGTCTGTCTCGGTGCGCGACGCGGCACGTATTGCTGCAAAGGCGACCGGTCTGCCCCGCGATACGCTTTACGCCCGCGCCTTGTCGCGCAAGCCCTCGCAGTAGGCTGATTCAGCGCTTAAGGCGGTGACAAACTTGGCGCAACGCCGGTTGAAGCTTGCACCGGATTGACGGCTTGCACTGCGGCTTCTCGGCTTGCAAAGGGTCCGATTCTGACGCGGTGCAGATTATTCGTTGTTGGTTCGACGCGTACCGAGGCGCCTAAGTCAGCAGGGATTTGGCTTGAGACGCGTGCGGCGAGCGCCTGGGCTTTGCTCGCATCAGAAAAGGCGCCGAGCTGTAAATACATACTGCCTGGTGCAGCTGGCGTGTTAGTGAACGTGTTGGCGACCACGCTCGGGTTGCTGGCGGGTGCACTGACGTTGCTGGGTATGAGCGGCGGCACGGCAGATGAGGCCGTGGTTGCAGACGACGGCGGTAAGGCTGCTGTGCTGTTGACTCGCATCGCCCACGACGCTGACGCTGGCGGTGCAGTTAAGGCAAGTGGCGCAGTCGTCTGGCTGTCGTTGGCAGGCTCAGTTTGAGCCGCCATCGGATGAGGGTCGACCAGCGCCTGTGTGGCGACGACAGGTCTCACGGGAGCACTGGTTGCCGTCGCAACATTCACCGCTGCGGGTGCTGACTGCCAGTTGCGAATTTGGTCAGGAGTAATTCGCTCAACGACGACCTCGGCACTGCCTGGGCCAAGCATGCCCAGTTTGTAGGCAGCGACATACGATAAATCAATGACGCGGTCATTTAAAAAGGGCCCACGGTCGTTGACCCGCACCACGACGCTTTTACCATTTGAGACGCGCGTGACGCGTGCGTAGCTGGGTAAGGGCAAGGTTGGGTGTGCGGCTGTCATGCCATACATGTTGTAGCGCTCGCCGTTGGCAGTCGAGTTGCCATGAAATTTTTTGCCATACCAAGAGGCGCGTCCTTGCACCCTGTAAGGCCCTCCGCTCATGTCTGGCGTGTATGTTTTGCCAAACACAACGTAGGGCTTGCCGTTGCTGGGTGCGAAGGGTTCGATCCTGGGTACCGCGTCGGGCACTGCATCGAGGTTGGCAGGGGGATTTGCATCGGGGCCGTCATCAAGATAATAGCCGCCCCCGCGTCTGGCCCCGCCCGCACACGCCGCAAGCAGTGTGACAACAAGACAGACACACACCAACCGCCCAATGCGGATGACGGTGTCGTGCATTAGCTCAGCCCAGGCTGGTTACGATGCCGCACCAGCAATTGAGTGTGTTCAGCGAAATGACGCGCAAGTGCTTCAACCACATAGACGGAGCGGTGTTTGCCGCCCGTGCAGCCGATCGCTACTGTCAAGTAGCTGCGGGTGTCCTCTGTGTAGCGCGGTAGCCACTTACG
Source organism: Bordetella parapertussis (assembly GCA_945911685.1). Lineage (GTDB taxonomy): Bacteria > Pseudomonadota > Gammaproteobacteria > Burkholderiales > Burkholderiaceae_B > Zwartia > Zwartia parapertussis_K. The sequence goes on from CAMEAW010000017.1 coordinate 6,429, forward strand.
GATAAAACCTTCAATATCGGCGACCATCTGCTGCACATCGTCAGAGCCGGCTAGCCAGTCGGCAACCGGCTGGTCGCGGCCTGTCAGCGGACGCAAGACCGGGTCGTAGTGCGGATTGGGTAGACAACGCACATCGAACACCATGTCGGCATCGCGCGGGACCCCGTGTTTGAAGGCGAAGGACTCAAAGGTGAGCACTAAAGGGCTGCGATCCGCTTGTACTAAGTCGCGTACCCAAGCACGGAGCTGACCAGGGGTGAGCCCAGAGGTATCGATCACTTGTCCTTGGCTGCGCAGCGGATCTAAGAGCTCGCGCTCTTGGGCGATACAGTCTTCGAGTGAGAGCACCTTGCCTTTTTTGCGCATGCGATCTGACAGTGGGTGGCGGCGTCGTGATTCGGCGTAGCGTTGCAGTAACGTTTCATCGGTCGCCTCAAGAAAGACGACGCGTAATTGTGTATTGCCAGCGCGCAGCGCCGTGATGATTTCGGGAAGTTCGCCAAGCTCATCGGCAGAGCGAGCATCAATCGCAACGGCAATGCGCTCGCCAGTATTGTCGCGACGTGAGGTAATAAATTCGTGTAAAAACCGTACAGGTAGGTTGTCGACACAGGTGTAGTCGGTATCTTCGAGCATACGCAGCGCTACCGATTTGCCAGAGCCAGAGATGCCCGTAATTAAGACAACGTTAAGCGCGCCCATTTAAGTGTTGCCTTGTGCAATGGCTGCGGCTTGGCGTTCCATGAACTCAGTCAGGGTGTCAATCCCGCGTAATTTCAGAATGGTGTTGCGTACTGCCGCCTCGACGAGTACGGCTAAATTGCGACCGGCAGCGACCTGCAGCATGACTTTACGAATCGGACAGCCGAGCATCTCTTGGGTCATGTCTTGGAGTGGCAGTCGTTCAAACTTATCTTGCGCTGTGGCGCGAACCAGGTGCACGATTAGTTTTAGTTTCATTTTTCGACGCACTGAGGTCTCGCCAAAAATCGTTCGGATATTGAGTAGTCCTAGTCCCCGCACTTCAAGCATATTTTGGAGTAGCGCTGGACAGTGCCCGTCAATCACGTGGGGAGACGTGCGTGAGAGCTCGACGGCGTCATCGGCGACTAAGCCGTGACCACGTGAAATCAACTCAAGTGCTAGCTCGCTTTTGCCCAAGCCAGATTCACCGGTAATCAACACACCTAAACCGAGAACATCCATAAATACTCCATGAACGGTCGTGACGGGCGCCAGGCGGCGACTGAGATAAATCCGCAGTAAGTCGATGAGTTGTGCGGCGTGTACGGTGGTCGTCAACAGGGGAACATGATTGCGGTCGCACTCTTGGATCAGGTCTTCGGTCGCCGTTAAGCCATCGGCAATCAGAATCGCAGGGACACCGCCCGCTAACAACTCTTCAAGGTGATGGACGCGCCGGCGTGTATCAAAGCGCGTGTAATAAGCCATTTCTTCGCGACCGAACACCTGAATGCGCGAGGGGTGGATCAAGTTTAAATGACCGATCAGATCGGCCGCTGCCATGCCGTTGTCGGGGATGCGACGATCGGCTGCAGACTGACCAGCCACCCAATTGAAGGAGATGTCTTCAATATTGTCGTCTACTAAATCTTGCACCGTCAGCATAGCGGCTCCGTGGGGTTAAGCGAGTGTACCTGTCGGTGTTTAGACCAAGCCTGTCGTGAGCAGTCGGTGCACCACAGTGATATCGGTTTCGCGCGCCAAGGCCAGACGAAAACTGTCGTCTGAAAATAATTGTGCGACCTCGGCTAGTATATCTAGATGTTGTTGCGCGTCGCTTTCTGGCGCCAGCAGAAACAGAAGCTGATTCACTGGTAACCCGTCTGGGGCTTCAAAGGCGATTGGGTTGGCTAGCCTAAAAAAAGCCGCCACCGAGTGATTGAGCCCTTTGACTCGCCCGTGCGGCACGGCAATGCCGGCCCCCAACCCCGTTGAGCCCAGGCGCTCGCGCGAAAACAAACTTTCGTAGATTGCGGCGCGCTCAAGCCCGTGTTTGTTTTCAAACAAAAGACCGGCTTGTTCGAATACCCGCTTTTTACTGGTGACCGCCAGTTCAAGCACAATATTTTCGACTGGCAAGATGCGTGACAAAAGTTTCATGAATTGATTATATGACGCGGCATTTGAAGTGTGAGCGACAGTTTGACAGGCTTGCTGAGCCAGGTCTACCGGCCAACCAGTCGATTTTTCGGGGATGTCGGGGCGCCGAAAAGGCTTGCCCCCAAGTTGCAAGGCATTGACTTGGGGGCTGTTGAGCTTCGTGCCGCTAGAAGTTAGAACTTATACCGCTTCAAATAGCTGGCGTTTGGCTGCGATGTGGTGGTGGTTTTGAGTGCGATCTTTATGTTGAATAATCTTGCGATCAATTTTATCGACGAGTAAGTCGATTGCGGCATAAAGATTATCAGCCACGGCTTCGCAGTGAATGTCTTTGCCACGGACATGAAGCGTGATTTCGGCTCGGTGTTTTAAGGGCTCGATCGAGAGCATGACTTGGATGTCAATCACGTGATCAAAATGACGCAGAACGCGTGCGGTTTTGCCGTGGATGTATTCACGTATTGCTGGGGTAACGTCTAAGTGGTGACCAATAATGCTTAGGTTCATAGCGTACTCTCCAAAGAAGCGAAGGGGTGCGCGGATGCGCGAAAAGGACGTCTAGGCGGACCTCGGTTTTGAGTGGATAACAGCTTCAGTTTAGTCAGATCGCTCAAGAAATCAAGCGGCAAAGGCACATTTATGTCACTTAAAAGACACATACTTTGAGCGGAGTTGCGCGGGCGCAAGCTCAAGCCTGAAAAGGGAATTACATCTTGAAATGCTCGCCTAAGTAAACCTTGCGCACTGAGGCGTCATTAATGATGTCTTCGGGCTTGCCAGTGGTGAGGACTTTGCCCTCACTGATAATGTAGGCGCGGTCGCAAATCCCTAAGGTTTCGCGAACGTTGTGGTCGGTAATTAAGACCCCAATGCCTCGGCTTTTCAGAAAACGTACGATTCGCTGAATTTCGATCACGGCGATGGGATCCACGCCGGCGAAGGGCTCGTCGAGCAAAATAAAGCGCGGGCGCGTGGCCAGCGCGCGCGAGATCTCAACCCGACGTCGCTCGCCGCCCGAGAGTGAGAGTGCACTATTGCGCCGAATGTGGGTGATTTGAAGCTCTTCGAGCAGCGAGTCGAGCTGCTGTTCGATCATTGTTTTTGAAAACTTTTTACCGTCTTGGTCGATTTGAAGCTCAAGCACGGCGCGAATGTTTTCTTCAACGGTCAGGCGTCTAAATACCGAGGCGTCTTGTGGCAGGTAAGAGACGCCTCGCCTCGCACGTTGATGAATCGGCATGCTGCTGATCGAGATGTCGTCGATCTCGATTCGACCGGCGTCTGCCGCAACCAGACCCACGATCATATAAAAGCTAGTGGTTTTGCCCGCGCCGTTTGGACCAAGCAGGCCCACAACTTCGCCGCTATTGACCGAGAGCGACACGTCTTGCACTACCATGCGTCCGCCGTACGACTTACGCAGACCTGTGGCGCTCAGGCGCCCGGGGGTCAGTTGTTCATTGGGTGTTGTAGAGCCTACGTCGTTTGCTGTTTGCATGTGACCAAAAATTAAGGGCGAACGGACGGCGCGGGTTGGCGCCGGGTGTTCGCGGCAGGTGCCGCGGCCGCTGGCTTCGCAGGCGTGGGGCTTGGGGTGATGACGGGCAGGCCAGCCTCTTTTGCTTTGCACTCTGCCACGGCCGCATCGGCCCGTGCGCGAGGTTGTGCAACTGAACGTACGCGCCCGCCCGCGTTGGCAGAGTCGGGGCCAGAAAACGCCTCGTAGATATCGGTTTTTTGACTGTAACGCACACGTTCACCGCTGACCGTGTCGAAGTGCTGTCCACAAATGTAGCGTGTGACCACCGCTTGGCCAATTAAGTCAAAGGTTTCAGTTTTGCCGTTGTACTCAGCGCGTACGCCGACCCCTTCGAGCACTTCATAGACTTCGGGGCGGACTTGTCGAATAAAAACGCGTTTGCCAGGTTTGACAGTACCGGTGCCATATTGAAAACCTTCAGCATCTTCGCGTAACTTCAGAGCATCTGCGTTCATGGTCATGAAGCCGCGCGTCATCACGACATTGCCAGCGAAAGTGCTTTCGCGCTTGGAGTCGTCAAAATGTAAGGTGTCAGACAAAATCATCGTGCTGGGCTCTTCTTGCGGTACCAGCGCAGCGGTTGAAGAGGGTTTTTTTTGCGCCTGAGCCACGCCGAGCACGGCACACAGACCCAGCGCTAACCACAAGCGAATGAAGCGGTGAAAATAAGGGGCAATGGTCATCGTTTGGGCCGTGTGGCAGCAGGTTCAGTGGTGTCAGTTTTGTCTTTTGGTGCAACTTCAACATCGGTTGATTTAAACACGTCTAGCTCTTGTGTGGCATTGTTATAGCGCATGCCGGTGCCACTCATGCGCGAGCGGCCGCTTGTCGCGACGGCAGGCAGGTCGGTGTAGGCGAGGTCTTTTTTGATCAACATGGTCACTTCGTCGCTTCGAAAGTTTAGCGGTTGGCGTTCAGCATCCGCAAGCCTCAGTAACACGGCGTCACCTTTCATGATGATACGATCCCCTTCGTCAAACACGGTGGCCGTGCGCGAGGTGGCAATGGTGAGGGGGTTATCGGCCTTCAGGCCGAACGCGCGTGGCCGAATGACATCATAGGATTTGTCATCTGGAAAATGCTCCATCAGGTCGCCTTCGAGCCGATGGATCACCAGGCCGTTCTCGTCGGTGCGCACCAAAACAATCTTTGTAGCCCAGTGATCACGCTCGTGTGTCAGCCTGACAGGGGGGTCGATATCAACCGCACGTTGAGAGTAATCGGCGGCCCACCAAGTGCCCATCACCAAAGAGGTGAGGATCACCAGCGAGACAATAATTGCAAAACGTTCTTTCATCGTTGAGCCTTCACTGTACCGGCCCCGAGCCTAACAGCCCAGGCTGAAAGAATGCCCCCAGGCGCTGCTGGGCCGCCAAAATAAGATCGCAACACTCGCGGGCAGCCCCATGGCCGCCGCGCCGCTCGGCCACCCAGTGTGCCGCTTGAATGATGTAGGTGGGCGCATCGGGCACCGACGCTGAAAACCCAGCACGCTGCATCGCGGGTAGGTCAATCAGGTCGTCACCCATAAAACCCGTTTGCTCGAGCCCGACACCGTAGCGCATGCAGAGCTCGGTCAAGACGGCTCCTTTATCGCGCACGTTTTGCATCACCGCCCCTAAGCCTAACTCGGCAGCGCGCCGGGCGATGATCGGGCTTTCGCGGCCAGTCACCAGAGCCACTTGAATGCCGCTGACCGCCAGCATTTTTAGGCCATGACCATCGAGGGCATTGAAGCGCTTGAGGGTTTCGCCATGCTCGGTGTACCAAAGACCTGCGTCTGTGAGCACGCCGTCGACATCGAAGACCATGAGTTTGAGCTTTTCAAGGCGCAAGCGCACAGAGGGCTCGAGCCGAGCCAGAAGCAAGGCCTCGGCGGGGTGAACAACCAAAAGGGGGCGTTTCATATTTTGCGCAATCCTAGATCACTTTTGCGGCCATCAAGTCATGCATATGCACCGCACCCGACAGCACGCCGTCGTCTTGACAGACCAACATATGGTTGAGCCGATGCGTGTCCATAATCAGAGCGGCATCTACTGCCAGCGCCTCGGCGCTGATGTGTCGCGGACCGAGTGTCATGCCAGCGGTGACAGTGAGCGCACGAATATCGCCTTCACGCTCAATCAGACGGCGCAAGTCACCGTCGGTAAATATCCCTAAGACTTTGCCCTGCGGGTCTAGCACCGCCGTCATCCCCATGCCTTTGCGAGACATTTCTTCAAGCGCTTCAGACATGGTTGCCGTGGCAGAGACTGTTGGCAAGTCTTTGCCGCTGCGCATCACGTCGGATACGCGGGTCAGGAGCTTGCGGCCGAGCGCGCCACCCGGGTGAGAGCGCGCAAAATCTTCGGGGCCAAAACCGCGTGACTGCAGACAAGCCACGGCCAGTGCATCGCCCATCGCGAGTGAGGCCGTCGTGCTAGACGTGGGTGCTAAGTTAAGCGGGCAGGCTTCTTGCGCGACACCGATATCGAGGTGGACTTCGGCCAGACGGGCGAGCTCGGACTGCGAGTTGCCGGTGAGGGCGATCACCTTGACCCCCAAGCGATGCGCAGCGGGCAAAATAGACAGCACCTCTTGCCCAGTGCCCGAATACGACAAGGCCACCAAGAGGTCTTGCGCTCCGATCATCCCGATGTCGCCATGCACGGCTTCGGCGGCATGTAGAAAAAAGGACGGCGTACCGGTTGAGGCCAGCGTAGCGGCAATTTTGCGCGCGATATGACCGGTTTTGCCCAGACCGCAGACAATCACGCGCCCCTTGCAGGCGAGCATCAGCTCGACGGCCTGCACAAACTCAACGCCTAGTCGCGCTTTGAGTGCCAGAATCGATTGGGCCTCGAGTTCGAGCGTTTGCCGGGCAGAGGCTAGGGTCGCCGAGTGATTAAGCGATGTTGGTGGCAGTCGTGAATCTGAACGTGTCATGGTCTGAGTTTAAACGGTTCGGCACACGGTTGGGGCGCCGCTAGCGTATTCTATGGGTCTGTGCATAATTTAGTATGCGTGACGTTTCCTACCGATTTTTGACTGCGGAGTGCTGTTTGATGATTACGCCAATCCCCTACCAAGACCCCCAAGAGCTGGTGCGTGGGCTCATCCGTACGGTGCCGGATTGGCCAAAGCCAGGGGTGATGTTTCGGGATATCACACCCATGATGCAAGATCCGCGTGCTTTTCGCGCACTGATTGATATGTTTGTGTACCGACATATGCGTAATCGGCTCGATGCGGTGGTGGGCATTGATGCCCGAGGGTTTATTTTTGGCAGCGCGTTAGCCTATGCCTTAAACGTTGGCTTCGTACCCGTGCGCAAGCAGGGTAAGTTGCCGTTTAAGACTGTCGCGCAGCCTTATTCGCTCGAGTACGGCGATGCCACCGTTGAAGTGCATGAAGACGCGATTAAGCCCGGCCAGCGCGTGTTACTGGTGGATGACTTGGTTGCGACTGGGGGCACCATGCTCGCGGCCATTAAGTTGTTGCAACAACTTGGGGGTAATGTGGCTGAGGCCGCGGCCGTTGTTAACTTGCCTGCCCTTGGGGGCTCGGCGTTGATTGCTCAAACCGACACGCCATTTTTTAGCGTCTGTGAGTTTTAGGGTAAGTGGTGCACGGTCGGCTTGATGCCCCAGGCCCTGGCGCACCGGTGTTGATCGGTGCACTGATCAACGCCTGACCTAGCGCAGCGACCTGCTACAAAAATAACTTGTAAACAGGATTGTCAGTTTCATTAAAGTGCGGGTATCCGACCTCGTCTAAAAAGGCTTTAAAGGCCTTTTTACTGCCGTGCGGCACTTGCATCCCAATCAGGACCTGACCGTAGGCGGCGCCTTGGTTGCGGTAATGAAACAGGCTGATGTTCCAGTCGGGCTTCATCGATTGAAGAAAACGCGTCAAGGCCCCTGGGCGCTCTGGAAACTCGAACCGGTATAACAACTCATGATCGGCTAACGCCGAGTGCCCGCCGACCATGTGCCGTAAATGGGTCTTTGACATTTCGTCGTGGGTGAGATCAAGCGTGGCAAAGCCGTGCTTACGAAAGTTTTTTGCGATGCGCTCGGGTTCGGTGGCGTCTGCGACTTGAATCCCGACAAAGACGTGCGCTAAGCGTTCGTCTGAAATTCGGTAGTTAAATTCGGTCACGCTGCGGTCGCCGACTAAGGCACAAAAGGCGCGAAAGCTACCTCTCTGCTCTGGCATCGTGACGGCGAAGATCGCCTCGCGCGCTTCGCCGACCTCGGCGCGTTCGGCGACAAAGCGTAAGCGGTCAAAGTTCATGTTGGCGCCGCAGGCGATGGCGACCAGGGTTTTGCCCTGAAACTTGTGCTCAAGCGCGTACTGTTTGGCGCCGGCCAACGCCAACGCTCCAGCGGGCTCAAGCACGCTGCGCGTATCTTGAAATACGTCTTTGATCGCGGCGCAGATTGCATCGGTATCGACCACTACAAAATCATCGACGTACTCGCGCACTAGGCGAAAGGTTTCGACGCCCACTTGCTTGACCGCCGTGCCGTCAGAAAATAAGCCAACCTCGGCCAAGGTGATGCGGCGACCCGCGCGCACGCTTTTCACCATGGCGTCTGAGTCAACGGATTGAACACCAATGATTTTGATGTCGGGGCGCAACTGTTTGACGTAAGCGGCGATGCCACTGATTAAGCCACCACCACCAATTGCCACAAAAATCGCGTCAATCGGCCCGGCATGCTGGCGCAGGATCTCCATGCCGATGGTGCCTTGACCAGCGATCACGTCAGGATCGTCAAACGGATGAACGAAAGTCAGGTGATGTTTTTTTTCAAGAATGAGTGCATGGGCATAGGCATCGCTAAAGCTATCCCCGTGCAAAACCACCTGCGCGCCTAGTGCGCGTACTGCGTCAATTTTGACCGCAGGCGTGGTGGTGGGCATCACAATGGTGGCTTTACAGTCTAAGCGTTGCGCCGAAAGCGCCACCCCCTGTGCGTGATTGCCTGCCGACGCCGCGATGACCCCGCGTGCGAGGTTCGCTCGCGGCAAATGTGCCATTTTGTTGTAGGCACCACGCAGTTTGAAGCTAAAGACTGGTTGGGTATCTTCGCGTTTGAGCAGGATGGTGTTGCCAAGGCGCGCTGATAATTGGGGGGCTAGATCAAGCGGAGTTTCAATCGCCACGTCATACACTTTAGATGTCAAAATGCGTTTCAGATAGTCGATATTCATAAAATCCTTGGTCAAGCCTAGTCAATGCAAGAGTTATGCGGCGATACGCCACGCGCTCTGAGCCTCGATTATCCCATGCGTTCAATCAAGGATTCCCGTTCAAGGAGTGCGTGCTGGATTCTATGTTTGCCCTTTTGCTTGAGTGGTTCGCTTTACCGTCGGTTGGGCTGGGGGCGATTTTTGTGGTCAGTGCGTTGGCCGCGACGATTTTGCCGTTGGGCTCTGAGCCAATATTTTTGGGCTATCTGGCGTTACAGCCAGAGCTTTTCTGGGCAGCGGTGCTGGTGGCGACAGCGGGCAATAGCTTGGGCGGCTTCATCACTTATTTGATGGGAGCGGGCGCGCATCTGGCCTGTGATCGCTGGCGGCGACCGCGAGCCGAGGCATTGGCTCCGTCTGTGTCGCAAAGTCCAGTGCGGTTAGAAACCAGCGCGGGCCCAGCGGACACCGCTGCGAGGTCGTCGATGCCACAAACACGGACTCAGGCATGGGTGCATCGTTTTGGTGCGCCAATTCTTTTGCTGTCTTGGCTACCGATCGTTGGGGATCCGCTCTGCGCGGTGGCGGGGTGGTTACGTTTGCCGTGGTTATCGTGCCTGATTTTTATATTGATTGGTAAGTTCGCACGTTATTTGGTGCTTGGCGGCGCTGTGAGGCTTTTGCTTCTGTAGCGCCCCTACTGTGGGCAAGGTTGTCTAGCCCCGGGCTTTGGGGGTATTCCAAACATCTTCACGGCTTCGCTTAAACTAATGCATTAAGGGTAACTGCAAAGATGTATCACCTATGAACGCCCCGTTTGCCAGCCATTTATTGAACGCCGAGCCGCTGTCTGATTCTCAGGCACGTTTGCGCGAAATCCCATACAACTACACCTCTTTTTCAGACCGAGAAGTGGTCTGCCGTTTGTTGGGTGACGATGCCTGGGCGCTGTTGTTCGACTTGCGTGGCGAGCGCCGTACTGGCCGCTCGGCCCGTATGCTCTACGAGGTCTTGGGTGACATCTGGGTCGTACGCCGCAATCCGTATCTGCAAGACGACCTGCTCGACAACCCCAAAAGACGCAAATTACTCATCGAAGCCCTGCAACACAGGCTCACCGAGATTGACAAGCGTCGTGGGGGCGACGATGCCGGACGTGACGAAAAGGTGGCCAATCTGCTTGAGCGCGCGCGCGTGGCGATCAGTGCGTTTGAGCAAGAGTTTGAGCAGACTAGCCGCTTGCGGCGTCAGGTACAAAAAACATTAGGTCGGCTGACTGCCCGCGATAACATCAAGTTTGACGGTCTGTCGCGCGTCTCACATGTCACCGACGCGACCGACTGGCGCGTTGAATACCCGTTTGTGGTGTTAACCCCCGATAACGAAGCCGAGATCGCAGGCTTGGTGCGCGGCTGTATCGAACTGGGTTTAACGATTGTGCCGCGGGGCGGCGGCACAGGCTACACCGGCGGCGCCATTCCACTGACCTGGCGCTCGGCGGTCATAAATACCGAGAAACTCGACACCTTGGGCGCGGTTGAACTCATCGCCCTGCCGGGTGTCGCAGACCCCGTCGCCACCGTGCGCGCAGGCGCCGGCGTGGTGACTAAACGCGTTTCAGAAGCGGCCGAACAAGCGGGCTTTGTGTTTGCTGTTGACCCCACCTCGGCCGATGCGTCGTGTGTGGGCGGTAACGTCGCGATGAATGCGGGTGGTAAAAAAGCAGTGCTTTGGGGCACCGCCTTAGATAACCTCGCCTGGTGGCGGATGGTGGACCCCGATGGCAACTGGCTTGATGTCACGCGCCTTGAACACAACATGGGCAAAATCCACGAAGCTGGGCGAGTCCGGTTTGAATTGCAATGGTCTGACGGCACCGCTCCTGCGGGCGAGCGTCCCTTGCGCACTGAAATCCTTGACGTCGACGGCGCGGGGTTGCGTAAAGTTGGGCTCGGCAAAGATGTCACCGATAAGTTTTTATCGGGTTTGCCAGGTGTGCAAAAAGAAGGCTGTGACGGCCTGATTACAGCCGCACGTTGGGTGTTGCATCGTATGCCTCGCCACACGCGTACGGTTTGCTTAGAGTTTTTTGGGCAGGCGCGTGATTCGATCCCCTCGATTGTTGAAATTAAAAACTACCTTGATCAAACTGGTCGCGCGCGTGGTGCGTTATTAGCCGGGCTTGAGCACCTAGATGAGCGCTACTTGCGTGCGGTGGGGTACTCAACCAAAAGCAAGCGCGGCGTCTTGCCAAAAATGGTGTTGTTCGGCGACATTGTGGGTGACGATGAGTCGGCGGTAGCTGCAGCCACCAGCGAAGTCGTACGCCTCGCCAATACCCGCCACGGCGAGGGCTTTATTGCAGTCAGCGCCGAGGCCCGTAAAAAATTCTGGCTCGATCGTGCCCGAACTGCAGCGATTGCGCGACACACTAACGCCTTCAAAATTAACGAAGATGTCGTGATACCGCTTGATCGGATGGGTGAGTACACCGATCACATCGAGCGCATCAATATCGAGCTCTCGATTCGCAACAAGCTCAAGCTGCTCGATGCCCTCGAAGCAGTGTGCGCGGGTGGGTTACCTGTGGCCAAGCTTGATCGAAGCACTGAAGAAGGCGTGTCGATCGAAGAGGCGCTCAACGAGCGTAAAGCGCAGGCCCTTGAGGTACTTGGGCAGGTGCGCCGACGCTGGCGCTGGGTGCGCGACAATCTTGATTTGTCGTTGCAGCAAGCGCTCGAATCCTTTGCGCTGTATGGTTTGGATACGCTAACCGCGACCGCGCGCGAGCGGCTCAATAGCCAACCCACTGCGCGACTGTTTGACATGGCACAAGACCGCAGCCTGCGTATCTCCTGGAAAAGCGAAGTCAAGGCCAACCTGTCGGGCTTGTTCAGCGGCGCAGATTTTGCGCCCGTCATGACTGAGTTACAGGCCGTTCATGCCCGGGTGTTGAAAAGCCGCGTCTTTGTTGCCCTGCATATGCACGCGGGTGATGGCAACGTGCACACAAACATCCCCGTTAATTCTGATGATTATGAAATGCTCGGCGAGGCTAACGCCGTGGTGGCGCGCGTTATGCAAATCGCACGCGATCTTGACGGTGTGATTTCAGGTGAGCACGGTATTGGTCTCACCAAGTATGAGTTTTTATCAGAGACCGAGTTAGCGCCGTTTCAGGATTACAAACGCAAGATTGATCCAAACGATCACTTTAACGCTGGCAAACTCATGCCTGGGGCCGATTTGCGTAACGCCTGGACGCCGAGCTTTGGTTTGATGGGGCACGAATCCCTCATCATGCAGCAAAGCGATATCGGTGCGATCAGTCATTCGATCAAAGATTGCTTGCGTTGCGGTAAGTGCAAGCCTGTGTGTGCGACCCACGTGCCACGTGCGAATCTTTTGTATTCGCCGCGTAATAAGATTTTGGCAACATCGCTGTTGATTGAGGCCTTTTTGTACGAAGAGCAAACCCGCCGCGGGATCAGCTTAAAACATTGGGAAGAGTTCGAAGACGTTGCCGATCATTGCACGGTGTGTCATAAGTGCTACAACCCGTGCCCGGTCGATATTGATTTTGGCGAGGTCTCGATGAACATGCGCGCTGTACTTCGCCGCATGGGCCATAAATCGTTTAATCCTGGCACCACCGCGGCCATGTTCTTTTTAAATGCCAAAGACCCTGCAACGATCAACGCGACACGGATGGCCATGATTGGCGTTGGTTACAAGGTGCAGCGGTTTGTGCACGATTTGTTTTCAAAGTTTGCCCGTAAGCAAACCGCGAAACCCCCTGCAACAGTCGGTAAGCCAGCGTTGCGCGAGCAGGTGGTGCATTTCATCAATAAAAAAATGCCTGGTAACTTGCCCAAGCAGCCCGCGCGCAAACTATTGGATATCGAAGACGCTGATTACGTGCCAATCATCCGGCCGCGTGAAACCTCGGCCGAAACTGAGGCGGTGTTTTATTTTCCAGGCTGTGGCTCTGAGCGTTTGTTTTCGCAAGTTGGGTTGGCGACGCAAGCGATGTTGTGGCACGCTGGCGTACAAACAGTTTTGCCGCCAGGCTATTTGTGCTGCGGTTACCCCCAACGCGCCAACGGCATGGATGATAAAGCCGAAAAAATCATCACCGACAACCGCGTGTTATTTCATCGGGTGGCCAACACCTTGAATTATCTCGATATCAAAACCGTTGTGGTCAGTTGCGGCACGTGTTACGACCAGTTGGCTGGCTATGAGTTTGACAAGATATTTCCGGGTTGCCGCTTGATTGATATTCACGAATATTTGCTTGAAAAAGGTATCAAGCTTGAGGGTGTGCAAGGTACGCGTTACATGTATCACGACCCGTGCCATACACCCATGAAGCTGCAAGATCCGATGAAAACCGTGCGCTCGTTGGTGGGCGACTCGGCCATTAAGACCGAGCGGTGTTGCGGCGAGTCTGGCACGCTGGCGGTCACGCGGCCTGATATCTCGACGCAGGTTCGGTTTCGCAAAGAAGAAGAGCTGGCTAAAAACACGCAAGAATTGCGCGCCGATGGTTTTGAGGGCGACATCAAGATGCTGACTTCGTGTCCTTCTTGCATGCAAGGCTTGTCGCGCTTTGAGCAAGATACCGAAGCTAAAGCCGACTACATTGTGGTCGAAATGGCGCGACTGATTCTGGGTGAAAACTGGCTTGAAGAGTACGTGAAAAAAGCCAACGATGGTGGCATTGAGCGCGTGCTTGTTTAAAAGGTTGAACGTTGATGCGATACATACCTGAAGCGCAATCTTCTGCAATCGTCACGCATGAGATGGCTTTCGAGGCCATCGGCGACGCCTTTAAGGCGGCCAGCGCACAGGGTTCTGTGGTGTTTCCGGCCTTGATTGCCCACGGCTCAAATCCAGCCAACCGTTTTTCGGTTAAATCAGGTGCCACCGAGGCGCTCGCAGGTTTAAAAATGGGCTTCATTTGGCCCGGCAACACCGCAAAAGGTTTGCCGACGCACAATTCTGTGACTGTGTTGTTCAATCAAGAAACCGGCGGTGTACACGCTGTGATTGAGTCGGGCGTGGTGAACGCGTACCGCACTGCGGCGGCGGATGCCGTGGCAACCAATCAACTAGCGCGTAAAGATTCCAAGACGCTTGCCGCGTTTGGCGCGGGCAATCAGGCTGGCTACGATTGCATGGCGATCGCCCGCATTCGCAAGATCGAGAAGGTGTTGGTGGTCAATGCCGATTCAGCACGCGCAGAACGCTTTGCCCAACGGTTGGCAGCGCACGGTTTAACCGTTGAGCGTGTTTCGGCGCAGGATGCGTGCGCGCGCGCCGATATCATCGTGACGGCCACGCCCTCAAAAGCGCCGTTATTTGACGCGGAGTGGATACGACCCGGCACACATATTTCGTGCATGGGCGCTGATGGCGTCGGTAAACAAGAGCTACCCGCGGGCTTGTATGGTCGCGCACAATTATTTTGTGACTTGGCGGCGCAGTCGGTGGTGATAGGTGAGTTTCAGCACGCTGCGGCGTTGATTCAGTCGGGCACCGTTGTCTTGACGCAAATCGGCACCGTTCTGAGTGGCCAGGCATCTGGGCGCCAAGACGATCAGTCCATTACCATTTTTGATAGTTCAGGCATTGCGTTGCAAGACCTTTATATCGCCGAGCGCTTGCTCAGCGCCTGCCCAGCCAGCGCTTAGGCCTCAAGCTCGGACCGAGCCTTAGCGAACGCTCAAGCCTGACTCAAGCTCAGACTTAAGCTCAAGCTAAGACTCAAGCCTGGCTCAAGCTCAGACTTAAGCCTGGCTCAAGCTCAGACTTAAGCCCAAGCTCAGACACAAGCCTGGCTCAAGCCCCGACTTCGATCCCTGCATTGAGAAGCGCCTCGCGGATCGCTTTGGCAAACATCACTGCGCCAGGCTGGTCGCCATGAATACAGAGCGTATCCGCTTGCACTTTCACGACGGTGCCGTCATTGGCCGTGAGTGTGCCTGTTTGCGCCATTTGTAATACGTGTTTGATCGACACCTGCACGTCTTCGATCATGGCGCCTGGTTTGGTGCGTGGGCTAAGCGTGCCATCGGGTGAGTAGGTGCGATCACCAAACACCTCTTGCGCGACACGCAGGCCGATTGATTGGGCGATCGGCACCATGGCGCTGCCGGCTAAGACAAAAAAGATGAGTTCGCGATCGACATCATAAGTGGCTTGCGCCAACGCCCGTGCAAGCCCTTCGTCTTTGACTGCCATGTTGTACAGCTGGCCATGCGCTTTAACATGGCTCAGACGGGCGCCTTGCGAGGCGGCGACGGCAGCCAAGGCACCAATCTGTACCACCATCATGTCGTAGGCTTCTTGATCGGTGATCGCCATGTTGCGACGACCAAAACCCTGTAGATCGGGCAGGCCCGGATGCGCGCCTAGAGCAACGCCTTGCTTGAGTGCGGCGGCCACGGTTTTACGCATGGTGGCTGGGTCGCCACCATGAAAGCCACAGGCGATATTTGCCGATGAAACAAAGGGCAAGATGGCCTCGTCATTGCCGAGTTTCCAGACGCCAAAGCTCTCGCCCATATCGCAGTTCAGATCAATTTTTAATGTCATGATTTTCTCAGTGATTGAGTAATAAGTTCTCAGTGATCTAGCAATAAGCTCTCAATGATTGAGCAGTAAGTTCTCAGTGATTGAGTAATAAGGTTCGCACAGGTTGTAGCGTTTGTGCAAGAGTTGCAAAAGCCTGCGCGCGCGCGAGGTCAAGCGCTTGGGCCTGCTCAAGGCTGATGGCCTTGAAGCTCACCATGTCGCCGGGTCCCATTTGGGCCAAACGTGGCAAATCGATGCTCGCGACATACGCCATTTTTGGATAACCGCCGGTGGTTTGGCGATCGGCCATCAAGATAATGGGCTGGCCACCAGCGGGCACCTGCACGCTTCCGAAGGTGGTGCCTTCAGAGATCATTTGTCGCGGCGCTATCATTAAAATAGGTGCGCCTTGCAAGCGATAACCCATCCGCTCAGACTCTGGGCTGATGCGGTAAGACTCAGAGAGTAAAGCGGCGCAACTTTCAGGGGTGAACTCGCTCCACTGTTGACCTTTAATCAGCCGCACAACCGACTGATGTGATTCTGCAAGGGCGCCAGGCAGATAGATCTTGAACGACCACAAATCCATGGCTAGTTCTTCAAGCGCCTTGTTTTTTAAAGGCCGCAGCAGCGGGATTTCGTCATCGCGGCGTAACGCACGGCCTTGCCATCCACCCATCGCGCTACGCAGATAGGTGCTGGTGCTACCCAGTACGGGTGTCAAGGCAAAGCCACCGTGCACCGCAAGGTAAACCCGTGTGCCGTGTTGACGCACACCAAAACCAAGTTCATCTTTTGCGCGTACAACGATCGGGCGATTCAGGGCAAGCGGTTGCCCGTTTAAGGTCGCACTCAAATCTGCACCACAAAGCGCAAGGCAGTACGGTTTGGTGAAGCGAATCGTTGGGCCGGTCAGCGTGATCTCGAGGGTGGCAAGCCCAGGGTCATTTCCGACCAACAGATTGGCGAGCTGATGCGCGCGCAGATCCATTGCGCCCGCGACCGAAACCCCAAGGTGTTGTTGGCCGACTCGACCAAGATCTTGAAAGGTGCTGAGCATACCCGGCTTCAAGGTCACCATACTCATGGTAAACCCCGATTTTGCTGAGCTGCCAACTGGTCAAATTCTTCTGGCGAGATCGGGATAAAACGAATTTGATCGCCGGGTAAAAGTAAGGTCGGCTGGGGGCGCGCTAAGTCGAATAATTTAAGTGGCGTGGCACCTAAAATATGCCAGCCGCCGGGCAGCCGTGTCGGATAGATTGTTGACTGGCGATTGGCAATGGCGACAGAGCCAGCAGGCACCACAGTGCGGGGGACATCGCGCCGCGGCAGCGCGAATAAGGGATCGTGGATACCGATGTAAGGATGACCCGGTGCAAAGCCCAGCATAAACACCATACTGCCAGGTGCACAGTGCATTGCTATGACTTGCTGTTCGGTGAGGCCGGTGATTTTCGCCACATCGCTCAGATCGGGGCCATGCTCGCCCCCGTAGCAGACCGGAATGTCGATGGTGCGTTGCGCGTGCGTTGCCGGCGCTAAACCGCTTTTAATTAACGCCGCAAGGCCTTCGGACAACGCTTGAAAGTTTGGCAAGCCGGTCAAGGGCTCTGCGTGATAATGCACGGCAACGCTTGTGTAAGAGGGCACCACATCAGTCACCCCAGGCAGGCAGGCGTGTCGAATTTTTTCAGCGGCCGCCAAACAAATTAAACCGGTCTCGGCCAAAATCGTGTCGCCAAAATCCAGGCTCAGGCAGTGGTCGCCTAAGTGGCGCAAAGTGAAGGTTGGTACGATCATGCGGTGCATCAAGCTGCAGTAGACAAACGCTAACTGTGCGTTAACAGTCGCAGTTTAAGCCGTTTTCAACGGTTGCAGACTAGGTGCTTGTTGGCAAGGTACTGCGCAGTACGCGCGCATTGTCAAACACTAAGCTAAAACAGCTTCCTTGCCCGAGTTTGCTTTGTACGTCCAACAGCGCATCATGACGCATTGCGACATGTTTGGTGATGGCCAACCCTAGCCCTGTGCCGCCAAGCGCACGTGAACGACCGCGATCGACCCGGTAAAAGCGCTCGCTTAAACGCGGCAGGTGCTCAGAGGCGATGCCAATCCCTGTGTCGGTGACGCTAAAACTGGCACGACCATCGGCTTGTCTTTGCCATTTAACCCGAATGGTACCGGCATCGGGCGTGTAGCGAATCGCGTTCGTGAGCAGGTTCGAAAACGCTGAAGCAAGCTCTGAGGCGTTACCGGCAAGATTTAAGTCTGGCTCGATTTGCCACTCCCAGTGATGCCGTCCAGCCGAGAGCGCCTCAATTTGTGAGCGCGCCGTCTCGATCAGAGGCGAGATGGGCACCGCTGTCAACTCTGCGCTTGGGGAAGTTTCGAGGTCTGATAGCGTGAGCAAATCGGTCACGAGCGCCTGCATACGTTGGGCCTGTTCAGACATCAGCCCAAAATACTGGTCGCGTTGTGAAGCGCTTAACGCACCCTCAGGAGCGTCGCGCAAGGTTTCAACAAAGCCAGCCAATACAGTGAGCGGAGTGCGCATCTCGTGCGAAACATTTGCCACAAAATCACGACGTGTCGTTTCAAGCTTTTCAATTTGGGTGAGATCGCGTGTAATCAGCAAGGTACGGTCGCGCGCATACGGCACCAAGCGCAGTAGCAAATTATAGTTACCGCTAGCGTGGTTGATTTTAAGGGTGAGTGGATCAGACCAATTTCCCGATTTAACGTATGCCGCAAAGGTGGGCGCACGAATAATATTTTGTAAGTTTTGTCCGAGATCATGCTCAGGCAGAAGGTGTAATTGTTTTTCTGCAGCGAGGTTAAACCATCTGATTTGTAGGTCAGTGGTCAGTGTCACAACGCCTACAGGCAGCGCTTGACCGGCAGCCATGGCGCTGGTGCTAGTCTCTTCAAGTTCTTGAATGGTGGCGATCTGATCGCGGATGCGGCGATAAAGCGATGCCACAGCGTCGTCCCATGGGCCTACGTCTGCAGGGGGTTCGTCATCGGGCGCTAGGATCCAGCGTGCAACGCGTTCAGCATGGCGGCGTCTAATGACAAGTAGCAAGCCCGTGGCGAGCGACAGCGCGACCCAACCCAGCGAGGTCTGCCATCGATACTGAATGGCGAGTGCGATCGCTGACCAAAATACAACGAAGAGCAGAGTGCGTTTCCAGTTCATGCGCCCAATTGTCGCACCAAGCTCAAGATTTCGGAATTAAGGGTGTGAAGCGGTAACCGCTGCCGCGCACCGTTTCGATATGTGGGTCATGCTTTGAGGGTTCGAGCGCTTTGCGCAAGCGACGAATGTGCACATCAACGGTTCGCTCTTCGACAAACACGTGATCGCCCCAGACCTGATCCAGTAGTTGGCCGCGTGAGAACACGCGCTCGGGATGCGTCATAAAAAAATGCAACAGACGAAACTCAGTGGGGCCAATCGCAAGCTGTTGGCCATTACCCGATAGCCGATGCGAGGTGGGGTCAAGCTTCAGCCCTTCGACCTCGATCAAGTCATCCGTCAATTGAGGCGCGCGTCGTCTTAGCACGGCCTTGATACGGGCCATCAGTTCTTTGGGCGAAAAGGGCTTTGTGATGTAATCGTCCGCACCGGCTTCAAGCCCGTCAACCTTGTCTTGCTCAGCGCCCTTCGCGGTGAGCATAATGACGGGTACTAACCGAGTGCGCTCGTCACTGCGTAGTTTGCGCGCTAAAGTCAGGCCTGAAGCGCCCGGCAGCATCCAGTCAAGCAAAATCAAATCGGGCAGTTCGGCCCGGATGAGGGTTTCGGCTTGCGCAACATCAAAGGCGCGTAAGACCTTGTGTCCCGCAAACGATAAATTGACGGCGATAAGCTCTTGGATGGCAGGTTCGTCTTCAACGACTAAAATGGTGCTTGACATCATCGGGACCCGTTTAAATAGCGCGCTTACGCGTGCGATGTGAACATAGTATGGCGGTAATGTGTCATGTATATGACAGTGCAGTGAATCAAGCAGATGAGGTAACAGGGTATGGCTGAAGACAACACACATTTTGGTTACCAAACAGTCGCCGAGTCACAGAAGGCGGCTAAGGTTGCGCAGGTGTTTCATTCGGTGGCCGCGCGCTATGACGTCATGAATGATCTGATGTCTGCTGGCTTGCATCGTGTCTGGAAGGCCTTCACGATCGGCCGTGCGGCGGTGCGTCCCGGGATGAAGGTTTTGGATATTGCCGGAGGAACGGGCGATTTGGCGCGTGCCTTTGCGAAGCAGGCGGGGCCGCAGGGCGAGGTCTGGCTCACGGATATCAACGACTCGATGCTGCGCGTTGGGCGCGATCGACTGATAGACGATGGTGTGGTGCTGCCCTGCGCGGTGTGTGACGGCGAACATCTGCCATTTGCCTCAAATTATTTTGACCGCGTGACGGTGGCCTTTGGCTTGCGCAACATGACCCATAAAGACCGAGCCTTGGCTGAGATGACGCGGGTTCTTAAACCCGGTGGCAAATTGTTGGTGCTAGAGTTTTCAAAGATCGCGGCTCCTCTGGCACCGGTGTATGACTGGTACTCCTTCAAGGTCTTGCCATGGCTCGGTCAAAAAGTCGCGGGTGATGCAGGTAGTTATCGTTATTTGGCCGAATCGATTCGTGTGCATCCAGACCAAGAAACCTTAAAGACCATGCTCGGCGAAGCAGGGTTGTCTCGGGTGCAGTTTTTTAATTTGTCGGCGGGCTTAACGGCCCTGCATGAGGGCGTCAAACTAGGCTAATCCACCATTTCAGCGGTTAACAATAAAGATATGTTTAGTTATTTCCTAGAGAAGTTGATGTACTGTTCACACAAATTGAACTTTTCAATAATTATCTCGTCCATGCTTTACAACCTGTTCAGCTTTCAGTAAGATTCAGGTTCTAGTAAGATTTGAGAGCCTTTCGGTTTTTAATCTCTATTTGAATTTTTGGCGCTTAGTCGCCCAGGAGCTCACGATGTCCCGATTTGTTACTCGTCTGTTTGCGGCAGCACTGATCACCATAGGTGGTGTGTCGCTGTCTTCGGTCACTTTCGAAGCGCAGGCCGCGCGTGCCGGTAGCGGCACGAGTTCTGGCAAGCAATCCAGCAATGTCAGCAGCCAAAAACCAGCAGCACCCGCTGCGGCCACTGGCTCGACGGCGCAAAAGAGTGCAACGCCTGCAGCGGCAGCCGCTGCTCCTGCAGCCGCTGCGGCTAAACCTAGCGGCGCCTCGCGTTGGCTGGGCCCACTGGCCGGCATCGCCGCAGGTCTGGGCATCGCCGCCATGCTGTCGCACTTCGGTCTGGGCGGCGCCATGGGCGACTTCTTGATGGTGGCGCTGTTAGCCGCTGTGGCGATCTTTGGTGTGATGTTCATCTTGCGCATGATTCGTGGCTCAGCCGCGCAACCTGCTCAACCCGCGACGCAAGGCGCTGGTAACGCGCCCACAGAGCACTTGCCTGCCAACGAGACTTATCGTGAAAGTGCTGCGCCTAGCGCCGCACCCGTTGCGATGCCCGCCTCAGCAACCGGTTCAATGTCGGCAGCAGGGTTTGGTTCCGATGCGCCAGCGCCAGACAAAAACTGGTTTATTCCTGTCGATTTTGACACCAATCGGTTCTTGCAAGAGGCTAAAGCACAGTTCGTCTCGATTCAAAAGGTTTGGGATAGCGGCGACTTGACTCAAATGCGTAACTTCTTGACCGACGATTTACTCAAAGAGTTACAAGCGCAATTAGCGGGACGTGTGGGCGAAAACCACACTGAAGTCGTGCTCCTCAACGCCGAGATGCTGGGTATTGAAAAAGTCACTGACGGTCATTTGGCGAGTGTGCGCTTCTCGGGCATGTTGCGTGAGCAGGTCGGTGCAGAGGCGTTCCGTTTCGAAGAAGTCTGGAACCTCTTTAAACCAGAGCAGGGCGGGTGGTTGTTGGCAGGTATCCAACAAATCCCAGTGACCCAAGCCAGCTAAGTCAGTGTTTGATGGTTGCTAAAAAACGCCCGCTTTGCGGGCGTTTTTTTACGCGATTCAACCGACGCACCATTCACCCGTTAAACTACGCCCTCAATCAGACTTTTAGTGCTGGCGCCCACGTGACCATAGCTTTGCCCTCCCTGCCGACGCGGTTTGCCCTACACCCCGTCAGGCTATGGGCGAACGCCTTCAATCTGCTCACGCGGCAGCAGCCGTGGGCCGCACTGCGCCTGGCCGCTTATGCCGGGCAAACGCTCAGAATTTGCCTGGGTGGATTTCAAGTCACGTTTACCATCGGACACGATGGCACGCTGGTCGCGGCAGATTCGGCAGTCGTGCCGGATGTCGTGCTCGAGTTGATCGCTGAAAAACTATCTTGGACGGCCTTGCTCGCACCCGGTGCACGCACAGATATTGCGCAGTGGGTGCATGTCACCGGGCAAGCTGCGCTGGCACAAGTTGTCTCTGATCTGGCGCGTGATCTGCGCCCCGATCCCGAAGATGCCTTAGCCCAATGGCTGGGCGACATTCCAGCCCGTCGACTTACCCAGGGTGTAAAAGGGGTGTTAGCCGGCGCCCAGTCGTTCGGACGGGGTTTAGCCGAAAATCTTGCTGAATATCTTTCTGAAGAAACCAATACCTTGGCCGGTGCTCCGGCGCATGCGACCCTTACTCATGAGCGTGAACGAACCCTAGGACACTTAGCGCAGCTCGAGCAGCGTACTGCGGCACTGCAAGCTCGCCTTGCGCGTCTGACGCCGCGCCCCGGCGCTCGCGCATGATGTCAGTACCACGCCTGCTGCGTATCATCGGCGTTGCGCTGCGCTACCGTCTCGACGAACTTGTACTCTCAGGGATCGATCATCCGGTCGCCTATCGGTTGCTGTGGCTGGTGCGTTTAGGCTCACGCCCAACCATGCCGCGCGGCTTGCGGCTGCGCCTTGCACTCGAAGCGCTGGGCCCGATCTTTGTGAAATTTGGGCAAGTCTTATCGACCCGTCGCGATCTGATTCCAATGGATATTGCCGATGAGCTCGCCTTGTTGCAAGATCGGGTCGCCCCGTTCGCCTCAGACAAAGCCGCCGCCATGATTCAAGCGGCACTTGGTGCGCCTACCTCGACACTTTTTGCGCAGTTCGAAACCGACCCTGTGGCCTCTGCGTCGATTGCGCAAGTGCACTTCGCGGTGCTCCATGATGGGCGTCACGTCGCTGTCAAAGTCTTGCGCCCGGGCATGCTCGAGGTGATTGATAAAGATCTTTCACTGATGCGCGTGCTGGCAAGCCTAATCCAGCGTTTGGTGCCCGATGGACGGCGCTTAAAGCCTCGCGAGGTAGTCGCCGAATTTGACAAGCACCTGCACGACGAACTCGATCTGTTGCGCGAGGCCGCTAATTGCAGTCAATTACGCCGTAATTTTGGCCCCGAAAGTAACCGCGGTGAGTTGCTGTGGGTGCCTGAGGTGATGTGGGATTATTGTGCGTCGACGGTTTTCACGATGGAGCGCATGTACGGCATACCGGTCAGTCAAATCGAACGCCTCAAGCAAGCAGGTGTTGATATCCCGACACTGGCGCGCACCGGTGTTGAAATATTTTTTACGCAAGTTTTTGACGATGGCTTTTTTCACGCAGACATGCACCCTGGCAATATTTATGTCTCAGATCAGCCCAACACACTCGGTCGCTATATCGCGCTCGATTTTGGTATTGTCGGATCGCTCTCTGAGTTTGATAAAAACTACTTAGCTCAAAATTTTCTAGCTTTTTTTCAACGCGATTATCGCCGTGTGGCGCGTTTGCACATTGAGTCAGGCTGGGTACCCGCTACCACGCGTGAAGAAGAGCTCGAGGGAGCGGTTCGTGCGGTGTGCGAGCCCTATTTTGATCGGCCTTTGGCTGAAATCTCACTCGGACAAGTGTTATTACGCCTATTTCAGACCTCTAGGCGTTTTAATGTCGAAATTCAGCCACAATTGGTACTGTTGCAAAAGACCCTTTTAAACGTCGAAGGATTAGGTCGACAGCTTGATCCGCAGTTAGACTTATGGAAAACCGCCAAACCTTATCTCGAACGCTGGATGCTTGAGCGGGTGGGTTTAAAGGGCACCCGTAAAAAACTGCTACAAGAGGCCGGTCAGTGGGCGCAGTGGTTACCTGAATTACCGCGGTTGGTGCATACACAGCTTAGTCGCGCCGATGTCTCAGGTCAGGTCTTGCACGAGTTGCAGCAGATGCGGCGCGCGCGTGAACAAAGTAATCGTGTGTTAGTGGCATTAACGGGCGTGGCTGCCCTCAGTTTGGCAGTGGCACTCTGGACGCTCATGCGTTGATTGAAGTTTAAACATTAAAGGCAGTGAACATGCTCTACACAGAACTTTTTAAGTCGATGGAATCCGTGCGCTGGAACATGGCCACCGATATTCCCTGGCAAGATTTTGATCGCAGCAAGCTGACTGACGAGCAGGCGCAGACGATCAAAATGAACGCCATCACTGAATGGGCAGCGTTGCCTGCGACTGAAATGTTTTTGCGAGACAACCGCGACGACAGCGATTTTTCGGCCTTTATGTCGGTCTGGTTTTTTGAAGAGCAAAAGCACTCACTCGTGTTGATTGAGTATTTGCGCCGCTTTGCCCCAGATTTGGTTCCAACCGAAGAAGAGCTGCACCGCGTGCGCTTCGAGTTTGACCCCGCGCCTCCGCTCGAAACGCTGATGCTGCATTTCTGTGGTGAGGTGCGTCTCAATCACTGGTACCGTCGTGCCTCTGATTGGCACACCGAACCTGTGATCAAAGAAATTTATAAAGTGATTGCCCAAGACGAGGCGCGTCACGCCGGTGCATATTTGCGCTACATGAAGCGCGCTCTCACGCAACGCGGGCAAGAAATCGGCGCCCAGGCACGCATGGCATTTGCCAAAATTGGGGTGTTGATGGCTTCTGCGCATCGCACGCCGCAAGCGCTTCACCCAACCAATTTGCACGTCAATAAAGACATGTTTCCCAACGACACTGTTCAGTCAAAACTGCCCGAGCCGGGATGGCTTGAGCGTTGGCTAGACAATCAAATTGTCTTTGATAAAGACTGGGAACACAAAGTTAGCACGCGTATTTTGCACAACATGTCGCTGTTAATGGATAGCTCGTTTAAAACCGTGCAAGACCTGAATCGCTACCGCAAAGAACTGATTCGAACAGCCACGGGGGCTGTAGGCTCAGTCGCTTGAGCGCGCGTTTCGAGGGCAAGCTGCTTTCAGCACAGCAGGCCGTTGAAAGGATTGCGAGTGGTCAGTGGCCCAAGCCTTTGGTATTTACCAATGGCGTGTTTGATATTTTGCACCGTGGCCATGTGACGTACCTTGATGAGGCTGCACAGCTTGGCGCAGTCTTGGTAGTGGGCGTGAACTCGGATGCCTCTGCCAAGCGGTTGGGCAAAGGGCCTGATCGCCCACTGAACACAGCGGCCGATCGTGCTGCGCTGTTAGCGGCGCTAGAAAGTGTGACGGCTGTAGTGGTCTTTGATGAAGACACCCCTCTTGAAATCATCGGGCAGCTTCGGCCCGATGTCATCGTCAAGGGTGGGGATTACCAGATGCAAGTGCTGCCCGAAACCAAGCTCGTTGAGTCTTGGGGCGGCAAAGCTGTTGCAATACCGTTTGAGTTTGCGCGCTCAACAACCAACTTAGTTGAAAAAATTAGACAACGCGAATAGCCAACACTGTTTGAGATGCTTTCCAAACTTGAAGCCCATTCTGCATGTCGCAAGTCACTGTTAATCGGTGGTCGTTGCGGCCAGAAACATATTTAGAACTTGAAGCGCGAGCCACAGGCCCCAGTGAGCGGCTTAATGACCGTCTCAAAGAGTGACGTCGTTTCAAAGCTTGCGGCCGTGGTGCGAGTGATGCGAAAGGCGGTCATTGAGGGTGCTTGGCCAGCGATCACAACCATGCGCCCACCGATTTTCAATTGATATTTAAGCGCATTTGACACTTTGTCGACCCCACCGCTGACCAAAATGGCGTCGTACTCAGCAGTGCCCCAACCGTTATTGCCGTCACCAATTTCTACGATGACATTTTTGAACTGTGCTTTTTGCAAATTTTGTTGAGCAAAGCTTGCGAGGCGTGGATCGATTTCAATAGAGGTAACGGTGCGCGCAAGGTGCGCCAGCAAGGCCGCCTGATGACCCGAGCCAGTACCGATTTCCAGCACGCAGTCGTCGTGTTTGAGTTGCAAGAGCTGGGTGAGGCGAGCCTCGAGTTTGGGGCTGAGCATGGTCTGACGCGTGTCGACGGTACCGAGCTGCAACGGGATCTCAATGTCTGCAAACGCTAGAGTACGAAAGGCGGGCGGCACGAAGAGTTCGCGTTGCACCTTGAACAGGGCCTCAATCACATTGGTGTCAAAGACGCCTACGGGCCGAATTTGTTGTTCAACCATATTGAAACGGGCACGTTCAAACTCAGGCAAAGTCATTGCATTCATAATCTAGTGTGCGAGAGCACTGATTGCGGAAAACCCTTATTGTAAGGGTTTTCCTGACCAGAGCGCATGAAAGTGGTGTACGGGGCCGTGGCCGTGGCCGACCTTCAACGCATCGGCATGGGCAATCGCTTGAACAAGGTAATCCTTAGCGCGCTTTGTGATCTCAGGCACGTCTTGCAGTTGAGGCAACAGCGCCGTGATGGCGGCTGAGAGTGTACAGCCCGTTCCGTGCGTGTTGCGTGTGGGGATGCGGTGACCAGGTAACTCGATCATTTTGTCGCCATCATGCAGTACATCAATCGTATCGTTGCCGGGCAGGTGCCCGCCTTTCACCAAAACCCACCGATGCCCACCGTGGGTCATCATGTTGCGCAAGCGTTCGGCCACCCGGCGCATCTCGCGTACGGTCTCGACTGAGCGCATTTCAAGCAGGACCCCGGCCTCGGGCAAATTAGGCGTGATCAGCGTCGCTAAGGGCAGTAACTGCTCGCGTAGGGCTCCGATGGCTTTTTGTTCAAGTAGTAGATCGCCACTTTTTGAAACCATGACGGGATCCAACACCAAGTGGACCGGTTTGAAGTGCCCAAGGCGGTCTGCCACCACCTCAATGATGCCGGTTTGCCCCAGCATCCCGAGTTTGACGGCATGAATGTCGACGTCGGCAAACAGCGTGTCAATTTGCGCGCGCACAAACTGTGGGTTGACGGGTGAGATATCGGTAACGGCCTGAGTGTTTTGCGCAGTGAGTGCCGCCACTACGGCGCAGCCGTAGGCGCCCAACGCACTCATCGCTTTGATGTCGGCCAAGATACCTGCGCCTCCTGACGGATCCATCCCGGCGATGGTCAGGGTATTGGGGATGACGCGTACGGCCTCCTCGTTGCTCATGTCTTGGCGTTCGGAGTAATGGGGGTGATCAGGCCCGTTGTAGGTGAGCTCGGTGCTGCTTGATAGGTTTTGCGCGGTACGCGTCCGGCCAGAAAAGCTTCGCGGCCGGCCTCAACAGCTTTTTTCATGGCGCTGGCCATCAGCACAGGGTGTTGCGCACCCGCGATCGCCGTGTTCATGAGCACGCCATCGCAGCCAAGCTCCATGGCAATGGCAGCATCTGACGCAGTACCCACCCCAGCGTCGACCAAAACAGGTACCTTAGCCTGATCGATAATCAGACGCAGGTTCCAGGGATTTAAGATGCCCATCCCCGAGCCAATCAATGAGGCTAAGGGCATCACCGCAACGCAGCCGATCTCTTCGAGCATGCGGCACTGAATCGGGTCGTCGGTGCAATAAACCATCACATGAAAACCGTCTGCAACCAAAGTCTTGGCCGCAGAGAGTGTTTCGGGCATATTCGGAAACAAGGTGTGCGGGTCGCCAAGTACTTCTAGCTTGACTAAGTTATGTCCGTCGAGCAGCTCGCGCGCTAATCTGAGCGTGCGCACCGCTTCGTCAGCCGAATAGCAGCCCGCCGTATTGGGCAACAAGGTGAATTGGCTGGGGGGCAAATACTCAAGCAAGCTTGGTTCGCCCGCCGTTTGACCGATGTTGGTGCGCCGAATCGCAACGGTAATAATTTGCGCACCGCTGGCATCAATTGCCTCGCGCGTTTGGGCAAAATCTTTGTATTTCCCGGTGCCCACGAGCAGGCGTGAATGGTAGGCTTTACCGGCAATCACCAACGGATCGGATGAGTCTGTTTTCATATTTTTTCATTCAATAAGCGCGCAGCGACCTATGAGGAACCGATCGCAATCCGCACAGTTTAACGTGACTGGCTCAGGGGCTGAAGTCGCAGGCAGGCTGTGCTATTTGCGACTTTGCTCGATGAGTTCACAAATCGGCTCGGCCGCCTCGATCAAGCGTGGGCCAGACCGAAACACGGCATCGGCATCGATCATAAACACTCGACCGAGCCGGGCCGCTGGCAGGCCGGCCGTCTGCCAGCGATTGACCCCGACGCTGTCGACGACGGGTACGGTTCCGGCGCCTGTGCGGGCGATCAGCACGAGTTCAGGTGCCTGCGCGACGAGCTGTGCCACGCTGGGTTTGGTTGCCCCGACGCTATCCTCGGCGACGATGTTGCTGCCTGCGCAAAGTGTAATGACGTCTGACAAGAGGTTTTCGCGCGTTAAGGCGTGGTCAGGCTCAGAACCTGCTTGTAGCAAAACACGCACGATGCGCTTGCCGGCAGAAGCTCGGGCCAAAGTATCTAATTTTTGGCGCAGAGCTTCAGCACGCGCACGTGCGACGCCGGCGGTACCCAAAAGTACCCCGAAGGTTTCGACGCTGTCGGCAATTTCGACGAGCGAGGTTGGCGTGCTGATAAACACGGGCACGTTCAAAGACATGAGCGGGCCGAGTTCAGCGGCGAGCCAGCCAAATATTAAATCTGGCTTGTAAGCCGCAATACGGGCTGGATCGGGTGTGCGTTGATCACCGAGTTTGGGCAGCCCAAGGGTCTGTGCCGGGAAATTACTCCCCTCGGTGGTGGCCACGAGTTTGTCGCCACCGCCCGCAGCAAACACTAATTCAGTGGTGTGAGGCGAGAGCGAAATGACACGGCGTGCCGGGCCTTTGAGCAAGACCGCCCGACCACTGTCATCGATGACCTCGACTTCAGACGCACCGGCGACGAACGCCAACAGGCAACACGCCAAAAAACTAGCCCGACAAAAAAAAGCGCGCATCACACCATTCGCCCAACAAACACTCGATGCCTGATGCTACATCCGCCACGCCAAGTTGACAAACACATTCGAGCCCAGCGTGTTGTAGCCTTGAATCAGGGTGTATTGCTTACCAAAAACGTTGTTCCAGCGCACCTGAACTTCAGCCCCTGAGGGCAGGGGGTAGCTGCCCATCAGGTTAAGCAAACTATAGCCACCTAGCGTGCCGCCAGACATCGTATCTTTGCGTTCGCTGCTAACGTACCATTCGGCAGTCAAGCGGGCGCGCCAGACGGCTTGATCTAATGCGAGCTTGGCAACTTGTTGTGCACGCTGGGGCAATAAGGCGCCGGTCTCGGCATTACGCGGATCAAGCCAGTTCAGGCTACCCCGCACTTGCGTGTCGCTGTTGAAGCGATGCGAACCAAACAGACTGACGCCTTGAATCAGCGCCTGTCCGACATTGATTGGCGCGTAGGGTGAGTAAATATCACCAGGTACCACCGGCTGAGTCAAGATCAAGTTCGTGATTTCGTTGCGATAGGCTACCAAACTTAATTGAGTTTTTTCAGTTGAGTATTTCAACCCCATCTCGATATTGCGTGATTTCTCGGGTTGCAATAACGGATTACCTGCATAGAAAGGCGTGACGGGCCAGTAGAGCTCATTGAAATTCGGTGCACGAAAGCCCGTGTTGGCACCCACTGTGGCTCGCCACTGCGGTGTCAGCGACAGCCCGTACACCAGACTGCCTGTCACAAAGTTACCGTACTGCGAATTGTTGTCATTGCGCACGCTCGCCTGCACCGACTGTGGGCCCCAGGCGCCCCGATAAATACCGAAAAGCGAGTTGGTATACCTTGAGGTTTGTTGATAGTTCAC
>CAMEAW010000018.1 GCA_945911685.1 Bordetella parapertussis
CCGGGCTTTGGCAAACTCATCATTGATGCCGTGTTTAATCGCGACTACGCAGTGGTACAAGGCGTCGTGCTTGTCACTGCAACCACCTACATCATGCTCAATTTATTTGCAGATATGGCCTACTTTATGTTGAACCCACGGCTGCGCAAATAATGAATCCCGTCACAACAACCAGCCCAACGCTTGCGCCTCCTGCTCTTAAAAAAGAGCCTGGGCCTTGGCTACGCGCTTGGCGCAAACTGCAGCGTAATCGCAAAGGTATGTTTGGGCTGTATGTCGTACTACTATTTATTGTCATGGCACTTTTTGCACCACTGATTTCGCCTTTTGATCCGATCGAAGCAAGCTGGAGCGCGATTCGCAAGGCGCCTACCAGCACGCATTGGTTTGGTACCGACGAACTTGGCCGCGACGTGTTGGCGCGTGTCATCTGGGGTGCACGCGCGTCGCTGTTAGCAGGCGTGGTGTCTGTGGCGATTTCGCTGCTCACTGGCGTCACCATTGGGATGTTGGCGGGCTTTTTAGGCGGCACTGTGGATAGCCTGATCTCACGCGCAACCGATGCGTTTTTAGCCTGCCCTTTCTTGATTCTTGCGATCGCTCTCGCCGCGTTTTTAGGGCCTAGCCTCACTAACGCCATGATTGCCATTGGGGTATCTGCCTCACCCATTTTTGTACGCCTCACCCGCGCGCAAGTTTTACAGATCAAGGTTGAGGATTATGTTGAAGCGGCACGCGCGGTGGGTTGTCATCCGTTTCGAATTGCCATATCGCATATCTTGCCTAACGTGACAGCGCCCTTGATCGTGCAGGCGTCTTTAGCGATCGCGTCAGCGGTCATCGCAGAAGCCAGTTTGTCATTTTTAGGTCTTGGCCAACAACCGCCGGATCCGAGCTGGGGCAGTATGCTCAATACGGCGAAAAATTTTATGGAGACCGCACCTTGGATGGCGGTGTGGCCAGGCCTGGCAATTTTTGTATTGGTGCTGTCGTTTAACTTGTTGGGCGATGGCTTGCGTGATGCGCTTGATCCGAAACATCGGTAAGCTCGTGATCTGTACTTTGCCTGGATCGCTTAATTACTGAGCGTTAATCTTTTGGCTGATTTTTTGCTCTTGGGCATCCAATCGCTCTGAGATTCGATCGAGTCGATCAGCTGTTTTAGCAAATTGAGTCGCCATGACCTTACCCGAGTCATAGGCTGCCAACAGGGCTTGCATCGTAGCCACGTTTGCTGCGTACAGCCCGATGACCGACGCCACCCCTGTCGTAACTACTACGTACTTCAGGGTGGCGATTTGGCCTCTGATTGCGGCCGACTCTTTGTGTATTTGACTAAAGGTCTCTTCGTTACGCGCATCCCGCTCATCCATTCGAGCAATCTGAGCACCGATCTGGCCTTTAATATCAGCTACACGAGCATCTGTGCGTGCTTCGATTGCCTCCAACCTTGCATTCAACACTGTATTCACCGTTCGAAAAGCCATTTTTACCTCTACAAGTTTCGCATAGTGAGCACTCTACCGACCCACACGCCAATGAACAAGTAGAAAATGGTAAGCAAATGTAATACTCTTTCAGTATCAAACAAAAATTAACGAGACAGCTTTTATGAACCTTGGTCAACCCGCTTTTGTTGCCGCACCCCTTACACCTGATCACGCCCTTGCTACCCAATGGCTCAGTCAGTTTGAGGCTACGCTCGCGCAGCTAGATAAACCTGGTATCACAGCCTTATTTGACACCGACTGCCACTGGCGCGACTTGTTTGCCTTTACCTGGTCGATCACACCAAGCGAAGGCGTCGACAATATCGCAAACTTGATCTTGATCAAGCAAGCCAGCGTCAAGGCACGCGACTTTAAACTGGCCGAAGGTCGTCAAGGGCCTCGACGACTCAAGCGGATTGGTGTCGATGTCATTGAGGTCTTGTTTCAGTTTGAAACAGACATCGGCCACTGCTATGGCGTACTTCGCTTGTTAGCCAGCGATCCGTCAAAAGCTTTTCAGCTCCTCACCAGCCTGAACGAACTGACAGGCTTTGAAGAGCAAACCGGCAAGCGTCGCCCCACGGGTGCGGCCTACTCGCGTAACTTTGGTGGCACGAACTGGCAAGATCAACGCGTTGAAAGCCAAGCCTACAAAGACCGCGAACCGACCGTTTTGATCGTTGGCGGTGGTCAGTCTGGTTTAAGTGTCGCAGCCTCGCTTGTCTTGTTAGGGATCGATACTTTACTGATCGACAAATATCCACGCATTGGCGACAGCTGGCGCAAGCGCTATCACTCGCTCGCCCTACACAACATCACCGATCTCAATAATTTGCCACACCTGCCGTTTCCGCCGCACTGGCCTTCATACTTGCCTAAAGACATGCTGGGCAACTGGCTTGAAGTCTATGCGCAAACGATGGACATCAATAACTGGACGAATACTGAGCTTGGCAGCGCCACGTACGATGAGAGCGAAGCTCGCTGGACAGCCGTGCTACGTAACAATGACGGTACCGAGCGTACCGTGCGCCCACGCCATTTGATTTTTGCAAACGGCTTGGTAGGTAAGCCAAGCATGCCTGATCTACCAGGGCTCAAAGACTTTAAAGGCGAAGTCATGCACACCAGCGCCTTCACAAGTGGCGCTGCCTGGAGCGGCAAAAAAGCACTGGTGCTGGGCACAGGGACAAGCGCGCACGATGTCGCGCAAGACCTACATAGCAACGGTGCAGACACAACGATCATTCAGCGCGGTTCAACCACCGTGGTGAGTATCGACCCAAGCCTGCATCTCACCTATGGACTGTACGATGGCATCACGATTGCTGATGGCGACTTACTTTCAAGTATCAACACCCTGCCTGTTGCCAAGCGCAACTTCAAACAAGTTAGCGTCCGCATGGTCGATCTCGACAGAAAGCTGATCGATGGCCTGATTGCCCGCGGCTTTAAGTGGGACCAAGGCGAGGACGATACCGGCTACCAGTTGAAGATTCGTACGCGGTACGGTGGCTATTATCTGAACGCTGGCTGCTCAGATCTAATCGTCAGCGGCGACATTGGCTTGTTGCAATTCGATCAGATCGAACGCTTCGCACCTGAAGGCGCGCTCATGAAAGATGGTTCGATTCAGCCAGCTGACTTGTTGATCATGGGAACAGGCTATGTCCCTCAAGAAGTGGTCGTCAAAGAGTTACTCGGTGCTGAGATTGCTGAAAAAGTTGGCCCAGTTTGGGGTATTGCACCTGATGGCGAAATGAACAACATGTGGCGCCGCACCCCGCAAGAAGGCTTATGGTTTGTAGGCGGCAGCTTTACTAACTGCAGAATCTACTCGCGCTTTGTAGCTATGCAGATTAAAGCGATTGAAGAAGGGTTGATACCGCGAAGCTAAGCCAGAGGGCCGATGCGGATAGCTTATAAAAATCCTGCTCTCATTTATCTCGAGTGCGCACTGGATCACTCGGACCAGCCCTCGAAGGGGTCTCGCTGTTCTAAATCTTGTTCTCGTTCGATTTTTGAAAGAAAATCCTTCGGAATAACAGCGGCAGCTTGCGCGATAAAAAAGGTATCCCACGAATCTGACTTTGCAGCTTGGAGGATCTCGACGGTGTCGATAGATAGGCACATAGACGTCTCGCTTTGTGTCAATAACAGTGCCTCTATAATGCCTGAATTCATCCGGCACATGTGTTTCTGGATGTAACGAACAGGCTTTGTCATGCTCACTCTCAGAAAATCTCAAGACCGTGGTTATGCAGATCATGGCTGGCTGAAAAGCTTTCACTCTTTTTCGTTTGCCGGTTACCGCGATGCCGAGTTTATGGGCTGGGGTAATCTGCGCGTCATCAATGAAGATCGCATCGAGGCGGGTCAAGGTTTTGGCGAACATGGTCACCAAAATATGGAGATCATTAGCTACGTGCTTGCAGGTGAATTAGCGCATCGTGACAGCTTGGGCAACGTCAAAGGCATCCCACCAGGTGATGTGCAACGAATGAGTGCGGGCACTGGTGTGCAACATAGCGAATTCAATCACGCAAAAGGGCAACAGACTCACTTTTTGCAAATTTGGATTTTGCCTAACCAACAAAATGTGAAACCAAGCTACGAGCAAAAGACTGTACCTTCGCAAAAAAAACAAGGTGCACTCGTTTTGATTGCGTCTGCTGAAGGTCAGGAGGATGCCGTCAAGATTTACGCTGATGCGAAACTTTATGCAGGCTTGTTTGAGCAGACTCAAACAGCAAGCCTCACGCTTGACTCAACCCGTAAAGCTTACGTTCACCTGATCAAAGGTGAGCTTAAGGTGAACGATATCAGCCTAAGCGCGGGCGACGCCTTGTTTGTCTCGGACGAAACCGCGCTGACTCTCACCGACGGTCACAATGCTGAAGTTCTGATCTTTGACTTGGCGGCTTGAGTTCATTTTCGAAAATCGCGAACGATTTTTCCGTTTGCCACAGCAGCCTGTTCGTACTCTGGTTTGCGCCAAGTTTCAAGCAAAGCCTCAGCGTACCAGCGCTGCATGCTTGGCAGACTCAGCATCCTTTCAACATATGGCTGGGCCTGCTGGCTGAGCTGCAAACCATAGCTTTGCACTCTAAAAATGACAGGGGCAAAAAACGCGTCGACGATGCCATATTCTTTGCCGGCAAGATAAGGGCCACCAAATTTTGCAAGCCCTTCAATCCATAAAGCGTCGATGCGCTCAACGTCTGCCCGCAAGCCTTCATCGATTTGCTCAAGCGCCACACGAATACCACAATTCATCGGGCAAAGGCTACGAAGCGTCTGAAACCCCGAATGCATTTCGGCTGCCGCACTGCGCGCCCAAGCACGAGCGGTCGTATCGATAGGCCAACAGCCGGGGTGTTGCTCCGCGACGTACTCGCAGATTGCGAGCGAATCCCAGATCAATAACCCATTATCTTCAAGACAAGGCACTTTGCTTGTGGGCGAGAACGCTTTAAACGCTGACGGTTGTGACCCAGCCGCAAAAGGCACCAACACCTCTTCGAATTCGATGCCGCGCGCTTGCAAGAGGGCCCACGGCCGCAACGACCAAGACGAGTAGTTTTTATTTGCGATATATAACTTCAACTTGAACCCCTTTTCTAGACGACCTGAGTCAATGGCATCGAAGAATTAGTTTATATTGAAAAAACCAAAGATTCTCTGACTCTATAAGAATACGAAGCCGTTCATGCGCCTCATCCTAGCTGCGACCTTTGCCAACCTTCCCTTCGGTACAATTTACGCTTTCAGCGTGTTTCTGAAGTCGATGGAAGCCATGCTGTCGCTAACCCGCTCGGATATGGGCGTGATCTTTGGACTCTGTACGGTCATGTTTGCAACGGGCATGAATGTCGCGCCCGCGGTGTACACCCGACTCTCAACTGGGGCAGTTCTGCTGATCACCTGTTTCACCGGGGCTCTAGGCTTGGCGCTAGCCTCACAAGCTCAAGGGTTTTGGTCGCTGCTCTTTGGATACGCCATCCTTTTCGGGCTAGGGGGTGGCGTCGCATTTACCACTGCCCAACAAATCGTCAACCTCGTGCCTACCAAACACCGTGGTTTGGTCAATGGCTACGTGGTGGGTTTGTATCCACTCGGGGCGATGCTTGGTGCACCCTTGCTGGGCTGGTCGGTCGAACTGATGGGCTTGCGGCAGACCCTATTGAATTTGGGGCTAGTCGTGCTGATTAGCGGTCTTATCGCAGTTTGGCTCACCGGCTTACATAGCCACATCCCAAAAGCGAATGCCAACGCCACTACTGCGACTAACCTTGAGGCAAACAGGCAGCAATCTTATTTGGGAATCACCCAATGGCCGTTGTTTTTGAGAATCGCCATCGTATTTTTCTTAGCAGCCTCTGCCGGCTTAATGGTCATGAGTCAGTCTGCCGGCATCGTTCAGTCTTATGGCGGCGGCACTCAATTTTCGATCGGAGCGACCTCTTTCATCACAGGCATGATTGCTGCTGCACGTATCACCGGCGGCTGGCTGATGGATCGCTTTAGCCTCAGACAAGTGATGACGGCTGCTCATATCTGGTCGTTAACCGGTGCTCTGATGCTGACGATATGGCCAAGCCCAGAAGTTGCTTTGATTGCCCTGGCCATGGTGGGGATGGGTTACGGCTTTGTCTCTGGCTCAACCGCCGGTGGCATTGGCATGCACTGGCCCACAGCCCAATTCGGCATCGTGGCCAGCAGAATATATATCGGCTGGTGCGTGGCGGCCGTGTGCCTACCGGTTTTAGCAGGGTGGCTGTTTGACTGGAGCAATACCTACCGCTCTTCAATCTGGATCGCGGCGGCCGTGAATGTAGTCGGCATCGGTTTTGCAATGCGCTTGCCGAAGAGGCCTACTCAGATGCCCAGATAACACTCACTCTGCCGTAATTTTCAACTCACGTATTAGCTTGGTGAACTTGGCCGCGTCTTGCTGCAACGTCTTGGCAAAGCCTGCTGGCGTTGAAGTTACCACTTCAACACCGATCGCAGACATCTTTGTACGGACCTCTGGTAACGCAACAATACGGTTGATTTCAGTGCTTAACCGCTCAGTGATCTCTTTGGGCAGATCCTTCGGGCCAAAGGCACCGTACCACACGACCAACTCATAACCAGGTAGGGTCTCGGCAACCGTTGGCGTGTCAGGCAATTGCGGTGATCGGGCGCTTTCAGTCACTGCGAGTAATTTCAGTTTGCCTGATTTCACATGCGGCAGGGTTTGTGTGCCCGCACCGAACAACACTTCGGTCTGACCCGCCACAGTATCAAGTACCGCGGGTGCCCCACCCTTGTAAGGGATGTGCGTCATCTGTATGCCAGCGGCAAGTTCAAACAACACCGCACTAATGTGATTCGTTGAGCCTGCTCCGGCCGAAGCAAAATTCAATTTCTTAGGATTAGCCTTGGCATAAGCAATGAGTTCAGCCACGTTATTGACTGGAATCTTGGGGTTAATCACGAGCGTATTGGTCACAAACGCCACCAAAGAAATCGGTGTGAAATCATCAACCGGTTCAAAGGGCATGGATGAGAACAGCGCTTGATTCATTGCATGCGTGCTCATCGAGCCGACAAGCAAGGTGTAACCGTCTGGTTTGGCCTTGGCAACAAGATTTGAACCAATGTTGCCCGAGGCACCTGCCTTGTTTTCGACAATGAATGTTTGGCCAAGCGAGCGCGTCAGGTAGTCTGACAACATACGGGCCAAAATATCAGTTGAGCCGCCGGGCGCCCAAGGCACAATCAGCGTAACTGTGCGGTCGGGCCAGGCGGCCTGAGCAGGAGCAATGCCAACGAGGGCCACGCACAAAATAAAAAATATTTTTTTAAACATCGTTAACGTCCTACCGCGTAACCTTGCATGCCACGGGGATTCGCAGCTGCACGTAATAATAATCTACCATTCAAACCCGGCTCACGTGTGCAGGCCGACATGCGCCCTTCAGACCACTCTGCACCGACTTTTACCTCGTGCCCAGCGTCGCGCAACGCTTGTAGCGTGCCCTCTGGAAAACGTGACTCTAAGGTGATTTGGTTATAGCGCAACGAGCGCGGCCAAAACGAAATCGGAAAATGATCCACGTGCCACGCCGGATATTCGATCGCCTCTTGAAGATTCATACCGTACACCGCATGGCGCAAAAAGAATTCAGTACTCCATTGATCTTGTTGATCACCGCCCGGGGTACCAAACACCATATACGGCAAGCCGTCGCGCAGCGCCATCGAGGGCGATAAGGTGGTGGTGGGTCGCTTACCCGGCATCAGCTGCCCATGCACGTTGTCATCAAACCACGTCATTTGTAAACGCGTACCCAGCGAGAAACCCAAGGCAGGAATCGCTGGGCTTGAAGATAACCAACCACCTGACGGCGTAGCCGAAACCATGTTGCCTTTCGCATCAATCACGTCGATGTGACAGGTGTCTCCGATGAAGACCTCTTTCTTGGCCCATTCACTGACAGGTGGCAACGCTGCGAAGGTCGGTTCACCCACACCAAAGCGCGTATCTGACACTTTTAGCGTGCGCGCTGCCGCCTCAAGATCAGGCAGCTTTGCCTGACGCCCGCCGGGCTGACCCGCTTCAAACAATTTGGCGCTCAGTGCTCCGATACGCGCATAGCGAGCTTTGCCATATTCGTCTGACAACAGCTCTGCCATTGGGATCTTCGCAAAAAGCGGATCACCGTACCAAGCCATGCGATCAGCCATCGCAAGTTTTGTGGCCTCAGCCACGCGATGTACAAATTCAGCGGAATCAGGCGCAAAATTCTCAAGACCTGCGTGTTTCAGAATGGATAGCTGCTGCAACATGACCGGGCCCTGTGACCACGGGCCACACTTGGCCACGGTGTAACGACCAAATTCAACAGTGTGTGGCTCTTCATACGTTGGCGTCCAGTTTGCGAGGTCGTCGTAACGTAACAAGCCGGTGTTGCGTTCACCCGTCGTGTCACGTATCGGTTGGTCGGTATAAAACTGATCGATTTCTTGCGCGATGAAGCCCCGATAAAAAATCTCAAACGCCGCCTCGATCGTGCGTACGCGATCACCTGCACCGACTGCTGCGGCCTCGGTTAACAGACGCGTGTACGTCTGCGCGATCGCTGGGCTTTGAAACAATTCACCTGGCTTCGGTATCTTTCCGTGAGGAATCCACACATCAGCTGAGGATTTCCATTCGGACGCAAATAAACTTTGCACAGCCAAAATCGCTTGCACCGTGCGCGGCAATATCGGGAAGCCGTCGCGCGCGTAGGCAATCGCTGGCGTCATGACTTCAGCCAGCGTCATCGTGCCGTAATCACGCAGCATTGTCAGCCAGGCACCAAATGCCCCAGGCACCGTAGCAGGCAGCAGCCCGATGCCTGGCACAAGCTCTAACCCCAGCGCTTTAAAGTAGGCGCAGGTCGCTAATTTTGGCGCAGGCCCCTGTCCACAGAGCACTCGCATGCGCTGCTCTTTTTCAGACCACAGCATGATCGGCACTTCACCACCGGGCCCATTCAAATGGGGCTCAACAATTTGCAAGACAAAGCCACCAGCAACCGCTGCATCGAAGGCATTGCCACCTTTTTCAAGAATGCCCATTGCAGTTTGCGAAGCAAGCCAATGGGTCGAAGCCACGACCCCAAAGGTGCCGACGATCTCGGGGCGGGTGGTAAAGGTCGCGTCTTGCGCTGCGGATTTATTTGCTACGGTCATGGTGTTTAATTCGCCTTGATCCCGGCTTGCTTCGTGACCGGGCCATACAGGTCAAAGTCACGCTTGATTTCAGCAGCAAAATCCGAAGTAGACCCCGAGGCGGCGATGATGCCGTAGCCTTGCAATTGTGTCTTGACTTCGGGTTCAGCTAACACCGCATTGATTTCGACATTCAATTGCTTGACGATCCCGTCAGGCGTATTGGCCGGCGCCAGCACGCCAACCCACGAATTTAACTCGACGCCTTGCACCCCCGACTCAGCGAAAGTGGCGACGTTTGGAAAGACCACCGAACGCTTTGGGCTGGGCACACCGATTGGGATGAGGCGACCCGCTTCGAGAAATTGTGCGACAGAGGACGCCGAGGCAAAGGCCAAGGGAATATGCCCAGCCACCACATCGGCCGCTGCCGGGCCACCGCCCTTGTAAGGCACATGCACCAGATTCGCTCCTGATTGCTGTTTGAGTAGCTCTCCGGCCACATGCGTGATGCTGCCACTGCCAGACGTGCCAAACTCAAGGCCCTTGCCATTTGTCTTTGACAAGGCAATCACCTCTGCCAAGGTTTTCACGCCAACTGACGGATGCGCCACGATAATGATGATCGAGTCACCCACCTTAGCAATCGGCGCAAAATCATTTAACGCATCAAATCCGGTGCGCTCGTACACGTGTGGATTAATCACCAACGTACCGTCTAACGCCAGCAATAGCGTATAGCCATCGGGCGCTGCTTTAGACACCAATTGGGCGCCAATATTGCCTGACGCGCCCGGTTTGTTTTCAACGATCACTTGCTGATTTAAACGTTTTGCAAGTGCGGTTGCAACGATGCGCCCGCTTACGTCAGTCACGCCACCTGGAGCAAAGGGCACGATCAAACGGATCGGCTTATTGGGATAAGACTGCGCTTGAGCACTGGATGTCGCGAAGAGTGGCGTTGCTGCAAACAGTAACGTTAGAAGACGGCGAGCCAACCGCGGTAGCGCAGGACCACC
Organism: Bordetella parapertussis; assembly: GCA_945911685.1. Taxonomy (GTDB): domain Bacteria; phylum Pseudomonadota; class Gammaproteobacteria; order Burkholderiales; family Burkholderiaceae_B; genus Zwartia; species Zwartia parapertussis_K. Next base: position 10,217 of record CAMEAW010000018.1, read on the forward strand.
CAGTTTAAATAACTTGGCGCGAAAAATTAATTGAACAGTATCTTTCATGAAGTCAGTAATCCTAGCGGGTGACACGATATTTTAAGCCCTAACTTAGAACATCGTTGAATTCAAGGCTGTGGGAGAGGCCGACACACTGCACGTCAATTTTGAAGCGTGTGGGCATTGAGCGCAGCGTAACTGATTCTGGCGCCCTGCTCTCGGGCAGGTATTGACATTTTTACAGTGACAGCTATAAATACGGGATTCAAATCAACCCTCTCAACAAACAATAGTCGTTTTTTTATCACCCCCATCAACTCTACCGGAGTCCTGTATGAAAATCGTTCTTAGTTCTTTAGCATTCATGGCCCTTGCAACTGTTTCACACGCAGAGACCTTTACGCTCAGTAGCCCAGATATCAAAGCCGATAGCGTGATTGATAAGAGGTTTGAGTTCAATGGTTTTGGGTGTTCAGGTGAAAATATGTCTCCTGCACTCAGTTGGAAAGGCGCACCGAAAGAGGCAAAGGCTTTCGCCGTAACTGTGTATGACCCTGACGCTCCGACTGGCTCGGGTTGGTGGCACTGGCTGGCAATCAATATTCCGGCCGATGTTCAGGCATTAGCCGCAAATGCAGGCGCTATTGGTGGTGCAAACTTGCCCAAGGGCGCTAGCCACGGTCGTAGCGACTTTGGTTTTGCGGGCTGGGGGGGCGTATGCCCACCGCAAGGCGGCAAGCCGCATCGTTATATTTTCACTGTTCATGCGCTTAAAGCCCCGTTAGAAGTTCCAGCTGATGCAACGGCTGCACTGACTGGCTATTTCATGGGTATGAACACAATTGCCAAGGCGAGTTTCACGGCAACCTATAGCCGCGCGGCTGCAAAGTAGTTGGCTAACACAGCATCCTCATTTACGCGCCTACCAACCTAGCGGGGTTGGTGGGCTACGTGGAAGCGCGACCTAACCCACCCGCAGCCCTAAGTGCTTCAATTTCACTAGTCGTCATCCCCAGCACATCGCTGAGCACAACCTCTGTATGTTCACCCAACGAGGGCGAAGGGGTGCGCACCGATCCAGGTGTCGCTGACATACGAATCGGCACGCCGACCACGCGCACATGACCCGCGCGCGGATGCACCATATCAACGATCGCACCACGCGCAACAACCTGCGGGTGCTCAACAACTTGTTTCACGTTATTGATCGAGCCCATCGGGATGCCTGCACCGACGAGGATGGCTTCCCATTCGTCAAAACTGCGCGTCAAGAAAACCTCTTGCAGTCTGTCAATTAACGCTTTGCGGTTTTGCATGCGTGCGCTGTTTGTGGCAAACCGAGGATCATGTGTCATGTCAGAGCAACCGATCAGCGGGCAAAACTCAAGCCATAACTTATCGCTACCTACCGCTAAAGCCAGGTCTCGTGTTTTTGTACGAAAGGTTTGATAGGGCAACAAGGCTTTATACGCTGTGCCCATCGGGCCTGCGATGGTACCTGTCGAAAAATAATCACCGATCATCGTGCTCAGCAACGAGAGTTGGCCTTCTAGCATCGAGATGTCGATCGACTGCCCCACCCCGGTAGCGTCTTTGGCACGCAGGGCCATCATGATGCCGAGCGCGGCATTCATGCCCGCCGTCAGATCGGCGATCGACACACCCGCGCGCGCGCCATGCCCACCCTCGTCGCCTGTCGCACTGATCATGCCGCTTTCGGCCTGTACGATCAAATCAAGTGCTGGGCGGTCACGATAAGGGCCGTCTTGCCCAAAGCCTGAGATTGAACAGTAAATGATGCCGGGGTTACGCTTACGCGCCACCTCATAATCAACCCCTAATTTGACCAGCGTACCTGGGCGAAAATTTTCAAGCACCACATCGCAACGCTCGACCATCCGCAAAAAGGTCTCTTTACCCTCGGCGTTTTTTAGGTCAAGCACAATGCCTTGTTTATTACGATGAAGCCCAACAAAATAATCGGTTTCACCACCGGGCAATTTTGTGCCCCAAGCGCGCGCGATATCACCTTTGCCTGGCGGCTCGATCTTGATGACTTGTGCGCCATAGTCGGCCAGCATCGTTGAGCAAAAAGGCCCCGCCAAAGCATGACTAAGGTCAAGGATTTTGAGGCCTTCAAGTGGTAGTTTCATGAGTATCTTCTGTGAATTAACTTGGCTCCATCACCGTAAGATCTGGTGACACAGCAAAGTCAATCTCGCCCATCGCCTTAACTTCTTCAGGTGTAAAGCCTGGTGCAATCGCCTCAAGCACAAAACGATCATTGACCCAATGCAATACCGCCAAGTCAGTCACTAACCAATCTACGCACTCGCGACCTGTCAGTGGGTACTTACAACGACGCGGCAATTTGGTTCTGCCCTTGCTGTCAGCGTGTTCCATGACAATGATCAGCTCGACTTCACCAGAAATCAAATCCATCGCGCCGCCAATACCACCGCGGCGGGCATCGGTAATGCTCCAGTTCGCGACGTTACCGTCTTGATCGACCTCATACGCACCCAGAATGACGGTATCAATATGGCCGCCGCGGGCCATTTCAAACGACATCACACTTTCAAAGAATGACGTGCCGGGCACGGCCTCGACAAATTGACCGCCTGCGTTAAAGACATCGGGGTCGACTGCATCACCCGACACAATGCCGCCGTAACCTAGCACACCGTTTTCAGCGTGTAGCCAGACACCGCGACCACCCAAAAAGTTTGAGACCTGCGTGGGGATGCCAACGCCTAGGTTCACATAGGTGTTGTCTTTCACAATCTTCGCTGCATTTTTTGCAATGCCGTTGCGCGTCAGAGCTGGCTTACCGTTATAGGTACGCGCGCTGTCCGCTGGGCGCTTTTCTGCACGCGTTAACGTTTTGACATCGACCATATCGGTAATCTTTAATACGCGCGAAATAAAGATACCGGGCAAATCAATCAGCTCTGGAGGCAACTCGCCGACTTCAACGATTTCTTCAACCTCAACAATCGCAATCTTTGCTGCTTTAGCAAACGCTGAATTAAAGTTGGCGCTACCGCCACGAAACTGCACATTGCCCGCACGATCAGCGCGATAAGCGCTCAAAAAGGCATAGTCCACCTGAATGGCATGTTCAAGGACATGTGGCTTGCCGTTGAAATAACGAACATCCTTGCCGTCAGCCAAGTCAGTATCGACCCCGGTTGGCGAATAAAACGCTGGGATGCCAGCGCCGCCAGCGCGGCAGCGCTCAACCAAAATACCCTGAGGTACGAGTTCGACATCAAGCGTGCCGGCTGCGATTCTTTTTTCGCCTTCGGTTTGCATTCCGGCTCTGATTGAAAACGCAGCAACCAGTTTTTTAACCTGATTGTTTTCAACTAACAGCTGACCTTTTTCACCGGCGGCGCCAAGCGAGTTACAGACCAAGGTCAAGTCTGTTGTACCTTTGTCGCGCAAAGCGAAAATCAGGTTATTCGGGAAACGATGTGCCAATCCAAATCCAGCGATCGCGACACTTGCGCCCGCTTGAATATCTGCGATTGCCTGTGCGGCTGAGGCAACTACCTTATCCATACTGATCCTTTGTTCATAAGTTCACTGACTCGAACTAAGCCTTAGGGCTTAATCCATCTTAATATTCAAAATCTTGTTCAGCTCGGCCAATTGACGCTTTTCTTCAATCATCGCGGCCAAAAACTGTTGCGGGTTGAGCATTTTGAGCACTGAACCCGAAGCCTCGACGCGGGCACGCACTTCAGGTTGCGAAAAATACTTCACGCTCGCATCGTACAACACACGCACAACTTGATCAGGCGTGCCAGCGGGAGCAAGTAAACCATACCATGAGCCTGTGTTGTTGGGCATGCCTTGCTCATCCATGGTCGGCACCTCGGGCAAGGCCTTGGCACGCGTCTGAGAAGACAAGCCAATGGCGCGAAGCTTGCCCGACTTAATATGTGGCAGCATGGCCGATAAATTTAAGAAGGAAACGTCAACATGCCCGCCCAACATATCGTTGACAACTGGTGTGGCCCCTTTATAGGGCACGTGGGTCATTTTGATCTTCGCTTCAATTTGAAGAATCTCGCCCGCGAGATGGGTTGAGCTACCCGTACCGCTTGAACCATAGGTCATGACTTTTGTTTTGGCTAACTCGATGAACTCTTTGACGTTGGTGGCTTTGATGTGGGGACCAATCACCATCACATTTGGCACATCAATCAGCATCAAAATTGGCAAAAATTCTTTAATGCCGTCGTAGGGTGGATTTGAGCTAAAGACGGGCACTGCAGTGTGAGGCGCACCGGCGCTGGCCAACAGCGTATAGCCATCGGGGGCTGCTTTGGCGACAAAGCCTGTTCCAATCGAACCACTTCCCCCACCTTTTGTTTCGATCACAAAGGTTTGCCCTAGCGCCTGCGACAACCCGTTCGCAAGCTCACGGGCGATCTGATCAGCAGGGCCGCCTGCGGGGTAAGGCACAATCATTTTGACTGGTTTGTCAGGGTAGGTTTGCGCAGCCGCGAGCAAAGGCGCGAAAGCCATCGTCAAAAGAACCGCCCGTAAGATTTGCTTCATTGTCATCCCCTTTTTAATTTTCTTAACCCTGACCAGCAATACCCTAAACCAACGCGCAACGCGCTTGTTTTGAATTATTCGCCACGTGCTTCAGGCTCGACAGGCTCGAAGCGATAACCTTTTGCGCTGTCGCCACGCACATAGCCACAGTGTGGCCAACCGAAGTGCACCGGAAAAATCATAGCGTTTCGCTCAGCAGCACGTTTAAGAAACAAGGCTCGTGAAGCGCGCGCCTGCTCAGCGTGCGCATCAATCCAAGTGTTGATGTGCGGCATCGCAATCTGCAAAGGGCTGTGCATCACATCGCCGGCAAAGATCGCTTCTTGCCCCTTTGACTGCAGCCGAAAGTGCAACGAACCAGGCGTGTGACCCGGCATGGCTTCAGCCTTCAAGCAACCCGCCACTACATCGCCATCATCGATTAGATCAATCAAGCCCAATTCATATAGCGGCAGCACGCTATCTTCAAACGAACCACTGATCACACCCTTATCGCCATTTTTATATGCCGCATGTGCAGCTTCAAAATCAACGCGTGGCATCAAGTGGCGGGCATTCGGAAACATCGGCTCCCAGCGACCATCCACCATGCGCGTACCCCAACCCACATGATCCGGATGAAAGTGCGTGACGATCACATGTGTCACGGATTTTGCGCTTGCGCCCGCCGCGTCTAGCCAGAGTGGCGTCAAGGTGTTGAGCATGTTCATCCGCTCTGACCCGCGCTTTTTGTGATTGCCAACACCCAGGTCAATCACGATCACGTTATCGCCCATGTGCATCACCCACAACTGCATGGCAACGATAAAGCGCTGTAGCTTAATGTTGTAGTGATGTGGGGCAAGCCATGATAGGTGCGGCACGATCTCGCGCACATCTAACTCAGGAAACACAAAATCAGCCGCGTGCGTCGGGCCGCTATATTCAATGACGTTATAAATTTTTGCGTCGCCAACGTGACGAGAGTAGATCATGTGATGCCTTTGTAGTTTTAATATTGCTATACCAGTTTAACGAACCGTCAGCCCAAGCAAGACTACTCATGCTCAAGCTAGCGGTCGCAAATCACTTAATCCTACTCTACCAAACGATAGGTCAATCGCCACTTCGTATCGCGCTTTTGCCAAGGTGGTGGTCCATCCGAGAAAGAATTACCACCAGGATCAGCGCTTAATCTATCTTTCATAAACGACTGGGCCGATGCCTCATCCTTGATGCCGTACATCGCCAAAAAGTTTGGTGCACCGGGCTCGGGATGAAGAAAGGTACGCATATTCTTATAGCGTGCGCCGCTGACAAATCCATAGCCTGCTAATACTTCTGGCACATGAATTGTGTTGTAGAACTCATTGAATTGCGCTAACTCAGCTTCACCTGACCCTGCGGCAGCGTTCATCCCGACCAGATACATGTACGGCGAAGCGGACACTTGCGCAGCTTGAGGATTATTTAATACGTGCTGCCACATCAAACGCCACTTGGTACTGCGCTTTTGCCAAGCCGCAGGGCCATCGCTATAGACCGGTCGCCCGTTTGCTGGCCCATCATTACGCGTGATGTAAAGTTGTGCCGCCTCTTTGCTTTCAATATCGTATGCGGCAATAAAGCGTGGCCCACGCGCACCACGTGTGTCGTCTTGCGCAAGCTCGTAACGGCGCCCATACAAAAAGCCGGGATTACCCGCCAATACTTCGGGTTTATGGACGTTTGAGTAAAAGTCATTAAACGCTGCAATATCTGCAGCACTCGTATCGGCGGGGATATCCATGCCGACCCAATAGGTGTAAAGCGCGTCGCTCATTTTTTTTCCTTTGCCGTCAGGCCAATTTAAACATTGGGATCGCAGGGCCCTCATCGCTCGGCTTAAAGGTCACCTCAACCTTCTGCCCGCAACGAATCGTATCCAAGTCGCAATCAACAATGTTCGTGAGCATCGTGATGCCTTCATCAAGCGTGACATAGGCAATGGCATACGGCACTGGGCCCGACGTACGCGTGACGCTATAGCTGTACACCGTACCCGTACCTTTCACTTGTTTAAATTCTGTTTTATCGCTAAAGCAAAACGGGCATAGCGCACGCGGGTAGTGATGATATTGTTTGCAGTCGTTGCAATACTTCATCATCAACTTGCCTTGTGTGGCCGCATCAAAATAAGGCTCATCGCCATAGTTGAGCTTTGGGGCAGGGATTTTTCTGTCTTGATAGGGTGTGGTCATGGCGTTACTCTCTTTCCATAATCAATGTGGCACTGCCGTGACGGGTACTGAGCGAGCCGCCGGTTCCGTGCGCCAAGGCAATATCGCAGTTTTTAACTTGCACTAAGGGATGGGCTTCGCCGCGCAATTGGCGTACAGCCTCAATGATTTTGGTGATGCCGCCACGGTTCACCGGATGGTTGTTACACATCCCACCGCCATCGGTATTGAAGGGCAATTTTCCTACCCCAGAAATCAAGTTGCCATCCATCACAAACTTGCCACCCTCGCCTTTTTTACAAAAGCCCAGATCCTCAAGCGTCATCACCACAGTGATCGTAAAGCTGTCGTAAATTGAGGCGTACTTGATGTCGCTAGGCTTGACGCCGGCTTCGGCAAAGGCAATTGGACCCGAACGCACCGCACCGGTATACGTGATATCAATCTTGCCACCCATCTGACCCTTAGGTGATTCGCCCGCGCCAATTAACTTCACTAACGGACGTTTCAACCGTTTCGCAACCTCTGGGCTCACCACGATGACCGCACCACCACCATCGGTCACCACGCAGCAATCCATGCGATGCAGTGGGTCTGCAATCAAAGGCGAATTCACAACGTCTTCGACCGTGACCACTTTCTTTAAGTAAGCGTTAGGATTGTGTTGCGCATGGTGCGATGCAGAAACCTTGACCCAAGCCAGTTGTTCGCTGGTGGTACCAAACTCATACATATGACGCATTGCAGCAAGCGCGTATAAATTTACCGTGACAGGCCCGTAGGGCATTTCAAACGGGGTATCTGGGATGGCGGTATCCAAGTCACGCGCGATCGTGCCAGGACGCCCAAACCCTGCACAGGTAATCAAGGCAACGCTACACTTGCCCGCCGCGATGGCTTCAGCCGCATGCGCGACTAAATACATGTAAGACGAGCCGCCGGTGTTGGTCGAGTCAGAGTGCTTAACTGTCAACCCCATGTAGTCAATCATATTGATGCCACCCAGGCTACCAGGCGCGTCGGTCGAGCAATAATAACCATCGACGTCGTGAATGGTCAGGCCGGCGTCTTCAAGCGCCCCCTTGGCGCATTCAGCGTGCAAGTGTGCCAACGACATATTTGTGATTTTGCGAGCCGGGTGCTCAAAAATCCCGGCGATATAGGCCTTGCCTTTGATACTCATTGTGTTGTCCCTGTAAATCTTTTGGTTTAAACCAAATATTAGAACTGGTCGGCTGTCAGCCTCGTCTTGGTTTTATACCACTCAAATCACGCCTTTTGGCAGTGGTTTTTCTTTTTTCACCGAAAAGGATTTTTTGCTCTAAGCTATTGCTTAAGGTACCTAGATACCACTTGGAGACAATATGCCAGAGCAGTCATCACCATTACTTAGGTCGGTGCACGAGGGCGTCATGACGCTTGTCATGAATCGCCCAGAGCGTCTCAATGCGCTCAGCCCAGAGCTCTATGACCAGCTCGCGCAAGCGCTGCTTGAGGCCAAAGACAATCGGCAAATCGGAGCGATTGTGCTGACTGGCGCAGGCACCGCTTTTTGTGCGGGTGGCGATGTGGCGCGTATGGCCAACTCACCCGCAGAGACCCTATCGTTTGAGCAAAAGGTCGTGCGCCTGCGCCGGCGCAATCAAATTACCGAACTGCTTCACACCCTGCCCATTCCAACCATCGCGATGATTCGTGGCCCCGCTGCAGGCGCCGGACTGTCTTTAGCGTTGGCCTGCGATTTTCGGTATGCGGATGATTCGGCAAAATTCAAAACGGCTTTCATCAACGTTGGGTTACCTGGCGATTTCGGCGGGCATTATTTTTTACCGCGTATCGTCGGTTTTGCGAAGGCTCGCGAGCTGTATTTGCTATCGCCCGCACTCGGTGCGCAGCAAGCGCAAGAGTTGGGCATGCTGACCGCCTTGTTTTCGCGCGACCGCCTTGAACCGGAGGTCACTGCAATCGCCCAAAAACTTGCCAACGGCCCGCGACAAGCCCTCGCGCTCATGAAAGACAACTTAAACCAAGCCTTGCAAAACACCTTAGATCAAACGCTGAATCAAGAAGCCATTAATCATGTGACCGCCACGCTCACCGCCGATCACAAAGAGGCAGCCCAAGCTTTTATTGAAAAACGCCCACCAAAATTTGAACACTAACTATCCATCAATATTTGTATCGCCATCGAAGTCGGACATCATTTACACAACTATTCTTATCAATATTTCAAGGAACCTAGTCAATCATGAGCCGCTTATGTGAAGGACGCGTCGCAATCGTTACCGGCGCTGCACGTGGAATCGGGCGCGAATACGCCTTGCAATTAGCCGCTTGCGGAGCCAAGGTCGTTGTCAATGACCTCGGGGTATCCAGAGAAGGGCTGGGGCGAGACACCTCAGCCGCGCAACAGGTGGTTGACGAAATCAAAGCTGCCGGTGGCGAGGCCATCGCAAACTGTGACGACGTCTCTGAGTGGAAAGAGGCCGAGCATATGATCCACAGCACGGTCGAGCACTTTGGCAAGCTCGACGTTGTGATTAACAATGCGGGCATTCTTCGTGATCGCATGCTCGTCAACATGGAAGAAAGCGAATGGGATGCTGTCATCAAAGTTCACTTAAAAGGAACCTTCGCACCCTGCCACCACGCCGCCGTGTACTGGAGGGCGCAACAAAAACTCACCGGCGAACCTGTGAACGCCAGGCTCATTAACACTACGTCATTTTCAGGCTTGCTCGGTAACATTGGGCAAAGCAATTATGGCGCAGCCAAAGCAGGGATCGCTGCGTTCACCATCATCACAGCGCGCGAATTAAAGCGCTATGGGATCACGGTGAATGCCATTAGCCCTCATGCACAAACACGGATGACCGAAAGCTTACGTGAGCGCACGCCTGAAGAAATCGCGCAGCGGCATCCTCGTTGGATCGCCGCGGCTGCAACGTGGTTAGCCAGTGCTGAAAGCTCTGAAGTCACCGCTCGAGTGTTTGAATTAGGCGGTGGTTTTCTTGCAGCGATGGAAGGCTGGCATCGCGGGCCCCAAGCCGAACCGATCGACAACCCGAACGCAATCGGCACCGTCATGCTGGACTTGGCACGGCGGGCGCGACGCAATGCGGATATGCGCGGTAACGATCTGGATTAGTCATGATCAATAAGCGTGTTGACTCAATGGCGCAAGCTATACAAGGTATCAAGGATGGCGATGTACTGCTGATTGGCGGTTTCGGTACGTCTGGCCGACCCGCTGAGCTGTTGGCCGGCGTCTTTGACTTAGGGGTGAAAGACCTTACCTTAGTGGCGAATAATGCAACGACCGGCACCGACGTCATAGCGGATCTGATGCGAGCCAATCGAGTCAAAAAGATGGTGTGTTCGTTTCCGCGCGCCTTGGTCGGAAAGACTATCTTTGATGAACTGTACAGTGCGGGCAAGATCGAGCTTGAATTGGTGCCTCAGGGTACCTTGGCTGAGCGCATTCGAGCAGGTGCGGCTGGCATCGGTGGTTTCTTTACGCGAACGGCCGCGGGTACCGAGTTAGCGCGCGGCAAAGAAACTCGCCTCATCGATGGACAAGAATACGTTTTTGAAAAACCACTCGTCGGCGACGTCGCGCTGCTTCAAGCAAAGAAAGGTGACCGCTGGGGCAATCTGGTTTACCACCGTGGCGCACGTGTCAATAACCCTATGATGGCCGGCGCAGCAAAACTGGTCATTGCGCAAGTCGACGAGTTTGTCCAATTAGGCGAACTCGATCCTGAACACATCATCACACCAGGCGTCTTCATCGACCGAGTTATTGAAATCAAACGGCGCTAGGTACGTTAATCGACCGTGTCATTGAGATAAAAAATGAAGTCTCTCTTACTTTTTACTGCGAGGCCATACAGAAAAAATGAAAGGGTTAACTAGAAAAGATATTGCACGTGTCGCAGCAGAAGATATCCCCGAGGGTTACTGCGTGAACCTCGGCATTGGTTTGCCGACCATGATTGCGGATTACATTCCCGAGGGGCGTGAGGTATTACTGCAGAGTGAACAAGGCCTGCTCGGACTTGGACCCGCACCCGAGCCCGGGCAAGAAGACGACGATGTCGTCGGTGCCGGCAAGTCGCACCTGACTCTCTTAAAGGGTGCCTCAGTGTTTAGTCATAGCGATTCTTTTTTAATGATTCGTGGCGGGCACATCGACATCGCCTGCTTAGGCGCCTTTCAAGTCGCCGAAAATGGCGATCTCGCCAACTGGTCAACTGGCTCTTTAACTGAAACACCAGGGGTGGGCGGCGCGATGGACCTTGCAGCGGGCGCGGCCAGCGTCTGGGTGCTGATGGAGCATTGCCAGAGGGATGGTGCACCTCGGCTGCTAGAGCGTTGTGCTTATCCCTTAACTGGCCACAAGTGTGTCACCAGAATTTATACAAATTTTGCCTTAATCGAGGTCACTCCACAAGGCTTCGTCGTTCAGCGCATCGCCGACGACATTGACTTTGATTCGCTACAGAAGCTGACCGGCGCCACGCTGCATCTCAGCCCGACCTGTCAACCCTATCGACCTCACCTCATCGCAAACGATGGCGCGTTGAGCGTTACACCGTAAAGGACCAACACAATGCAAACCGCAATCACCCGCTTGTTGGGTATAGCCCACCCCATTATTCAAGGCGGCATGCAATGGGTGGGGCGTGCCGAACTTACCGCGGCAGTCTCTAACGCTGGTGCCCTAGGGATACTGACCGCCCTCACCCAGCCAACCCCTGAAGCGCTTCACGATGAAATCAATCGCTTGCGTGGCATGACTGATAAACCCTTTGGTGTGAATCTCACTTTTTTACCCTCACTCAAACCCATCCCCTACGAGGCCTACCGAGACGTCATCATTGATGCGGGCGTCACGATTGTCGAAACTGCCGGCAACAACCCTTCAGCACACATGCCCGCTTTTAATAAGGCCGGTATTACCGTCATACACAAGTGCACTACTGTCCGACACGCCTTGAAGGCGCAAGACATCGGTGTAAGTGCGGTCAGTATCGATGGCTTTGAATGTGCGGGGCACGTCGGCGAAGAAGATATTCCTGGCCTGGTACTAATCCCCGCAGCAGTCGCCAAGCTCAAGATTCCAGTCATTGCCTCAGGCGGCTTTGGCGATGGGCGTGGTTTAGTCGCAGCGTTAGCCCTTGGGGCCGAGGCAATCAACATGGGCACGCGCTTTATGTGCACCCTCGAGGCGCCGGTTCATGACAACATCAAACGGGCCATCGTTGAGCAAACTGAACACGATACCAGCCTGATTTTGCGCAGCTTAAGAAATAGTAGTCGTGTCTATAAAAACGCCCTGGCACTCAGCGTGATCGAGATGGAAAAGTCAGGTGCCACCATCGCTGAAATCGGCCCTAAAGTTGCCGGCGTCAAAGGTCGAGGGGTCTACGAAGGCGGTGATGTCGAAGGCGGCATCTGGACAGTCGGACAAGTGCAAGGCCTCATTCACGACATCCCAAGTTGCGAGGTACTGGTCGCACGCATTGTTCAAGAGGCCGAGCACATTATCCGCGAGCGCTTGGTGCGCCTGTGTCAGTAAATGTCTTCTGACAACAACTTGTATGACACAAAAGCGTGCCTAACAATTGATCGCGTAGCTGGGTTATTTTTAAAGTTAGAACCACACACCGTCGCGCGACACTTTTCTATCTACTCAACTAACAACAAGATCTCAGGAGTCAGCTATGCTTGAAGTCGAATTTCCTTCAGATATGAAGCAATATGTTGGTCAAAAAGTTGGCAGCAGTGATTGGCTGACCGTAGACCAAAAACGGATCGATGACTTTGCTGCGGTCTCGGGTGACCACAACTGGATTCACATTGATCGCGAGCGTGCCAAACAACAAATGCCTGATGGTAAAACAATCGCCCACGGCATGCTCACGCTGTCTCTCGTCACCTACTTGGCCAGTCAAATTGTTCGGATTAAGCAACGCTCACGCGGGGTCAACTATGGCCAAAACAAAGTGCGCTTCGTCAGCCCCGTGCAATGCGGCGCTCGCATTCGCTTACACCGAACGCTCGAAAAATACGACGAGATCGAGGGCGGCGCACGGCTGACGTATAGCAACACCGTTGAAATTGAAGGCGTTACAAAACCCGCACTCGTGGCAGAAACGCTTACCGTTGTTTACAGGTAAAGCGATACAACAGCACGCAGAGAAAGCACCTCAAGCGCGACAGTTCGCAGAGTCAACACCACAGCACTTCATCGCAGCACCATGACATACCCACAGGAGGCAATATGCGCATTCCACGTTTGATCCTAAGTTCTGTCCTGTCTTTTTTCACGACGCTTGCATGTGCGCAAAACTTTCCGACTCAACCGATAAGATTGCTGGTGCCCTATGGACCAGGCTCGGGCACCGATGTCATTGCAAGACTGTTAGCTAAGCTTGCTGGCCCAGAACTCGGCCAGTCTCTCATCATAGAAAATAAACCTGGTGCCAACGGCACGCTCGGTGCGAGTCAACTGATCAATGCAAAACCAGACGGTTATCTGTTGAGTATTGTGCCGGTCGGCATCTTTCGCCAGCAGCACGTCGTGCAAACCAACCTCGACCCTCTCAAACATCTCACCTTCATTAGCTCGCTAGTGGATTACAACTACCTGATTGCGGTGCGGGCAGACTCACGCTGGAAGTCTGTCAAAGAACTCGCCGTAGATGCCCAAGCACATCCGGGCTATCCCTTTGGCTCACCCGGTATTTTTAGTACACCTCAGTTATCGATGGAAGCCTTTGCCAGAGCCGGAAACTTCAAGGTCACTCACGTTCCATACAAAAGTGCGTCAGACATCGTCACGGGCTTAATGAGCGGCCAAGTCGATATCTTTATCGGAGCAGGTTCGCCAGCGCTTGACGGTTTTATTAAAGACGGTCGAGCCCGCCTACTTGCCAGCCTGTCAGAGAGGCGTCTTGAGTCCTATCCAAACGTACCAACGTTAAAAGAAGAGGGTTTTAATGTAGTGGCGCTGTCGCCATTTGGTGTGGTCGGGCCGATTGGCATGGATCCGGCCATTATCAACAAGCTGGACCGCGCTTTTGCCATAGCGATTAAGAATCAAGAGTTTAGCGATATGGTGAAAAGAAACTTGATGGAAATTAAGTATATGGGGCCAAAAGAATATCAAGAGTACGCTGAGAAGACAGCAGTGCTCGAAAAAGAGCAGATGCAACTTTTGCTGAAATCAATGCCCAAGAACTAAGCTTTTAACCCGCGTCTTGCATTGCGCGCTGTACAAACTGCTCAAGCGATGGCGCAGGTAACGCCCCACTGACGCGCGTCAGTTCTTTGCCTTTTGAATAGGCCGCCAACGTCGGGATTGACCGAATGCTTAGTCGTTGCGACAGCGCTTGGTTCTCTTCGGTATTGACCTTAACGTGCAGCGCTTCATTGGTGTGTTTGAGCGCACTAGCCTGAAAGGTTGGCGCAAACATCTTGCACGGGCCGCACCACGAGGCCCAAAAGTCGGCGATGACCGGCAGTGGCGACTGGGCAGTTAACTCACCAAACAATTGCTCATCAACCTCAAGTGGGGCTGACAATAAATCCTTTTGACACGCGCCACAAATTGGCTGGCTCGCCAGACGCTCAATCGCAAGCTGATTGGTCTTGTGGCAATGAGGGCATGGGATTTTCATGAGGTGGCTCCCAAAAGTAAAGGATGATTTGAGGAAAAAGGTCAAAAATAAAGTGTCGTGTGCTGAATAAGAGCTGATACTTGCGCCGCGTCAAAACTTATTATTACGCTACATAAAAACTCATTATTACGCGCATTACAAATTCATTGGTTATATGATGCCAAAAAATCAAAATTCAAGGCTTCGTTTTCGACGAATCAAATCCTTACGAAGCGCCAGGCCTTGTGCCTTTATGGACCAGCCCTGTTATTCAAGTACTTTCCAAGCCCTAGGTCTTCGAGCTTTGCTGACTGCGTCGCCTGTAGATCACGCATCAGTTTTGCGATGAAGGTCGCGTTCAAGTGATGGGAGTCACTGATAAAAGGTACACCCTGCGCTTGAGTTGGACAGCTCGTTTTATCTTCACGGCAAGTTAAGCCGATCATATCGACGTACGCAAACTGAAGGCCCTGCGGATAAAACGGCAAACTTGCTAGACTTGTTTGTTTTTTTGGATAATCCGCGAACGCCATACACACCTCAGCTTGGCGACCCGTTCTGTACATCAATTTTTCACAACTCGCATATTGATCAGGATCAAGCTGAAAGTAATTTCCAAATATAAAGAAATCAAAGCCACTGTTTTTTTTCTTTAGTTCGCGGACTAGATCAAATCTAAATTTATTGACGTCGTACTCAAAAGGCCGATAGCTCACCAACATGACTGCCGCGAGCCTTTTAATCACGTTTGGATCATTCATCAACAATTCAAAAGGCTGGCAGTAACGTTCAAATTTTTGTTCGCTAGCCTTTGCGATAATTTTTTCAGCTGTAAAACTGAGCTTACAACCCAGATATGAAACTGAAACAACGTCATACTGCTTCACATCCATCACGGTACTGAGCCCAACAGACCAGTTGGGGTTGTACGAGTCACCCACAATCAAGACCACAGGCTTGGTCGATCGGCCGGACTCATCCCCAAGGTAGTTTCGATAGTTCGCAACCAGCTTTGCCTCAAGAGTGCGCGCTTCAGAGGTATATAACGCGTCAGCCTGCTTGACGTTTTTACGAAACGGAAAGCCTCTTTCATTAAACGTGCCCAAGCCCACTAAACCAAGTACGAGCATCAACACAACGAGAACAAATACCTTTAAGCCACCGTTCTGACCGAAGCGAATCGGTCGTTCAATCAACCGGTAGGTGAGCCACGCCAGCGCAACTGAAAGCACGATTAATCCTAGGCGGACCGAAAAGCTAGGCGGGCTTGCCTCAACAATCCAGGCAAAACTAAGAAGCGGCCAGTGCCACAGATACAGTGGGTAACTAATCAGGCCAAACCACACCAGAACTTTATGAGATAAGATTTTTGTATTGAGCAATGCACGAGGCCCAGCGGCCAATATAAAGGCCGTACCCAACACGGGTATCAGCGCCCACTTCCCTGGAAACTGAAGATCTCGGTTAAAGCGGATCAGGCTATAGATCAAAAGAATAAAGCCTAAGCAAGAGAGCGCATTGGCCATCCGTTCACGCATACGCACTGGGTCGACGACAGTTTTCTGACGCCGACAGCACTTGTCGATAAACATTACAACGTCGGCCAAGCCATCTTTTTTATAAAGCGAGCACCATGCTAAGCCGCTGCCAATCAGAAGCTCCCAAATCCGCGTTTGCGGTGAGTAAAACGTGGCCACCACGTCACTTTTTATGCCAGTGATATTCAGATAAAACGACAAGGCTGCAAGAATGAAGGTCAGGACAAAGAATGAAAATCTTAACTTTGACGCCAGCCACAACAACAACGGCCAAACAATATAGAACTGCTCTTCAATGCCTAAGCTCCACAAATGAAGCAGCGGCTTGGTGTGGGCCGAGTTATCGAAATAGCCAGACTCGCCCCACAAGACAAAGTTTGAGATAAATGCAGCACCGGCCGCAATATGCTGACCTAATTGAGCATATTCATCCGCGAGCAGAATGAACCATCCGGCGAGGTAAACAGCGACTAAAACAACCAGTAAGGCCGGAAAAATTCTCTTAATTCGACGCGCGTAAAAATCAAGAAAATTAAAGGTACCTAGATTTAGCTGTTCGAAAATAATTCGGCTGATAAGATAACCAGACAACACAAAAAAGACATCAACACCAATAAAGCCGCCTCTAAAAATCTGCGGAAAACCATGAAACAACACAACCGATAAAACCGCGATCGCGCGCAGACCATCAATGTCTGGCCGATAGGTTGAGTGTGTAAGGTTTGAGGGCATGGCTAAAAAATAGGCTTCAGAGGGCGCGCTAGCGCATCATTTCCCCGCGCCGGGCAACCTCTTCTCCAAGCAGTGAAGACAGGGCAGTGAGTTGTGTGGGATTGAAGGCTCCCACCAAAGTCGGGTAGCTTGAGCCATGTAGGATGTGACGGTACATCACGTGGTAAGCCGCGTCTTGATCATGCAGATTTCTTGCATCTTTTTTATCGTAAAAAGAAGGCAGCAGCTCGCGATGAAGGCGATCACGCAGGTTGCTCGTGTAACGCATATCCACCGCATACAGATACGGAAAAACGCCGCGCAGAAAATCAAAGAAATCTGGCACCGAGGTGCGCTGAAACGCATTTAGGCACCAGTGATTTAGTTCTAACGCCACAATCGGCTGATCACGCGCGATGGTCGCGGCAAGGCCCTCAATGACGCTCTGCTCAAAACCCTCGACATCGATCTTAATAAAATCGACTTTGGCGATTTGACGCTCACGGATGAAGTCATCTCCCCGAGCGATGGTGATGTGTTCAACTTGATGCCCTTCAGAGGCGCTCGTCAAGTTAGACACAAAACCGCCAGAGCGGTTGTTCGGCGCAAAGGTCAACTCAAAAGTACCTGCTTCTTTACCTAGGCCGAGGTTGATTGGTTCAACATTGTTCAGTTTGGCTCTCTGCACGTTCTCAACAAGCCAGCGGTAGGTGGTAGGAGACGGCTCAAAACTGTAGACCTTGCTGGCACGGCTGCCAAACAAAAGTGAGGTACAGCCGATATTTGCACCGATATCCAGAACCGTGTCAGTAGGTTGAAGCAACGATTTAAAGAACGAGACCATTTCAGGCTCGAACTCCCCCTCAACATGATCAAGATAGTCATCATCCGACGAGACGCTGTAGAGTTTTCCGTCAATCTTCGTGCGGACCACTCGCTCTTCTGACGAGCCAACGTTGGCCCGCGGGCGTAATAGAGATATAACTTTAGCGAGGCGTTTCATACGGGCTCAATTAACGTAACCGACGGTTGGTCGCAAGCTTAACCGATGCTGTGGTGCCGAGCATGACGATTGAGCAACCCCCGTCCAGTACTCAAGACGCCATAAGGCAGCGTCAGTGAAGATATCCATACCGTGACTATGGTTTTAATTAACTCGCTCAAAACACGTGATAAGCTGATTTCACTTGAAGGGGAGTAGCCTCAGCACCAAAGGCCGTCAATACGAGCCGATGTTTTCGACATCGCTCCGGTCTGGTGAGCAACCTTAGACAACGGTTGCGGCAAGACCTTCGATTCGCGATGCGCCAACCGGCCGTCGAACTAACGTTTCGGAGAGTCAACATGGAATCAATTGGTAGCTGGTGGATGTGGACAAGCTTTGGTGTCTTTGTAGTGATCGCTTGCGTGGTCGATTTGCTTGTTCTGCAAAAAAAGGGAGACGATCGTGTCTCAATAGGTCAGGCGCTCAGGTGGTCAGCGCTATGGGTTGCGCTAGCACTCCTTTTTAACGCTCTATTGTGGTGGTATCTCGACGGAGAAGCCGGGCGTGAAGTCGCGAATGCAAAAGCCGCACAGTTTTTTACCGGCTACCTGATTGAAAAGTCCCTGGCAGTAGATAACATTTTCGTGTTTCTGATGTTATTTACCTACTTCGCCGTCCCTGCAGAACTGCAGAAGCGGGTATTGATCTTGGGTGTGATTGGCGCGATTGTTCTGCGTGCCGCGATGATTCTGGTCGGTGCTTGGCTCATCAAAGAGTTTCACTGGGTGCTTTACCTCTTCGGTCTTTTTCTGTTGGTGACCGGTATCAAAATGCTGATATTTGCCAACGCTAATTCTGACCTCGAGAACAACCCCATTCTGAAATGGATGCGTGGACACATGAATCTGACCCCTGATTTTGATGGTGAAAAATTCTGGGTAACCCGGCAGAACGTAAGGTTTTATACGCCTTTGTTCGTCGTCATGATTCTGATCGGTATCACCGATGTGGTTTTTGCGGTCGACAGTATTCCTGCGATTTTTGCGATCACAGACGACCCGTTTATCGTGATGACCTCGAATATTTTCGCGATTCTTGGTTTACGCGCAATGTACTTTCTACTCGCGGATCTCAAAGACCGCTTCGATTTGCTGACCTATGGCCTGGGCGTGATTCTTGTGTTCGTTGGCACCAAGATGCTCATTGTTGACTGGGTCAAGATCCCTGTTGGAATATCGCTAGGGGTCGTTGGCGCAACTCTTGTGGTGGCGGTGATCGCGAGTCTTCTGACGAAACCAAAACAGACGGCTTAAGCCTGTCTGCTCTGAAGGGGCGTAGCAAAGCCACGCCCCTTCACCCGACGCTACCGCGCGTAAACAACGCCAGCCCCACCCCTTGGGTCAGCACCGCCGCGCATACGCCCACCGATAGTTGAAATCACGTGCGCACGCGACATGCTGGGCTCAAAGCTGTGCGCGCTTTGGTGAACGATATGACCTGATGCACGTAGCTCTTTAACCACCGAGCGAGATACTGTAGCCTCTGTGTGTATACCCAGACCCTCGCAATGAATACGTGGGACGGTAACCGCCTCGACCGGTGACATCCCAAAATCCACCACGTTCAAAATCGCCTGCAAGGTGGCGCTAATAATCACACTCCCCCCAGGCGCACCGGCTAACAGCACAGGCTTGCCGTCCTTGAGCAACATGGTAGGTACCATCCCGGTCGTGCGTGCTTTACCGGGGGCCATCGAATTCTTTTTATTCGGGACGGGATCAAATAGCTTCATCGAATTGTTGTAGTTAAAACCTAAGCCCGGGGTGACAACGCCCGCGGCGGTGCCGAGCGTATGGGTCATCGACACCGCATTACCCTCGGCATCCATGACACACACATGCGTGGTGCAACCTGGTGGTGCCTCTTCTTGGCCACCTGCATACTGGCCCGACTGAATCCGTTCAGCCCAATACGCTGCACGCTTTTTAGAAATCAGCATCTCGGTGGGGACGTCTGCAAAATGTGGGTCGCCTAGATAGGCGTTGCGATCAACGTGGGCGGCAGCCATTGCGCGCGCCACTAAATCGATGTGCCGTGCCGAGCCATGATCGAGCGCACTCAAATCAAAATGCTCAAGAATCTGCAACATTTCAATCAAGGTTGCACCACTGCCGGGTGGCGGGTTAGAGCGCACCTCATAACCTCGATAGGATCCCACCAAGGGCGCACTTTCTTCGGGTTGGTAATCAGCCAAGTCTTGGCGGGTTACAAAGGAACCATTGGCTGCTAGGTCGCGGGCGATCTCATCGCCGAGCGCACCTTGATGAAATTCGCGCCAACCCCCTTTTGCGAGTCGCTCTAGCGTGCGTGCATAGTCAGGTAGGCGCATCACATCGCCAACCTTGAACAAACGCCCCTCGGGATGCAAATACACACGCGCGCATTCGGCGGTTTTGCGAATACGAGTCAGGCCATCCGGAATACCGGGTTGGGCATAACCGCTCCAGACGCTTGCCAAGTTTGGAGTGACCAAGATCCCTTCGTTCGCTTGTGCAATCGCCGGCGCAATCAAATCAGCCCAAGACATAGACCCAAGCTTTTCGTGAAACAAACCGAGCCCGGCGGGTGTGCCGGGCGTCATGATGGCGGTATAGCCAATCTCGCTTCGGAAGTCATCGAACAAGCTGTAGCCAGAAATTGGTGTGCGGCCCTTGCAATCTTTTTCCCACATATCCGGGCGTACGTTAGAGCCCGCGCGATTATAGAAATCGATCATCCCACTCGTGCCGGTTGCTGCATGAAAGTAGTGCAAGGTCCCCATACCGCCGAGGCCGCACATAAAGGGGTCATTGACCATTTGCGAAAATGCAGTGGCCAACGCAGCATCAAAAGCGTTGCCGCCCTTCTCGAGGATTTCTGCCCCTACCTCGGCAGCGCGCGGCTGCGGACATACGACAACGCCTTTCATATGAACTCCCTCGATATACGATCTACGGTACATGACCGATAATAAATTGTCATCATTTGGCAACATAATTCCATTATTCTAGATCTTTAGAAATATTTGATCGAATCATGGAAGAAAAAGACGTAATTGCCGCACTCGCCGCGCTAGCGCAACCAAGCAGGTTACGCATCTTTCGCCAACTCGTCGAAGTCGGTCAGGCTGGTTTGACCCCCGGAACACTTGGCGAGAGGTTGGACATACCGCCAGCGACCTTGTCTTTTCATCTGAAAGAACTGCTCAATGCTGGGCTACTTGAGCAAACGCGAGAGGGCCGAAGCCTAATCTACAGCACCCGTATCGATCATATGACTGGCCTGATCGACTACTTGACTGAAAATTGCTGTCAAGGTGAACCCTGCCTTGTTTTGAAGACCGCTTGCAAAGGCTAAAGGATCAACCCTAAGAGATTTCACGCCACCAAACCCGCGTTAACACTCATACATACTAATGGAGCCATCAATGGTCTCGAAAATTTATAACGTATTGTTTATCTGCACCGGCAACTCGGCGCGCAGCATCATGGCTGAAGCGATTCTCAACAATCTCGGTAACGGTAGGTTCATCGCTTACAGCGCTGGTAGCCACGCCTCTGGAAAAATCAATTCTTACGCTTTAGATCTCATTAAAAGCAATAACCTGCCTCATGCACACCTACGAAGCAAGAGTTGGGATGAGTTTGCTCAACCAGATGCACCTGAGCTTGATTTTGTCTTCACGGTTTGCGATAAAGCCGCTGGAGAAGTTTGCCCTGTCTGGCCCGGCCAACCCATGACTGCACACTGGGGGGTCGAAGAACCGTCTGCCGTTAACGGCACTGAGGAGGAAAAGACAAAAGCGTTTTCTACGGCGTATCGAATATTGCACCGCCGTCTTTCTTTGTTCACCTCTTTACCCATTGATAAGCTTGATAATCTTTCATTGAAGCGCGAATTGGACATAATTGGCACCGTTAAGGTTGATGGGGCGTAACAGCACATGGTTAATAAAAGCGATCTCAGTGCCAAAAAAACTGTTAGCAACGCGATGAGCACCTTTGAAAGATTTCTGACTGTTTGGGTCTTCCTCTGCATCGTCGCGGGTATTGCGCTGGGTCGGCTTTTCCCGAGCGTGTTTCAGTCGATTGCCCAAGTTGAAATTGCACAGGTCAATCTGCCGGTGGGGGTTTTAATTTGGGTGATGATCATCCCGATGCTTGTGAAGGTGAATTTTTCGTCGTTAGGCGAATTACGTCGGCATAGTCGAGGCATTGGGGTCACGCTCTTTGTGAACTGGCTCGTCAAGCCCTTCTCGATGGCCTTTCTAGGATGGCTGTTCATCCGTCATTTATTCGCCGACCTGTTGCCGCCAGATCAGCTCGATAGTTACATCGCTGGCTTAATTCTGTTGGCCGCAGCACCCTGCACCGCAATGGTGTTTGTGTGGAGCCGACTCACAGGTGGGGATCCACTCTTTACGCTTTCACAAGTCGCGCTAAACGATTCAATCATGGTGGTTGCGTTTGCGCCGCTGGTTGCGCTCTTGCTTGGCATTTCTGCCATCACCGTTCCTTGGGACACCTTGTTGACTTCGGTTGTTCTGTATATCGTGGTGCCGGTGTTGCTGGCTCAGCTTTGGCGCAAGGCCTTACTCAAAAAAGGCGAGGCTGCGTTCGATGCTGCAATGATAAAGATCGGGCCTTGGTCCATCGCAGCTTTATTAGCCACTTTAGTCTTGTTGTTTGCGTTTCAGGGCGAGGCGATCCTTAAACAACCACTGGTGATTGCGCTTCTCGCCGTACCCATCCTGATACAGGTCGTTTTTAATTCTGCGCTGGCGTACTGGCTAAACCGTTTAGTCGGAGAAAAACACAGCGTCGCATGCCCGTCTGCGTTGATTGGCGCCTCTAATTTTTTCGAGCTTGCCGTCGCAGCAGCGATTAGTTTGTTTGGCTTGCAGTCAGGTGCCGCCTTGGCAACCGTCGTGGGTGTGCTGATAGAAGTGCCCGTCATGCTGGCGGTAGTTTACGTAGTAAACAATTCTAAACAATGGTACGAAAGAAGCTAAGTTCGGCATCGCTTGCACCAGTACGACATCGCAAGCATAGGCATAAATCACAAGCTATTTTTTCCCCGTACAAGAAAAGTTTTTGAGCTCTTGCTCAACGCTTCGCGGATTGATGGCTTTCCACGGCCCATAGATTTTTTGTGTATTGACCACAGTGCCGCGGCCCATACGCTCGTCAAACAGCTCAATCGTGTAGATCCTCACACGATTATCAGGGCAGTTATATTGCGCCTTGATCACTACAGAATGAAATATGTGCCCTTCTTCATTACGCATCTTGCGTTTGTAGTCAAGCATCTCTGCCACATTCACAAACCTATCCATTTGAATAAGCTCGCTGCGTTCGGTATAGGTAGTGAGGGTTGCGTCCTCATGCATACTCAGCCACTGCGCTTGGGCGCGGTCACCGAAGAGCCCATGCAACAGCACCAACACACAGAACATCAAAACGGTCGCGCTATATCTCATGCTTTTCCTTTTCAGAGACTAAAACTGATGTCGAAGTCCTACACGGCGCACAACGCTTTTGGCTAACTTAAACTTTGCATAATTATTGGTGCACAACGCATAGGCAAAATTTATCAGTTTTAGCGTGCTGGATCACTCATAAACCTTGGGGGATTCTTTCTTAGCAGCTTATTCGAGCACTTCTATGTGAGCGGAATGCGCGGGCGATCACTATCTTAAGTATGAGTTCTAGGCAACTCTGCAGATTATCGAGTCATTTATATTTGACATTTGATATCACTATTGATACCATTTACTAATGAGTACAGTTGAAAAAATTCTCGAACAAATGCGCACTGAACCTGCCAATGTGCGCTTTTCCGAGCTACAACGTGTGTGCGAAACCTATTTTGGAAAACCCAGGCAAAACGGCAGTAGTCACGCCATCTACAAAACGCCATGGCCTGGAAATCCGAGCGTCAATATTCAAAACAACAAAAGAAAAGGTAAAGGCTTATCAAGTTCGACAAGTCCTTCTTGCCATTGAGCGTTTAGGAGCTAAGCCATGAACATCAATCACTACACCTATCGAGTCACCTGGTCTGCCGAGGACAACGAGCACGTTGGTTTGTGCACAGAGTTTCCCTCGCTCTCCTGGCTTGCAGCTTCCCCTGAAAAAGCGCTTTCCGGTATCCGCCGAGTCGTTGGCGAAGTGGTTGCCGAAATGACCGCCTGTGGCGAACCCATCCCACAAGCACTTGCTGAAAAGCACTACAGCGGCCGCTTCATGGTTCGGGTGCCATCGCAGGTGCATCGTAGCCTTGCTACCGAGGCTGCTGATCTAGGTGTGAGCATCAACCGCTTAGTATCGGCTAAATTGGCTCTCTCATAACCGCCAACGCTCACCCCCCGTTAAAGGGGTAGAGCCCAACAAACTGGAATCTGTTCGAACGGCTTCGAATCAGTTTGAAATAGTTTTGGCGGGTCAGCCCTGACAACATCAAAAACCGCCTGAGGTGCTGAAATCTCAGGCTTTCGGTTTTGGTTTGCGGGAGGGATATTAATCGCTCAGGCAACGCTAACGCAGTGAGCTTGTATATCTACTTTCATCGTTGATTTGAGAGCAGAAAAAATTGCAGCCAAGTTTGTCATGGTCGGATT
>CAMEAW010000019.1 GCA_945911685.1 Bordetella parapertussis
GTGCGCGACAGCGCCGATAACTGCATTATCGTTTGTTCGATCGAAAACTTAGACCCAATGGGTGTGCATACCGGTGACTCGATCACGGTGGCGCCCGCTCAAACGCTGACTGATAAAGAATATCAAATCATGCGTAACGCTTCGATTGCGGTCTTGCGCGAAATCGGCGTGGATACCGGCGGTTCAAACGTGCAGTTCGCCGTTAATCCGCTCAATGGCCGGATGATTGTGATTGAGATGAATCCGCGTGTGTCGCGCTCATCTGCCTTGGCCTCCAAAGCCACTGGCTTTCCGATCGCGAAGGTTGCAGCCCGCCTAGCCGTTGGGTACACCTTAGACGAGCTTAAAAACGAGATCACAGGTGGTGCAACGCCTGCTTCGTTTGAACCTACGATCGATTACGTTGTCACCAAGGTGCCACGCTTTGCGTTCGAAAAATTTCCGACAGCTGACGCGCGCCTGACCACGCAGATGAAGTCGGTGGGCGAAGTCATGGCCATCGGACGCACCTTCCAAGAATCGTTTCAAAAAGCACTGCGCGGCCTAGAGGTTGGCGTAGACGGCTTGAATCAAAAAACCACTGATCGTGAGAAAATCCAGATTG
The DNA here is from genome assembly GCA_945911685.1 of Bordetella parapertussis. Classification (GTDB taxonomy): domain Bacteria; phylum Pseudomonadota; class Gammaproteobacteria; order Burkholderiales; family Burkholderiaceae_B; genus Zwartia; species Zwartia parapertussis_K. The sequence continues at coordinate 605 of CAMEAW010000019.1, forward strand.
AATTAGGCGAACCAGGCCCCGAGCGGATTTGGTACGTGGGCGATGCCTTTGCGCAGGGCTTCTCAATGGAAGAAGTGCATCAACTCACCAAGATTGACCCTTGGTTTTTGGCGCAGATTAAAGAGATTGTTGATATTGAGTTGGCGCTCGAGCAGCGCACGCTCGCCGATCTTGATTACGAAACCTTGTGGCAACTCAAGCGCCGTGGCTTCTCTGACCGTCGCTTGGCCTTTTTGTTGGATACGGTTGAGGGCGAAGTACGTAAGCTGCGCCATCAATTAAATGTACGCCCAGTCTTTAAGCGGGTAGACACTTGCGCAGCAGAATTTGCCACGAATACAGCGTATTTATATTCAACCTACGAGCAAGAGTGCGAAGCCAAGCCCACCGATCGCAAAAAGATCATCGTGTTAGGCGGTGGCCCCAATCGCATCGGCCAAGGTATTGAGTTTGACTATTGCTGCGTGCATGCTGCGCTGGCCTTAAGCGAAGATGGTTTTGAAACCATCATGATCAATTGCAACCCCGAAACCGTGTCGACTGATTACGACACGTCAGATCGTTTGTATTTTGAGCCCGTTACGCTCGAAGATGTGCTTGAAATCGTACACATTGAAAAACCCGTCGGCATGATCGTGCAGTACGGTGGTCAAACGCCGCTTAAGCTTGCGCGTGCGCTCGAAGCCAACGGTGTGCCGATTATTGGTACAAGCCCCGAGTCAATCGATGTGGCTGAAGACCGCGAGCGCTTTCAAAAGTTATTAACCAAGCTCAATCTGCGCCAACCGCCTAATCGCACTGCGCGTACTGAAAGTGAAGCCTTGGCCCATGCTCAAGAAATCGGTTATCCCCTGGTGGTGCGCCCAAGTTATGTGCTGGGTGGCCGCGCCATGGAAATCGTACATGAGCAAGGTGACCTCGAGCGCTACATGCGCGAAGCCGTGAAGGTCAGCAATGATTCGCCAGTGTTGCTTGATCGCTTTTTGAATGACGCCATCGAGATCGATGTCGATTGTCTGTGCGATGGGCAAGAGGTGTTTATTGGCGGTGTGATGGAACACATCGAGCAAGCAGGCGTGCACTCGGGCGACTCGGCCTGCAGCTTGCCACCGTTTTCGCTGTCAAACGAAATGACAACTGAAATCAAACGGCAAACAGCCTTGATGGCGCGGGCACTGAATGTGTCGGGCTTGATGAACGTACAGTTTGCCGTGCAAAAAGGTGACGTCTATGTGCTTGAAGTGAACCCACGTGCTTCACGCACGGTTCCCTTTGTGTCTAAAGCAACAGGCTTACAGTTGGCAAAGATTGCCGCGCGCGTGATGGCTGGTCAAACCTTAGCCGCGCAAGGGATTATCAAAGAGGTAGTGCCGCATTACTTCTCGGTTAAAGAAGCGGTGTTTCCATTTGTGAAGTTTCCTGGTGTTGACACAATTCTTGGCCCAGAAATGAAATCTACTGGCGAGGTCATGGGCGTAGGCGTGACCTTTGGCGAAGCCTTTGTGAAGTCGCAAATGGCCGCGAGCGTGAACTTGCCTGAATCAGGCACGGTGTTTATTAGCGTCAAAAATCAAGACAAGCCTAAAGCGGTTGAAGTTGCCCGCGGTTTGCATGGCTTAGGTTTTAAAGTGGTGGCAACGCGCGGCACCGCTGCCGCAATCAAAGAAGCTGGCATCCCTGTCACGATCGTGAATAAGGTGGCAGAGGGGCGTCCGCATATTGTCGATATGCTTAAAAATGGCGAAGTCGCTCTGGTGATTAATTCGGTCGAAGAGCGTCGTAACGCGATCACCGATTCACGTGCGATTCGTACCCAAGCGTTGGCAGCGAGGGTCACTTACTACACCACAATCGCCGGTGCACGCGCTGCCGTTGAGGGCATGCAGTATCTGCGCGAAGGGCTTGGAATTAAGGTGTATTCGCTACAAGAACTGCATCAGTCGTTGGCGAAATAACATGACACCAATCCCACTCCCTTATGCCGGCCTGCGCGTTTTAGACATCAGCCAGGGCATTGCTGGCCCCTATTGCGCCCACATACTCTGGCAGCAGGGCGCGCACGTGTTAAAGGTCGAGCCCCCAGCTGGCGATTGGATTCGTTTTGTTGGCGTGGGTAAGGGTGACTTGAGCGCACTGGCGATTCAATTCAATGCGGGTAAGCAGGCGTTGGCACTCGATGCGCGTACAGAAGCGGGCAAGAAAGTGTTGTTCGATCTCGCATTGCAGGCCGATGTCATCGTTCAAAATTTTCGGCCAGGTGTCGCAGACCGTTTGGGCGTGGGTTATGCCACGCTTTCAAGAATAAAGCCTGACCTAGTTTATGTGTCAGTCAGTGGTTATGGTCAGGATGGGCCTTATGCAAACGCTCCCGCTACGGATTCAGTCATGCAGGCTGACAGTGGCTTGATGTTTTCTAATCAAGACGAACAAGGTACACCTAGGCGCGTGGGTCTGTTAGCGGTTGATGTCATGACCGGGCTGTACGCTTCGCAAGGGGCTGCAACGGCGTTATACCAGCGCTTAGCGCACAAGCTAGGGACTCACGTTCAGGTTAGCTTGTTTGAAGCCTGTACGGCATTTCAAGGTGCCTGTTTTATCGAACAAACCATTGCAGGTAAACGCCCATTCGGGGCAGTCAGTGCGCCGAATGCGGTGTTCGATACCCTCGATGGCAAACTGTCTGTGGTGACTGTCAACACTGATCATTTTCATCGCGTTTGTAAAGCTCTCGACCGTGAAGTCTGGATCACAGACCCCCGTTATCTCGAAAACGAAATTCGTTTTTCTAACCGAGCCGCGCTGCAGGCTGATATTGCCGCGTTACTCAAAACGCAGACGACCGCACATTGGGTAGCCCTATTGCAAAAGCATGATGTGCTTCACGCGCAGGTGCGTAACTACACTGAAGTCCTTGAGCACCCTCAGGCCGTGCATCTGAATTTGGCGCAACAACTCGAACAGGCCGGTGTCGGCAAGCTACCTTATATTGGTTTGCCGTCTCATCCGTTGCATCGCCCTGTGACTAGCGCCCCCCGTATTGGTGAAAACTCAATCCAAGCGCTAACCGAGGCCGGTTTGAGCACTGACGCGATTCAGCAATTACTTGCTGCCGGAGTCGTGACTCAGGCGCCAGCGCTAGTGCCTTGGCCATAAACCATTTCAAAAATAGAGTCTCTATGTACAATTTCAAGTTTATTGTGCAGCTACTTTGTGTCGCGAGTTTCGCGAGCACTGCCGGCGCACCAATCGCGTATGCGCAACCCAACACGTATCCAAGTAAAGCCATTCGGATGGTTGTGCCTTACCCGCCCGGCGGCCCAACAGATTTGACTGCACGTGTCGTGGCCGCCGAAATGAGCAAAACGCTCGGACAGTCGATCATTGTCGATAACAAGCCTGGCGCCAGTGGCATGATCGGCGCTGAGTTGGTGGCGCGTGCAGAACCCGATGGCTATACCTTTTTAGCCAACGCGTCACTGCACGTGATCAATCCACATCTCTATCCAGACATGCGGTTTGACGCCCTCAAAGATTTTGTACCGATCACGCAATTGGCGGGGGTGCCTTTGGTGTTGGTGGTCCCTAATAGCTTGCCTGTGTATTCGATTAAAGACTTAGTCGAGTACGGTAAAAAAAATCCGGGCAAACTTAATTTCGCTTCATCTGGTAACGCCTCGGCACAGCACTTGGCGGGCGAATCGTTTAAGGTTGCTGCAGGCATTGAGATGCAGCACATCCCGTATAAAGGCAGTTCACCCGCGTTAGCGGATTTGGTAGGTGGGCAAGTGCAGTTGATGTTTGACTCAATGCCTTCGGCGATGCCGTTCATCAAGGCAGGTAAGTTGCGCGCGATAGCCGTCACAACGCTTAAGCGCGCGCAAGCGCTACCTGAACTACCTACGATCGCCGAGTCGGGCTACCCAGGCTTTGATATCGCAACGTGGTACGGCTACTGGGCCCCTAAAGGTACGCCGGCAGCCATCGTCAATCAATTGTCTCAAGCGGCTAGCCAAGCCTTAAAGTTGCAATCGGTGCAAGACCAGTACGCGGGTATGGGCGCTGAGCCTGTGGGCTCGACCTCGGCTGAGTTTGCCAAGTACAACGAAACTGAACTCGCCAAGTGGGAGAAAATCGTGCGTGCTTCAGGCGCAAAGGCGAATTAGGTGGCGGTATTTATTACCGGTGCGAGTAGTGGTTTAGGGGCTGCGCTCGCTAAACAGTATGCCGCGCAAGGCCACACCCTAGGGTTACTGGCGCGTCGGCGCGATCGCTTGCACGAACTCGCTTCAAGTTTGCCGGGTCGCCACTATCTGTACGTAGTCGATGTGCAAGATCGTGATGAGCTTCACGCCGCTGCGCATAACTTTATTGAGCAAGTCGGCGAGGTGGATATTGTGATCGCCTGTGCAGGAATCAGTGCAGGCACGTTGACCGAGCAAACCGATGATTTTGGTGTCTTCAAAGCGATCTTTGAAACCAACGTGATGGCGACCGTATCAACGTTTGAGCCCTTTGTGCCGCAAATGATCAAGCGTCAAGGCGGCACGCTTGTGGGTATTGCGAGTGTGGCAGGTGTCAGGGGCTTGCCGGGTGCTGGTGCGTATAGCGCCTCAAAGTCGGCGGTGACCACCTACTGCGAAAGCTTGCGCTTAGAACTGAAGCCGCACAACGTTGGCGTCGTAACAATTGCGCCTGGTTATATTCGTACTGAGATGACCGCAAAAAATCCTTACCAGATGCCTTTTTTGATGGATGCAGAGGTGTTTGCAGCGAAAGCACTTACGGCGATCCAACAAAAAAGATCTTATGTGGTGATCCCGTGGCAGATGGGGGTGGTGGGAAAGCTGATGCGCCTGCTGCCGAATTGGCTTTACGACAGATTGGCGGTGAATGCACCGCGCAAACCTAGAAAAGCTAGCTGATTATTAGCATTCAGTTCGCTGCGAGAGTCATGTAAATATCATGATAACGATCAGGCTCAAAAAGGCGAAGGCGCAGTAGGTTAGCGTAACGACGCACATTGTTGTTTTTGCTTTTTCTGCGTCACTGAACCGGTATGTAATGTACTTCAACATAGAAATCTCTCTGATAAAAAACTTAAGTAGCAAAATGCAGGATGCATGACAATATAGCGGTTAAGAAACTGATGGCGATCGAAGTGACCAAATTTTTGTAGTGGATGAACCATTGTGTGAACGAGTAGGGCTTCGCAAGGTAAGAGGTATTGAATACGGCACCACCAGCGGCCAAGCCCACTGAAAAAAACGTTGTCACTCCTATTAAAAATATAACTAAACTGTCGTGAGAGAAGGCCGAGTGGCTGACGCGATGTGAATTCAAATATTCAAAAATCGTCGACGCGCTCAAAGCAATGGCAGTCCAGCACCACTGCCCATCTTTTATCAAGGCAATGAATCTAACCTCTACTCCGAGGGGCAGTGGCAAGATTTTAAACGGCAAAATACCTAATATGGGTAAGAAAAATGGTAACAAAATGTTAATGATTAGCCACCCAAGATGCTCGAATGTCATGACAAACCTTTAGCAAAATTTTCATTCAGTCAAGGTTTTTATCATGATTAGAATTTCGATTCAAAGGGTGTGAGACAAGATTGTCTCGCTCTTACAGTTGCGGCTAAAGGACGCCACTCATGTCGAGTGAATCAAACACGCCTGTTGAGAGCAGCAATAGCAAGACAACGTAATGTCAAGACTAGGAAATGTTAAGACGACGTAATGTCATCACTCGCGCCGCGTTCTAGGTGACGTACGTCGCCCCAGTTGATGAGTTTCCAGCCGTCTTTTGAAACGCTTAAGCGATTCAGGCTAGCGTTCAACAGCGGTGCCTCGCGCGGCACGCGCAGGCTGACTTGGGTCGCGTGGCGCCAGATGATATCCATGGCACCGCCGTGGCTCACTACCATCACTCGCTGACCAAGATGTTTTGCTGCGATGTCATCGATCGCTTGCACCACACGTTGATGAAAAAATCCTAACGATTCACCGCCAGGAAGTTCAGCATCGGGGTCGCGGCTGCGCCAAACTTTTGCGGCTTCAGGCGCGTGTTGATCCATCTCGCCATAGATCAAGCCTTGTAGTACACCGAAGTGGCGCTCACGTACACCGGGCTCGATATTGAGAGTTAAGCCCAGTGAGTCAGCCAAAATGCTGGCGGTATGGTGCGCACGCTTGAGGTCGCTGGTGTAGATCGCGTCAACGCCATCGCCGGTCGCTTTAAGCGTTTTAAGATGCTTGCCTAGCGCTTGTGCTTGTTCGATGCCTTTCTCATTAAGCGGGATATCTTCCCAGCCTTGCACACGGCGTACAACATTCCATGGCGTCTCGCCGTGTCTCACTACCCAAATTTCGGTCATACAAAATATCCAGATTATTGATGTGCACGTTACGAACTTGTAACGTGCTGATAATAAGCGTCGTATGAGAATTTTCGTCGCTTTTAGAGTCGTAACATAAGCGTTATTTCAACGAGCCAATCTCATGTTCTTGGCGCAGGGTCATTCAGCCTTGATGCTCGGGCGACGACCTCAGTGATGCATGACGCTCGGGATCATCGTTGCAGGAGGCGTGTTACGACTACGCCCGCAACGCACCAAGCCATCAATCATCACCATGCCAATGCCGGGTATGTCACCAAGCTTGACGCTATCGAGCAGGTCACGCCCGGCGGTATGTTGCGCGCGATCCATAAAGACTAAATCGGCTGCACGGCCAGGTTCAATCAAGCCGCAGTTTAAATCACGCATACGTGCGGTATTGCCCGTGGCAAAACAGAACACTAATTCAGGGGGGATATTGCCCAGGCTTGAAAGCAAAGCGATCATGCGCAAGATACCAAGAGGCTGGACGCCAGAGCCCGCAGGGCCATCGGTACCCAGAATTACGCGGTGTGGGCATTTGAGTTGCATGGCCGCTTGCGCCGCAGCAATCGCGATTTTTTCGTTACCGTTGTGCACAATTTCGATACCGCGTGTGGATTTTTCGCACAGCTCACAAACGTGGGCTTCAGACAGCGAAGTATGGCCGCCGTTAATGTGGCCGATGATATCGGCGTCGGCCTCAAGTACGACATCTTTATCGATGAGGCCAGAGCCCGGGATTGAGGGCCCACCGGTGTGGATAGTGCTTTGAATACCGTATTTGCGTGCCCACGCCACCATCTTTTGGGCCTCTTCGCCAGCTTTGACTGAGCCCAGGCCCACTTCACCCAACAGCTTGACGCCGGCCTCAGCGAGTTCTTTAAAGTCTTGTTCGACCATACCCTGTTCGATGACCGGTGCACCCGCTAAGACTTTGACGCCACCCGGGCGAAAGTTATCAAACGCGCGTTGAGCGGTGATGGCGAGTGCTTTGAGGCCGACGATATCCTTAGGCCGGCCAGGCAAATGCACCTCGCCCGCTGAAATCATGGTGGTGACGCCACCGTTGAGTGTTGACTCAATCCAACCGATTTGATTTTGACGTGGCGTCCAATCGCCAAACACAGGATGCACATGGCTATCAATCAAGCCGGGTGCCACGCACGTGTTGTGCGCGTCGATGATCGTTTTTGCATGAGAGATGTCGCAGTCTTTTTCTTTACCGACCGCAACGATCAGCCCATCGTCGATCACAATCGTATCCGCAGACAGAATCGGCTGGTCTAGATCGCCTGATAAAAGCAAGCCGATGTTTTTGATGACGACTTTGCCTGATTTTTCGCTTGCAACGACTTCTGCCATGTTGTTCTCCTGACTGCATCGATTGATTTGTTAGCTTGAGGCGACATGCTGAGTATTGTAATGACGGCCACTCTTGTTAAGGCTACAGCACGACGGTGCGTTGTACCGCATCCACAACAAACGCTTCCCACTGTTTAAAGGTGGCCGGCGCTTCTAGATTTTCGCCTAAAAAGGCAGACAACGTGAAGCGATTGGATTGGTAAAAATAACCAAGGGCAGCGATCATCATGTACAGATCGCGTGACGACAGGTCTTTTCTAAATACACCTTGTTCGACACCGCAGACCAAGACCTGATCTACGACGCCAATGGCGGGTGATGAATATTCGCGGGCTTTGCTGGATTTGGCGATATGTTTACCGCCGTGCAGATTTTCGCTGTTTAACAAGGTGACAAATTCTGGATTTTTTTTGTAGTACTGCAAAATGAATTGCACAACTTGCTTGAGAGCGACGAGTGGTTGGGCGGTGTCAAGCTTAAGTGCCGCTTCGGCATCGTTAAAGCGTCGATAGATCTCTTCAAGAGCCGCGACAAACAAGCCTTCTTTATTACCGAAGTAGTAATAAATCATACGGTCGTGCGAGTTGGCCGCTTTGGATATTTGATCGATGCTGCCCCCATCTAGGCCATGCTTGGCGAAGATCTTGATTGCGGCGCGCAAGATGTTCTCGCGTGTGGTCTCAGACGAACGCTCACGCACTCCGGTTTTACGCGGCGCTTTGAGCGGGGCTGCAATGCGGGTGCTCATTGTTCGACAAAGGCCCTTTCGATCACGTAGTCGCCTGGCTTGGTTGTGTTGCCTTCGTTAAAGCCGCGCTGCTCAAGCATGGTTTTCAAATCCCGTAACAAACCGGGGCTGCCACAAATCATAATGCGATCTTGCGCACGATCAAGCGCTGGGACACCTAAATCTTTAAAGAGTTTTTCGTTTTCGATCAGAGTTGTGATGCGGCCCATCTGCTTGTATTGTTCGCGCGTGACGGTCGGGTAATAGCGGAGCTGTTTAGCGACCATTTCACCTAAAAATTCGTGCTGAGGCAACTCTTGAGTGAGATAATCATGATAGGCGAGTTCGGCGACGTCGCGCACTGAATGTACCAAAATCACTTCTTCAAATTTTTCGTAGGTTTCAGGATCGCGGATCACGCTTAAAAACGGTGCTAAACCGGTGCCGGATGAGAACATATATAAGCGCTTGGCAGGCAATAAATAATCAATCAGTAGTGTACCGGTTGGCTTGCGACCCACTACGATCGAGTCACCGACTTTGATGTGCTGCAGCTTTGACGTGAGCGGGCCGTCTTCGACCTTAATACTCAAAAACTCGAGATGTTCTTCGTAATTGGCGCTGACGATGCTGTAAGCGCGCAGCAAGGGTTTGTCATTGATGCGCAGCCCGATCATTGTGAAGTGACCGTTGCTAAAGCGTAAAGAGGGATCGCGGGTAGTGGTAAAGCTAAATAGGCGATCAGTCCAGTGGTGTACGGATAAAACGGTTTCTTCGTTGAAGGCGCTCATGATTAGTTTAGGTATCAAAATCTTTTAAGTCAGGGGCCGGCTCAATAAATACATTGCGAGCGAGCGAGGGATGCATTAAATTAAACACCAAATGTAGTGAATGCAACACTAAATTGTAGCAAATGCTACATTTATGTTAACCCCTGTGTTGTAATTTAGGCAACGACTAAAAGGCAATAAGCTTTTAATCTCTTCGCACATGACTGAACACACGAAAACCGACGGACTTTCAGCGCAGGTGCCCCCGGCAGCGACCGAGGGCGATGCAGGCGCACCTGTCGCCCAGGCGCGTTCTGCTGGCGCAGTCAAAATCGAGTGTAACGCTTGCCCAGTCTTGTGCCAGATCAGTGCGGGGCGCAGCGGGGCTTGTGACCGTTACGCTAATCACGAAGGTGCACTGATTCGGGTAGATCCAGTATTAGTGCTGAATCGTGCTTTGAAAACGGCTGAGCCAGCATTGGTACCCTTTGCCCCTGGTGCCTCTGAAGGCGTCTGGGCCGGCGACCTCGTGCATGCCAACGATATTTTCATTACAGGCGTAGGCTCGTCAACCACCTACCCAGATTACAAGCCCGCCCCGTTTATCGTGGGTTCGGAGATTGATGGTGTCGATATGGTGACGGTTGTCACCGAGGGCATCTTTAGTTATTGCAGCTTAAAAATCAAAATTGATACCGACCGTTATTTGGGGCCTGAGCAAGCCAACGTGCTGTGCCGAGGCGAGGTGGTGGGTCACGTGACCACCGCCGAGTACGGTTCGCAAATGCTCTCTTTGGGTGGCGTGCACCACTTAACTGGAGGCAGCAAAAAAGAGGGTCGCATCACCATGGAGATGATGCAGGCCCTGGGCAACAAAGAGGCCGCCGAACTGAGCATCGAGGGCGGCGCGCAGTTGGTGATTCAGGCTGGACGCGCGCCTATCGTCAACGGTGTGACCGAGCAACGCATGCGTGTTGGTTGCGGCTCGGCTGCAATTGGTATTTTTGCGCAACAGTTTTTTGAGCTGGCCGACGAGGTCGTGGTGGTGGATGATCACATCACGGGCATCTTGACCGAGCACCAGGCGGGCTGTTGTTTGAATATGCGCCCGTCCGGGATTTCGATTCGCGGTCGTCGCTCAACCCCTGGGCGCTATTTTCAAGTGGCAAACCCCGGAACGGGGTGGGGCGGTACCGACATTTCAGATCCCTTGGCCATTATTGAAAAGTGGGATTCAAAACGTGCTTGGCCCGGTTTGCGGTTACTCATGACCTCAACCACCGGTGAACATGCTGCCTGGTTCGTTCTCGACGAGGATTTGGTTCCTAAACAAAAAGAGATTCCGGCCGCAGTGCAGACGGTCATCGACCGTATCGGTGAAAACTGTGAACCCTCAATGACCACGGTGCTGTTCTTGGGCGGAGCCGGAGGTAGTTTGCGCGCCGGTGTCACAGACAATCCGGTGTTACTTACGCGTGCAATTAAACAAGCCTTGGTCAACGTGACCTGCGGCGGGGCGCCAGCTTATGTTTGGCCCGGCGGAGGGATTACCGTGATGGTTGACGTACTGCGTATGCCAGATAACAGCTTCGGCACAGTGCCCACCCCAGCGATCGTTGCACCTTTCGAATTCAGTATGCGCGCAGAAGATTTTAAAAAGCTAGGCGGCCATATGGCGTATGTGCGACCGCTTGACGCAGTGCTGCGTCAAGGGGCGTGGCACGCCGATGGTGCGCCGACCGCGCGCAAGTGGGTGATGCAGCCAACTCAAAATCCTTGGCCTTTGGGTCAGCCTCCGCAGCTAGGTTAAACAATATGGGCCCGACATCGCAAGAGCTGTCGCAAGGTCGCCGCCATTTTCAGCATGGGCCGATCGATATCATTGCCTATGCCGAGGGTGATCCGTCCAGCGTGGCGCGGGCACATGAGGCGGCCTGGCTGCGCTTCGGAAAAATTCTGCCTGAACTGGTGGACGAGTTGGCTGAATTGCGTCAACCGGTGCGCGGCGAAGGTGGATTGAAAGGACCAATCGCTCAGTCGATGTGGCAAGCGTGCAAGGCCTGTTTAATTGAGTCAGATGCAGACGCGTTTTTAACGCCGATGGCTGCAGTCGCTGGCTCAGTCGCGCAAGACTTGAGTCTTTGTTACCAAGTGTCGGGCATCCGACGCGCCTGGATCAATAATGGCGGCGATATCGCCCTGCATCTCACCGAAGACACTGCGGTGTCGATTGGGCTCTTTGCTGACTTGGCACGCTTGGATGAGCAGCAACTCATTGCCGGCGTCCAGACCGATGCTGTATTTAAAGTTGAGTATGGGATGGGCATCGCGGGCGTCGCCACCAGTGGTTGGCGCGGACGCAGTTTTTCTTTGGGTATTGCCGACAGTGTGACGGTGTTTGCGGCGAGTGCGTCGCAGGCAGACGCCTCGGCGACGATGATTGCGAACGCGGTCAACGTTGCCGACGCACGTATTAAGCGGCAGCCCGCTAACGCGTTAAAAGATGATTCTGATTTAGGTCAGCAACTGGTCACGGTTGCTGTGCCAGAGTTAAGTCAAGATGAAATTCATGAGGCGCTTGAAGCGGGCTTAAAAAAAGCGCACACGCTCAAGCAGAACGGTTTAATCTGTGCCTGTGTTTTAAGTTGTCAGGGGTGGTTTGTCAGTACTGAAACGGCCCGAATCCAGCGTATGTTCCGAGGTAATCATGCAAGCAAAAATTCGTAGAATCGTCGTGCAAATCGACGAGGTGTGGGTTGAGAACGGTCAACCTGTATCGCCCCCCACACGGCGTGCGCTAGCCATGGCGGTCATCGAGAATCCCTTTGCCGGGCGGTATGTTGAAGATCTAGATGCACTGATGACGGTGGGGCAAGAACTTGGTGCCTTACTCGGGCAGCGTTGCGTGCAAGCGCTTGGCATCAAACCCGGCGAGGCCCAAAGCTACGGCAAGGCAGCCATTGTGGGTGAGGCCGGTGAGCTTGAGCACGCTGCTGCGATTTTGCATCCAAAATTAGGGGCGCCACTGCGTGTGGCAGTTGAAAAGGGCGCTGCACTGGTGCCTTCGAGTAAAAAAATGGGTGCAATGGGGGCCACGATTGATGTGCCGCTTGGACACAAAGACGCGGCCTATGTGCGAAGTCATTTTGATGCGGTTGAAGCGCGTGTCACCGATGCGCCGCGCGCCAACGAAATCGTGGTGTGCGTCGCCGTCACCGATAGCGGGCGTCCCAACCCTCGGGTGGGTGGTTTGAAGCATCAGGACATGATTGGTAAAGATGGTTTGAATTGAGTATTGAAACGTTGAAACATTGATAGCCAGGGCATGTGCCCGATAAACAGGAGAGTACGATGAAACAGCACCGACTCAGTATCTTTGCAAGGCTCAGCATCGTGGCAGCGACACTGCTAACCGCCTCATCAACGCTGTTGGCACAAGGTGTCATCAAAATCGGCGAGATCAATAGCTACAAAGCTCAGCCTGCATTTCTTGAGCCCTACAAAAAGGGCATGGAACTCGCGATTGAGCAGATCAATGCAGCGGGTGGCTTGAATGGTAAAAAAGTTGAACTCATCACGCGCGACGATAACGCCAATCCTGGCGACGCCGTACGTGTAGCCGAAGAGCTCGTGTCGCGCGATCGGGTTGATGTGTTGACGGGATCGTTTTTGTCGCATATTGGCTTGGCGCTGACTGATTTTTCGAAGCAAAAGAAAATGTTCTTTTTGGCGAGTGAGCCGTTGACAGACAAGATTGTCTGGCAAAACGGTCATCGCTATACGTTCCGGCTGCGGACCTCAACGTACATGCAAGTGGCGATGCTTGTGCCAGACGCCGTCGCGATGAAGAAAAAACGTTGGGCGATCGTTTACCCCAATTATGAATATGGTCAATCAGCCGTCGCAAGCTTCAAAGAACTGATGAAGGCGGCGCAACCAGATGTTGAATTTGTGGCCGAGCAAGCGCCCCCACTAGGTAAGCTTGATGCGGGCAGTGTGGTGCAGGCGTTGTCCGATGCCAAGCCAGACGCTATTTTTAACGTTTTATTCGGTGCAGATTTGGCTAAGTTTGTTCGTGAGGGCAACACCCGCGGTTTATTTAAAGATCGCGAAGTGGTGAGTTTGCTGACGGGTGAGCCTGAATACCTTGATCCACTCAAAGACGAAACCCCCAACGGTTGGTTGGTGACTGGTTATCCGTGGTATGGCATCAAAACGCCAGAGCATGCGGCGTTCTTGAAGGCATATCAAGATAAGTTCAAAGATTACCCTCGCCTGGGCTCGGTCGTCGGTTACAGCGCCATCATGTCGCTTGCCGCTGGTATTAAAAAGGCTCAAGGCACCGACACTGAAAAGCTTGTCGATGCCTTTAAAGGGTTGAATCTGATGACGCCGTTCGGCCCAATTACCTACCGACCCGAAGACCATCAGTCGACGATGGGTAGTTTTGTTGGCCGCACGAAAAACGAAGGTGGCAAAGGTGTAATGGTCGATTTTCGCTTCTTAGATGGCGCTAAATTCTTGCCGTCAGCTGAAGAGGTTAAAAAATTGCGGCCTGCTCAATAAGCAGTTTTTAATTTACTGTGACTTGGCAAGCGTTGAACGCTGATTGTTGAATGGGCGATTGATGGACTTCTCTGGTTTTGTTGTTCAGCTGCTCAATGGTCTGGCTGGGGCTTCGTCGCTCTTTTTAGTTTCAGCTGGATTGTCGCTCATCTTTGGCGTGACACGAATCGTGAACTTTGCTCACGGTTCGTTTTTTATGGTGGGCATTTATGTTGCTTACACCTTAGTCACGCGCTTTGCCGATACGATCGGCTTTTGGCCTGCTCTGGTGTGCGCGGCGCTAATCGTTGGCGTGCTTGGCGCACTGGTTGAACTCACCCTGATGCGCCGTATCTATCGTGCGCCTGAGTTGTTTCAATTATTGGCCACCTTTGCCCTGGTCTTGGTGTTTAAAGATGCTGTGTTGTGGCTTTGGGGTCCTGAAGAGCTGTTGGGACCACGTGCACCCGGTTTGAAGGGCGCGGTGCAAATCTTGGGGCGCAGTTTCCCTGCTTACGATTTATTTTTAATTGTTGTTGGACCCGTGCTGTTGGGCTTGCTTTGGCTGTTACTGACCCGTACCCGTTGGGGTACGTTTATTCGCGCTGCTACACAAGATCGTGAGATGGTTGCTGCGCTTGGGGTCAATCAAGCGTGGTTGTTTACCAGCGTGTTCGCGCTAGGCGCTCTATTGGCGGGTTTGGGCGGTGCTTTACAACTGCCACGCGAACCCGCAAGCCTTGAGATGGATCTCAACACGATTGGCGCTGCGTTTGTGGTGGTGGTGGTGGGTGGAATGGGCTCGATCCCCGGCGCGTTTGTGGCTGCATTGTTGATCGCTGAGTTAAAAGCCATTTGCATTTGGTTAGGTGTGGTCAATATTTTTGGTACGGCGATCTCGTTTTCAAAGCTCACGTTGGTGGTTGAGTTTTTAGTGATGGCTGTGGTGTTGGTGCTTCGCCCTTGGGGGTTGTTTGGCAGACCACAGCCGCCCTCGCGCCACGCCGCGCATGTTGAGGCGCCCTTGGGTGCTCCGACACGTTTGACGACTACCTTGCAGTTAGCGGCCGTGGGTCTGTTGGTATTGCTGCCGTGGCTGACCTCGGCTTCGCCTTATTTCACGGTGCTGAGTATCGATTTGTTGGTTGCCGTGTTGTTTGCGACTAGTTTGCACTTCATCATGGGGCCCGCCGGCATGCATTCGTTTGGTCATGCTGCGTATTTTGGTTTAGGCGCGTACGGCGCCGCACTCTTGTTTAAGGCGCTTGGGTTACCCATGGAGATTGCGTTGTTGTTGGCGCCTCTGGTGGCTGGCGCAGGTGCGTTAGTGTTTGGTTGGTTTAGTGTGCGGCTATCGGGCGTCTATCTGGCGATGTTAACCTTGGCTTTCGCGCAAATTACCTGGGCCGTGGTGTTTCAGTGGGATGCCCTGACCGGTGGCAGCAATGGGTTGACGGGCGTGTGGCCGGCAGCATGGCTGACTGACAAAAAAAATTATTACTTTTTGACACTCTCGTGTGTCGTCTTAAGTGTTTGGTTGTTACGGCGTATGTTGTACGCGCCTTTGGGTTACGCCATGCGCGCGGGTCGAGATTCACCGATGCGCGCCGATGCCATTGGCATCAATGTCAAACGCGTGCAGTGGGTCGCTTTCGTGATCGCTGGCGTTTTTGCAGGGATGGCCGGCGCGCTTTTCGCTTTTTCTAAAGGTAGTATCTCGCCCGAGGCCTTGCATGTCAGTCGTTCGGTGGATGGCTTGGTGATGGTGTTGCTCGGTGGTATTCAGACCTTGGCGGGCCCGATCGTGGGCGCTGTCAGTTTTACGTGGTTGCATGATGTCATCGCACGCAACACTGAGTATTGGCGCGCGATGCTAGGTGGCATTATCTTGTTACTGGTGTTGTTGTTTCCCGAAGGGATTGCAGGCTTTGCACGTCGTATTAGTTTGCGCGTGCCAGTAAGGGGACAGACATGAGTCTGTTAACAGTGAAAGACTTAGGTAAGTCCTTTGGCGGGGTGAAGGCCGTTGATGGCATTTCGTTTGAGCTCGAGGCGGGCGAACTGTTAGCCTTGATTGGCCCGAATGGCGCCGGCAAATCAACCACCTTCAATATGGTCAATGGTCAGTTGCAGGCTGACCGTGGGTCGATCCGATTAGCAGGGCAAGAGTTAGTTGGCCTTGCTCCACGAGAGATCTGGCGCTTAGGGGTCGGCCGCACGTTTCAGATCGCCGAAACGTTTTCGTCTTTAACAGTGATTGAAAACGTGCAGATGGCGTTGCTGTCGCATGCGGGGCTGGTATTTTCGTTTGTAAAGGCTGCGCGCGCGCACGAACGCACCCGAGCGCTTGAGTTGCTTGAGCAGGTTGGGATGGCTACGCAAGCGGATCGCCCCTGTAGCGCGTTGGCTTACAGCGATGTGAAGCGTGTCGAGTTAGCGATTGCGCTTGCTAATCGTCCGCGGTTGTTGCTGATGGATGAGCCCACCGCAGGGATGGCACCGAAAGAGCGCAACGCCTTGATGGCATTAACCAAAAAATTGGTGATTGAGCAAAACATTGCGGTGCTGTTTACCGAGCACAGCATGGATGTGGTATTCGCCCACGCCGACCGTATCATTGTCTTGGCGCGCGGGCGACTGATTGCACAGGGTACGTCCGACGAGGTTCGTCAAGATTCTAAAGTGCAAGAGGTGTACTTTGGCTCAGGTGCGACGTTTGAACACGAGACGGCGGTCTCGGACGCTCATGCCGAGACGCAGGCACGTAAAAGATCTAGCGAAGAGTTGAGCAATTCTCGGCCGACTGAAGACCCTAAGACGGCGACTGGTGCCTCAAGCAAGGCGGGTCCGCTTCTGTCTGCACATCGCCTGTGTGCTTGGTACGGCGCAGCTCAAATCTTGTACGACGTGAATCTCGAGGTGAGACGCGGCGAAGTCGTGGCGTTGATGGGGCGCAATGGGGCGGGTAAATCAACCACGATGAAAGCGTTGATGGGTTTGCTTGAAAAGCGCGCTGGTGACGTGCAATTTATGGGGCGTAATATCTCAAAAGACGCAGCGCACCGTATTGCGGCAAGTGGGCTAGGCTATGTGCCTGAGGATCGGCGAATTTTTACCGATCTAACGGTTTTAGAGAACCTCGAGGTTGGTCGGCAAAAGGGGCGTTTGTGGCCCGATGGCTCTGCGGCCCCGACTTGGACCGTGCAGCAGTTGTTTACACTTTTTCCGAATCTGGGTGAGATGCCCAGGCGCCCGGGCGGGCAGATGAGTGGTGGTGAACAACAAATGCTGACTGTGGCGCGTAGTTTGATGGGTAACCCTTACTTGGTGCTGCTTGATGAGCCCTCTGAAGGTGTAGCACCTGTGATTGTTGAGCAAATGGTACAGATGATTTTGGCATTGAAAAAGCAAGGGGTCAGTATCTTGCTCTCTGAACAAAATCTGCACTTTGCACGTTTGGTGTGCGACCGTGCCTATGTACTTGAAAAAGGGCAAATTCGTTTCGGCGGCACGATGTCCGAGCTCGATGCGAATGAGCATGTACGACAAACGTATCTAAGCGTCTGAGGTCTTTGATGAACACTTCGTCACCCTGCACGCTGCGTGTCAATGCCCAGCAGCATGAGTTACAACTGTCAGCTGAGGTGTCGTTGATGCATGTGCTGCGTAATGATCTGTCTTTGAATGGGCCTAAATATGGCTGTGGCTTAGGTCAGTGCGGTGCCTGTACCGTGCTGATTGATGGAGTGGCTGCACGCTCGTGCGTGGTGCCTGCACAAGGCGTGCACGGGCGTGCCATTACAACACTTGAAGGCTTGGGGTCACACGGGCAGTTGCATCCTGTGCAGCAGGCCTTTATTGACGAACAAGCCGCGCAGTGTGGGTATTGCCTCAACGGCATGATTGTGATGACGGTGTCTTTACTGACGCATACACCTGACCCCACTGAGGCCGAAATCCGCAGCGCATTATCTGGCAATTTTTGTCGCTGTGGTACTCACATCGAAATTATTCGCGCGGTCAAGCGAGCAGCGGTGCTGATGCACGCTCAACACAGGCGCAGTCATGACCCACTCTAGTTCTTTACGTACTCGCGCAGAATTTTTAAACGCTACTGGAGCGTTGTTGGTGGTGCGTGACCCGCCTCCTGCGAATCCGCCAGCGCCAGGCCAACCTGCAGCCGTGCCAGGCAATCCTGCTGAAGGCGTTGAAATTTTGCTCGCGCTTTGGGAGGATGGTCGGGTGGTGGCCTTGCACGGCCACGTTGATCTTGGCACTGGACTCCAAACCGCATTTGCTCAAATTGTGGCCGAAGAACTTGACGTGGCGCTTGACCAGGTCGAGATCATTCTGGGTGACACCGGCACTGCACCCAATCAAGGGCCCACCATTGCCAGCGGTTCAATCCAAAACCATGCAGCACCCCTGCGGGCAGCCGCGGCTCAGGCACGACAATATTTGCTTGAGTTGGCCGCAGCTCGGGGCATGCCCGCCACCTCAGCGAGCTACGCCGCGTTACTCACAGGGCAGCGCACCCACCTTAAGCTTGAGATGGCCACGCCAGTCAAAGACCCCGCCACTTACCACACAGTCGGGCAGTCGGTGCCGCGTGTAGACATCCCAGCGAAGGCGACAGGCGAACTCGTGTTCGTACACGATATGCGGCTGCCCGGCATGTTGCATGGCCGAGTGATTCGTCCGCCCTATGCGGGAGCCGACCACGGTGACTTTATTGGTAACTTACTTGAATCAGTCGACGAGTCGTCGATTGCGCATATCCCGGGCATTCGTGCGGTTGTTGTGATTCGGGATTTTGTTGGCGTGGTGGCTGAGCGCGAAGAGTTTGCTGAACTGGCCGCCAACACTTTGCGTGTGCACTGGAAGCCCTGGGCGGGTTTGCCCGACCTGACAAACGTCGAGCAAGCGTTGCGCAACAACCCAGCGACACCGCGTCAGCTGGTGGATGAGGGAGATGTCGATCAGGCGCTTGCCTCGGCTGCGCAGTCGATGTCGCGCACCTATATCTGGCCCTACCAGATGCATGCGTCGATTGGCCCCTCGTGTGCCGTGGCAGAATTTAAAACCGATCCGACCGATCCGTTTGCCTTAACTGTTTGGGCGGGTACGCAAAACCCTCACGTGCTGCGTGCAGACTTGGCACGCCTAACCGCACTGCAAGATATTGCGATTGAAATTGTGCGAATGGAGGCCTCGGGGTGCTATGGGCGCAACGGCGCCGATGATGTGGCGGCCGATGCCGTGTTACTGGCGCGTGCAGTCGGTGCGCCGGTGCGTGTGCAGCTTACGCGCGAGCAAGAAAATCTTTGGGAGCCCAAGGGCGCGGCGCAATGGATGGAGGTGCGGGGTGGCTTACACGCAGACGGCTCGATCGCGGCCTACGATTTTTCAACCTCGTACCCGTCAAACGGTGCACCCACACTTGCGCTATTACTGACGCGTACGATCGAACCCAACGCACAAGCCTATGAAATGGGGGATCGCACCGCGCGCCCGCCCTATACCTTGCAAAATTTGCGCGTCACGGTCAACGATATGCCGCCAATCTTGCGCGCCTCGTGGTTGCGCGGCGTATCGGCGATGCCCAACTCGTTTGCCCACGAGTCTTACATCGATGAGCTTGCAACCGCTGCGGGGGTGGATCCTCTGACCTTTAGGTTGCGTTACCTCGATGACCCACGTGCGCGTGAATTATTACAAGCAACCGCTACTAAAGCTGGCTGGAAAATGCATGATCAGCCGCAACAACAGGGCGCAGACGGCGATATCTTGTACGGGCAAGGCGTTGCGTGGGCGCGCTATGTGCACAGCAAGTGGCCAGGGTTTGGTGCCGCGTGGGCGGCTTGGATTGCGGATGTTGAAGTCAATAAGCGTACCGGTGAAGTGCATGTCAAACGGGTAGTGGTGGGTCACGATGCCGGCTTAACGATCAACCCTGCCGGTGTTGAACATCAGATTCATGGCAACGTAGTGCAAACCACCAGCCGCGCCATGCTTGAACAAGTCCCCACTGAGCGTGCGCGCAACACCGTTGCCACCCGTGAATGGGGATCGTATCCAATTTTGAGTTTTAGGCAGGTGCCTGTCATCGAAGTGATGCAGATGCCGCGTAATAACGAACCGGCGCTCGGGGCGGGTGAATCGGCGTCGGTACCCGGAACGGCGGCGATTGCCAACGCGATTTTTGATGCGACCGGCGTGCGTTTCAGGCAGCCACCCTTTACACCTGAGGTGGTACGGGCTGCCTTGAACCCTTTGATGTATCAGGGCGACTCAGATTCCCACGCCCCCGGCAATCCTCAGTTGGCAGCGCAAACCTCAGACAAACTTCAGTTGGCCTCGCAAACAAGTGACCCGTTGCAAGCAAGCTTTGCGCGTCAACAGACCGATCATGCCGATGCACGCTGGCCCAAGCCGCGCGCGTGGTGGCTGCGTGCCGCTGCGTTGGCGGCGGCACTCGGTACCACGCTGCTTGGCGCGACGTGGTCGCTGTTGGGGCAGCGCACTGCATTGGCGCCGGTCTCGCAACAGACCACGACTTACTCAACTGCGACGCTTGAACGCGGTCGCGAGTTAGCCGCGTTAGGTAACTGCGTGACCTGTCACACGAGTGTGCAAGGCAAACCAAACGCGGGTGGCCTCGGTATTCAAACCCCTTTTGGTACGGTCTACAGCACCAACTTGACCCCTGATCCTCAAACGGGCATCGGCCTGTGGTCACAACAAGCGTTTACTCGTGCCATGCGTGAAGGTATTTCACGCGATGGGCATCACTTGTATCCCGCATTTCCGTACACCTCGTTCACCCGCACGACCGACGAAGATCTGACCGCGTTGTACGGTTGGCTGATGTCGCAAGAGCCCGTGCGTCAGGCAACGCCCGAAACCAAGCTGGCGTTTCCGTTTAGTCTGCGTCCGCTCATGGCGTTTTGGAATGCGCTTTACCTGACGCCTGGGCCTGTTGCCCAACCCATACAGGCCGAAGTCGATCGCACACCGGCCTGGTTGCGTGGCGAATATCTTGTGAATGGGTTGGGGCACTGTTCGGCTTGTCACACTTCGCGCGATGCCTTGGGTGGCGAACGTTCAGGGCTCGCTTATTTGAGTGGCGCGACCGTGGATGGCTGGCAGGCCCCTGCGTTGAATGCGCGGTCGCCGAGCCCGGTCCCTTGGACGCAATCAGCGTTTTACGATTATCTACGTAACGGCCATAGCGCCGAGCACGGCAGCGCCTCGGGGCCGATGGCACCCGTTGTCAGGCAATTAGCGCAAGTGCCCGATGCGGATATTGCTGCCATGGCGCATTATCTGGCATCGTTCCAAGAGCAAAGCGCCCCAGCGCTGGCCGCTCAAACCTACGTAGCGCAAGCTGCCGCGCGCGAACTTTTACTGCTCGGCCCCGCACAGCGCATGTTTCAGGCCGCCTGTGCCTCGTGCCACCACGATGGCGATGGCCCGCGTTTGCTTGGAGTCAATATTCCGCTGGCGCTGAGCACCGGTTTGCATAGCGCGCAACCCGATAACGTGATTCGCGTGATCCTAGAAGGGATTCGCAAACCCGCCAGCGACCAAATCGGCTTTATGCAAGGTTTTGCCAGGCAGTTTGACGATCAACAATTGAGTGAGTTAGTGACCTACATGCGTAGTCGTTTTGCCCCCACTCAACCGCCCTGGCAAGATCTCGAACAAAAAATTGGAGTCATCCGCATGTCACCAAGCTTGCATTTACCGTAAAGTTTCCCCACAATAGAGATATTGTTGATTGCCCCGGTTCTGTTCCGAGCCGGGGTTTTGCTTTTCTGGAAAACACCATGGCAACTATTCCTCTTACTGTGCGCGGGGCCGAGCGCTTACAAGCTGAACTGCAGCGACTCAAGCATGTCGATCGTCCTGCGGTCATTGCTGCTATCGCTGAAGCGCGTTCGCACGGCGATTTGTCCGAAAACGCCGAGTACGACGCCGCGCGCGAGCGCCAGGGTTTTATTGAAGGGCGCATCGCCGAACTCGATGGCACGCTTTCTAATGCCCAGCTCATTGAACCGAGCACCATTGATGCCGATGGCCGTATCGTGTTTGGCGCAACCGTTGAGATCGAAGATCTTGAGTCAGGCGCCAAGGTCACTTACCAAATCGTGGGCGACGTCGAGGCCGATATTCGCGCGAACTTAATTTCAGTATCAAGCCCTGTCGCGCGTGCGTTGATTGGCAAATATGAAGGTGACGTCGTCGAGGTAAAAGCCCCAGCTGGCTCCCGTGAATACGAAATCATCAGTATTAAGTACTTGTAGCTTGAGTTTTCCCAGCTCGTCTAGGCACATGGGTGCGTGGCGTGAGCGACATCGCAGAGATGCGTCCAAGTGGTGATGTTAACAGAGCAGGTGTGCAAAAAAACAGCACCGCTAAGGGTGCTGTCAGACGAAGTTTTTGTGATGGCAGGGCTGCCGTAGATTGCGCGAGTGTCAATACGCTAATAAATTTTTTTAGCGTTTAACCGGTGCTCGCTTACGCACAGTAGTGCCAAGTGCCCCACGCCGGGCGCCGGCACGTAGCGACAAAGCGCTGCCACTGCGACGCGGAATCCCATGTGCGGTATCCTTGGTGCTTGCGCGTTTGCTTGGGCGAGCAGGACGATCGCCCGAATAGACAGTTGGGCGATCAGTCGCCAAGTCGGTTTGCTCGCGTTCTGGGCGATTGCGTCGGCTTGGTTTTTGAACCTTTTTACCCGCTGCGGCTAGCTTTTTAGGTGTGTGGGGTTCGTTAGGCTTACGCTTGGCTGGGGTTGCAGGTTCAGCAGGCGGTTTAAGGTAGGTGCCCTTTGACCCGAAGCGATACAGAATCAGCATTTTGCCCAGATGGTGCACCGTTGCGCACGAAAGGGTGTCGCAAATTGTTGCAAGCATGGCATCGCGTTCGTCGCGGTCAGCACTGCCGGCGCGAACCTTAATCAGCTCGTGAGCAGACAGGTTCAGGTCGATTTCTTTTAAAACTGCCTCAGTGAGCCCGTTGTCGCCAATCAGTACAACCGGGCGCAGGGGGTGAGCAGCAGCGCGAAGCGAGCTACGCTCGCGGGGGGTAAGTTCCATAATAGTCATAAGGTAGATTGTACGGTAATGGCGAAGAACAAATTTTCTAAAGAGTGGGTCATGCAGCACATTAACGACCCATTCGTCAAAATGGCGACTCAAAAGGGCTACCGGGCCCGTGCGGCCTTTAAGCTCACCGAAATTCTGGATGCTGAAAAACTAATGCGTCGGGGCGATATCATCGTTGACCTTGGCTCGACACCAGGCAGCTGGTGTCAAGTGGCACGTGAACGCTTGGTTGGCAAGGGTGGGGTGTTAGACGGTCGAATTGTGGCCCTGGATCTTTTGCCGATGGAACCCATCGCCGGCGTTGAGTTTATTTTGGGTGACTTTAGCGAAGACGCTGTGCTCGAACAACTTAACCAGAGCCTAGCGGGGGTAAAGGTAGATTTAGTGATGTCGGATATGGCACCCAATTTATCGGGGGTTGGTTTGGCCGATGCCGCCAGAATTCAACAAGTAATTGATTTAGCCCTTGAATTTTCGCTTATGCACCTCAAAACAGATGGTGCATTGATCGTAAAAGCGTTTCATGGCAGCGGCTTTTCGCAAACCGTAGAAAGTTTTAAACGACACTTCAAAAGGGTAGTCGAGCGCAAACCCAAAGCGTCCAGAGATCGTTCTTCTGAAACTTTCTTGATTGCCAAGGGTCGAAAGGCTTAGGTCGTTGCAATTTTGGTCCCGTCGCACAGTAAGGGATTAGTGCGAATGGGCTTTTTTAACAGGTAGAATGGTGTTTTGCCTCGTTGCATCGCGACCTTTAGGCCAAAGGTGCGTGGCGCGTCAGAATGACAAGCTGGAGATCGGCCTTGAACAATTCTTTTTCGAAAGTCGCGGTTTGGATGGTGATTGGTTTGGTGTTGTTTACTGTTTTTAAACAGTTCGACACTCGCGCACCTCAACAAGACACCGTGAGCTACACCCAATTCATGGAGGATGCCAAGTCTGGCAAGGTCCGTCGGGTTGATGTCCAAAACGATGTGATCCACGTCACGCCTGATTCTGGTCGCCCCTACACCCTGACCTCGCCTGGCGATCTCTGGATGGTGTCTGATCTGCTCAAGGCAGGCGTGTCGGTGTCTGGTAAGCCGCGCGAAGAGCCCTCATTGCTCATGAGCATCTTTGTTTCCTGGTTCCCGATGTTGTTGTTGATTGGCGTTTGGGTCTTTTTCATGCGCCAGATGCAAGGCGGCGGCAAAGGCGGGGCGTTTAGTTTTGGTAAGTCGCGTGCGCGCTTGCTCGATGAAGGCACCAATGCCATCACGTTTGCTGACGTTGCAGGTTGCGACGAAGCTAAAGATGACGTTCAAGAAATTGTTGATTTTTTACGTGATCCTTCAAAGTTTCAAAAGCTTGGCGGTCGGATCCCGCGTGGTGTGCTGATGGTGGGCTCACCCGGTACCGGTAAAACTTTGCTGGCCAAAGCCATTGCGGGCGAAGCCAAAGTTCCGTTCTTTAGCATCTCGGGCTCTGACTTTGTCGAGATGTTTGTAGGTGTGGGCGCGGCGCGTGTGCGTGACATGTTTGAAAACGCCAAAAAGCACTCGCCATGCATTATCTTTATTGACGAGATCGATGCGGTGGGTCGTCAGCGCGGCGCTGGCTTGGGCGGCGGTAATGACGAGCGCGAACAAACGCTCAACCAAATGTTGGTTGAGATGGATGGCTTTGAGTCTGGTGTGGGCGTGATTGTGATTGCTGCAACCAACCGTCCTGATGTACTTGACCCTGCGCTCTTGCGCCCCGGTCGCTTCGATCGTCAGGTGGTTGTGCCGTTGCCTGACATTCGCGGTCGCGAGCAAATTCTTAAAGTCCATATGCGTAAAGTGCCATTGGCACAAAACGTAGATGCGCATACGCTAGCGCGCGGTTGCCCTGGTTTTTCGGGTGCTGATCTGGCCAATCTGGTCAACGAGTCGGCGTTGTTTGCTGCACGTCGCAATGGTCGCACCGTTGACATGTCTGACTTTGAAAAAGCCAAAGACAAAATCATCATGGGTGCTGAACGTCGCTCAATTGTCATGCCTGAAGAAGAGCGCCGTAACACCGCGTATCACGAATCTGGTCATGCGATTGTGGCACGCATGCTGCCCAAAACAGATCCCGTGCACAAAGTCACGATCATCCCGCGTGGCCGCGCGTTAGGGGTCACCATGCAGTTGCCCGAAGGCGACCGTTACAGCATGGACAAAGAACGTTTGCTGTGCACCATTGCAGTGTTATTTGGCGGCCGTATCGCTGAAGAACTTTTCATGAATCAAATGACCACGGGTGCTTCAAACGATTTCGAACGTGCAACGGCGATCGCCCGTGACATGGTCACGCGCTATGGTATGACCGATTCACTGGGCCCAGTGGTTTATGCTGAAAATGAAGGCGAAGTGTTTTTAGGTCGCAGTGTGACAAAAACCACGCACATGTCTGAAGCCACCATGCAAATGGTTGATAAAGAGATCCGTAAGATTATCGACGAGCAGTACGCGCGTGCGCGTACGATTCTTGAAGATAGCCGCGAGAAAGTCGAAATCATGACGAAGGCTTTGCTCGAATGGGAAACCATCGATGCAGACCAGATCGGTGACATTATCGAAGGTCGTCCACCGCGTCCACCGAAAGTGCCGCAGGCGCCTGCGGATTCGTCAGATACGCCACCTACGGGCGCCGCACCGACTAACGACCCTGCCGCGGTAGTCTAAGCCAAAGACAGGGCTCACCCCGATGTCAGGCAGCTGGTTATGCGGGCGTTTCGAGTTTTCACTCAAGCGCCCGCTTTTAATGGGTGTTGTCAACGTAACGCCCGACTCGTTTTCGGATGGTGGTCAACACGTTGATTCATCGTCGGCGATCGCGCATGCTCAAAAATTAGTCATCGAAGGCGCCGACATTATCGATATTGGCGGTGAGTCCACCCGTCCCGGCGCTTTGCCTGTTTCGATCGAACAAGAGTTGGCGCGTATTTTGCCTGTGATGGCGGCCATGCGGGATTGCGGTGCTGCGATCTCCGTCGATACGTGTAAGCCTGAGGTCATGCAAGCAGCGCTTGATGCTGGGGCTGACATTATTAATGATGTGACCGGTATGCGACAACCTGAGGCTCAGCGTATTGTCGCTGCGCACCCAAACTGCGGCGTGTGTTTAATGCACATGCAGGGCGAACCCCATACGATGCAAAGTAATCCGCATTATCAAAATGTCGTGTACGAGGTGCAAGAAGCGCTCGTGGCGCAGGCCCATTTACTTGAACGGTTGGGCGTGAAGCGCGCCCGTATCAGCCTCGATCCCGGTTTAGGCTTTGGTAAAACGCTTGAACATAATTATCAGTTGCTACACGGCCTGGCACAGCTTGTGCAAAGCGGCTATCCAGTTGTCTTAGGCGCCTCGCGCAAATCTTTGATTGGTGGTGTGACGGGCAAGCCTGTGGATCAGCGTTTGAGTGGTAGTATTGCGGCGGCGCTTGCGGGCGTGGCCAGAGGTGTGGCGGTTGTGCGCGTGCATGATGTCGATGCCACGCACGACGCCTTAAAAGTTTGGCAAGCTATTCAAGTTGCAGGGGATCTTAGTTGAGCGGTTGCGCGGCAAACCTCGTCGTTCAGGGCAGGGTCAAGAGCGCGGAAGGCAACGCCCGGTACGCTTTGAATAGCGCGTTTTCAAAGAGAAAAAAATGAGTCAAAGAAAATATTTTGGTACAGATGGCGTTCGTGGCAAAGTGGGTGGCGAAGTCATCAATGCCGAATTTGCGCTTAGGCTTGGCTATGCTGCCGGTAAAGTACTGGCTAAAGAACATTCGGCAAGGCGTGGTCGTCCGACGGTATTGATCGGCAAAGACACGCGTATCAGTGGCTATATGCTTGAATCGGCGCTCGAAGCAGGCTTTGCCTCGGCTGGTATCGAAGTGTTGTTAGCGGGCCCGCTACCCACCCCCGCGGTGGCGTATCTGACGCGCACCTGGCGTCTGGTGGCTGGCATTGTGATCAGTGCCTCACACAATCCTTATTACGATAATGGCATCAAGTTTTTTTCGTCTAAAGGCATGAAGCTGCCTGATGAAACTGAAGCTGCCATTGAAGCTGCGCTTGACGAACCCATGGTGTGTGTCAGCTCTGAAAAGCTCGGACGTGCACGCCGAATCGACGATGCGCCTGGCCGCTATATTGAATTTTGTAAAAGTACGTATCCGTCGGATTTGGATTTAGGTGGTTTGAAACTTGTGGTCGATGCGGCAAATGGTGCGGCTTACCATATCGCACCGCACGTGTTTCGCGAGTTGGGTGCCGAGGTGACCGCCATTGGTGTTTCACCCGATGGGTTCAACATCAACAAAGACGTCGGCGCCTTACACCCCGAAAGTTTGGCCGCCGAGGTGCGTGCTCGCGGCGCAGACCTAGGGATTGCGTTAGACGGCGATGCCGATCGCGTGCAAATGGTCGATGCAACCGGACGCGTCTATAACGGTGATGAGTTGCTGTATGCGGTGCTGCGCGAGCGTCTGTCGCGTGGCCCAGTAGCCGGTGTGGTGGGTACCCTGATGACTAACTTTGGCTTTGAACGTCAGCTTAAAAATATGGGTATACCGTTTGAGCGTGCACAAGTGGGCGACCGCTATGTGCTAGAGCAATTGCGGAATCGTGGCTGGCTGTATGGTGGCGAAAGCTCGGGGCATTTGTTGTGTTTAGATTCGCACACGACGGGCGATGGCATCGTTGCAGCCTTGCAAGTCTTAGCGGCCCTGCAGCGCAGCGGTGAGACTTTGGCTCAGTGGGTGTCTGCCTTGCGCTTGTATCCACAAAAAATGATCAACGTGGCGCTTAAGCCGGGTACCGATTGGGCAACCCATGCGGGCTTGCAGGCCGCTCAACAACAAGCCGAAGCTTTATTAGGTGAGCGCGGTCGCGTATTGATTCGCGCTTCAGGCACCGAACCCAAATTACGCCTAATGGTTGAGGCCGATGATGAGGCGCTGGCCACACAGTGTGTGGATTTGTTGGCGGCAGTTGATCTAACAAAATAGCGATCCAACGATCCAACGATCCAGCGATTCTGTGACCTGAAACTTCGAATTCGAGGTGCTTCAGGTTTCTGAGCGGCTTAACTGAAGTCAAAAAAACTTCATCATTTCGTCACTTTGGTGCAATGTTGGTTGGTCAAGATGAGACATCCCTCAGGAGACCAACCTCATGCTTGAGCTTGTACGAAGTGCCTCTAGTCTGTTTACGTTGCCGACGGCTTCAGATCATCCTGCAGGCTTAGTCGTTGGTTTGGCGCAGTCGCCCCAAGAAATCGAACTCGTACAGCGGTTGCGGCACGATGTGTTTAGCGCAGAGTATGGTGCCGCCCTCGGTCATAATCGCGACGGAATTGATTGCGACGATTTTGACCCTTGGTGCGCACACCTGCTTGTGCGTGAACTATCTTCAGATCAAGTGGTCGGTACCTACCGAATTTTGACCCCACAGCAAGCGAGGCGGGCAGGTAGTTATTATTCTGAATCTGAGTTTGACCTAGGTGGCTTAGGGCAGGTGCGAGACTCGTTAGTTGAGTTTGGGCGCGCCTGCATTCACGAAGACCACCGGCAAGGTGGCGTCCTGATGATGCTTTGGTCAGGCTTGGCAGAGATCCTTAAGCAGGGCCATTACGAGCACGTGTTTGGTTGCGCAAGCGTAAGCCTGCGCGACGATGGTGTAACGGCGGCCGAAGTCTGGCGTCAAGTCAAAGCCCGTTCGCTATTGACCGAAGATGTGAGCGTGAAACCCTTACACCGCTATCCCGTTGAGCAGCTTGACAGTCAGTTGCCGGCCTCGGTGCCAGCCTTGCTCAAAGGCTATTTGAAACTAGGCGCGCGCGTGTGTGGTGAACCAGCCTGGGATCCTGACTTTAATACCGCTGATTTTCCGATGCTGCTTTCTGTGAGCAATATGGGCCAACGTTACCGCAAGCATTTTGGCTTTGATCACGCTAAACCTGGATCAACTCAAAATTAAACCCGACCTTGCCCCATTCGGTTTCTTCTCCATGTAACGAAAAGTCTGTCAGTGGATGCGAGGCAAGCCACTTTTTGTCGACCTTGCATACGATTGAGTGCCCTTTGATGCTTACCGAGAGTGGTAAACGGGACACGTCTTCGCGCCGTCGGCACAGCAGTACGGCCAAACGCATACACAAAATGGTGAGCCATTGCTCGCGATTTTTAACCAGATTTTGCGCTTTACTCAGTTTGCCAGTGTGCGCCAGCGCCAGCAGCCCTAACTGCGACTGATCCACTCTTGAAAATCCTGGCATATCAGCGTGATTTAAAATATAGGCGCTATGTTTGTGATAACCCGCTTGCGCAATCGATAAGCCCACTTCATGTAGGTCGGCCGCCCAACTTAAGGTGTGGCGTAATTCGTCTTGCTCGTTGCGCTCTGGCAGCATCGCGTCAAATAGACTTAAGGCGCAGCGTTTAACCCGCGTGGATTGACGGATGTCGACGTGATAGCGTTTGGTAAAGGCCAGCACAGAGACGTCGCGCCGGTCGTGGGCCTCTTCGCGACCGGCCAAATCCACCAAGACGCCTAAGCGCAACGCGCCATCGCCGGTTTTCATGACATCGACGTGCATTTCGTCAAAGAAGGCGCTCATGATGGCCAGGCCGCCGGTTAAAACGTCGGCACGCTCAAGCTTGATGCCGGGTAGATCGTTTGGGATGACCCGCCCTGCGCGCACGAGTTTAGCCTTCAGTTTTTCGAGACCATCGCGCGTAATGCCTTCGGGCGATAAGCGGCCTTCGGTCAAGATCGCATAAAGCGCCTTGGCTGTGCCAGATGACCCAAATACGGCATCCCAACCCATCTTGCGGTACGGCTTGGTGATGACTTCAATTTCGCGTCTGGCGGCGAGTTCGGCCTGCTTCATTGCGTAATTGTCGATGACACCTTCTGGAAAAAACTTTCGGCTGTAGCTGACGCACCCCATATAAAGCGACGAAGTGAGCAGTGGCTCGTCACCACGGCCAATGATGATCTCGGTTGAGCCACCGCCGATATCGATGACTAAGCGCCTGTCAGTCGAGATTGGTAGGGTGTGACTGACGCCAGAGTAAATCAGGCGGGCTTCTTCGCGCCCGGCGATGACTTCAATCGGAAAACCAAGCGCCTCCTCGGCGCGAGGCAGAAAATCCGCCACATTACGTGCCACACGAAAGGTATTGGTCGCAACGGCGCGCACCCTGTCAGGATGAAAGCTCCGTAAGCGCTCGCCAAAGCGTTTGAGCACCTCGATGGCGCGCTCAACGGATTCATCATCAAGGATCTTTGCTGCATTTAAGCCCGCGGCTAAGCGCACGGTTTCTTTGAGACGATCGATCTGGTAGATGTGTTTGGCACCATTTTGCTCGGCTACCCGTCCGATCGACAGCCTAAAGCTGTTCGACCCCAGATCTACTGCTGCCAAGAGGTGTTCCATCAATGTCAATCCGTTACCCAATTGCGCCTATTATAAAAGGGTATCCAGAATTCAAAAAAATACACACGAGCACCCCAATTGTTACGAAACTGTAACTTTGTTGTTGTACAACCCTAGGTATCCAAAAATCAAGGTCTGTTTCTATGCCAGCGCGTAAAAAAGCCGAACCGCTTTTTCTGAACCGAGAGTTGTCCCTGCTTCAGTTCAACGAGCGGGTCTTGGCCATGGCTGAGCGCCCAGACACGCCCCTGTTAGAGCGGTTGCGCTACGTTTGTATTGTGAGTTCGAATCTCGATGAGTTTTTTGAAATTCGCATGTCAAGCTTAAAAGAGCAGTTAGCGCAACACCCCACCTTAATGGGCCCCGACGGGATGACCACCGAACAGGCTTACGAGCGCGTGCAGCTAGAAGTGCACCGGATGGTCGATCGGCAGTACGCCCTGCTCAACGATGTTATTTATCCGCGCTTGCGCACTGAGGGTGTGTACCTGCACCATGCCAGCGAGTGGAACGAGGCTCAAAACGCTTGGGCCAAGGCGGTGTTTCATCGCGATGTGATGCCCCTGCTGACGCCCATCGGCCTCGATCCGGCGCATCCGTTTCCGCGTGTTTACAACAAAAGCTTGAATTTCATTGTGCCCTTGTCTGGGGAGGATGCCTTTGGTCGCAAGGCGACGATTGCCATCGTACAAGCCCCACGGGCACTGCCGCGTCTGATACAAATGCCGCCTGACGTATCGGGTCAGCCTCACAGCTTTATCTTATTGACTAGCCTATTGCGTGCGTTTGTTGGTGAGTTGTTTCCGGGCATGACCATGCAAGGTTGCTATCAATGGCGTGTGACGCGCAACAGTGATCTGTTTGTGGATGAAGAAGAAGTCACTAATTTGCGGCAGGCGCTGCAAGGTGAATTGTCACAGCGTAATTTCGGCTCGGCCGTACGTCTTGAAATTGATGTATTGACCCCAGTTGAAATTGCCACTTTCTTGCAAAAAGAGTTCTCGCTGAGCGAGGCCGACACTTACCGTGTGAATGGCCCGGCCAACGTGTCTCGCCTGATGCAGATTTGTAATTTAGTCAAAAGACCAGATTTGCTGTTTCCAGAATTTCACGGGCCGATTCCTGCGCCGTTTGATAGCTTGCCCAATCGGTCTTCTGCCATTTTTGAAGCGATTGCGAAAGAAGACCGTTTATTGCATCACCCCTATCAATCCTTTCAGCCGGTCATCGATTTTCTAACCGCAGCCGCGGTTGATCCTGATGTGGTGGCGATTAAACAGACGATTTATCGCACAGGCGAAGACTCAGAGTTGATGCGATTATTGCTCTCTGCGGCCAAGGCGGGTAAAGAAGTGACCGTCGTCGTAGAGCTCATGGCGCGTTTTGATGAACAGACCAACATCAATTGGGCGGCCCGCCTCGAAGAGGTCGGTGCGCATGTGGTGTACGGCGTTGTCGGTCATAAAACACATGCCAAGATGGCACTGGTGTTGCGTCGTGAAAAGGGTCGCATCAAGCGTTACGGCCATCTAGGCACAGGCAACTACCACCCACGCACGGCAAGTCTCTATACGGACTTTGGCTTGTTAACCGCTGAGCCGCGTCTGTGTGAAGACATGGATAAAGTCTTTTCGCAATTGACCGGGCTAGGTTCGCGACGGGTACTCAAAGAATTGTTGCAGGCACCCTTTACGCTGCACGATACAGTCGTGTCGCTTATTCGCGCTGAGGCACGGGCCGCACGTGCCGGTGAAAAGGCACGAATTTTGGTAAAACTCAATTCGTTACTTGAGCCGATCGTGATTCAAGAGTTGTACAAAGCTAGTCAAGCCGGCGTGAAGATCGATTTGATTATTCGTGGGGTGTGTGCCCTGCGTTCAGGTGTGCCCGGACTGTCTGAAAATATCACTGTGCATTCAATTATTGGTCGTTTTCTTGAGCACTCGCGGGTGTTCTACTTCTACAGTGGGGGGGCTGAGTCCGTCTACCTGTCGTCTGCCGACTGGATGGATCGCAACTTTTTCAGGCGCGTAGAGATTGCGTTTCCGGTCTTAGAAAAAACGCTCAAGAAGCGCGTGATTGATGAGGCGTTTACGTTTGCCCTGCGCGACAATCGCTTGGCTTGGCGACAACAACCCGACGGCAGTTACACCGTAGTATCAAACCGTCGCGCAGCCTTCAAACTGCACGAGCATTTGATGAATTTGAAACAAAACACATAATAATCAATAACTTACGATTTTATCTTTGAATGGCCTCTGCGGAGGTCATTTTTGTTTGTGACTGTCATAAAGCCGTCACGTTCGCTCTGTACCATAGGGATACTGGTTTTTGGCTTTCAGACCAGTGACTCGTTGGGTTGTAGTTTTTTACTTCTAAAAGGTTACGCTATGTTCAAACAATCGCTTTTAAAAGTCTCTGCCGCACTCGTACTAGGCGCGACAGCCTTCGCGTCGCAAGCGACAGATATCACTGGCGCCGGTGCCTCGTTTCCGTTCCCAATCTACGCTAAGTGGGCCGCTGACTACAAAGCCGCTTCAGGTAAAGCCGTGAACTATCAATCGATCGGCTCTGGTGGTGGCGTGCAGCAAATTACTGCCAAAACAGTCGATTTTGGTGCGACTGATGACCCGATGAGCGGCGAGCAACTCGATAAAATCGGTTTAATGCAGTTTCCGGCTGTTATCGGTGGCACTGTTGCGGTTGTGAACGTCGACGGCGTGAAGCCAGGTCAGCTAAAGTTGACGGGTACTGTGCTTGCCGACATTTATCTGGGCAAAGTCAAAACCTGGAACGACCCAGCGATTCAGTCACTCAACGCTGACATTAAGCTGCCTGCCACGGCCATTATCGTGGTGCACCGCTCAGACGGCTCTGGTACAACCTTTGGCTGGACCAATTACTTAAGCAAAGTCTCTGCTGACTGGAAAGCAAAAGTCGGTGAAGGTAAAGCTGTGAAGTGGCCAGTTGGTCAAGGTGGTAAGGGCAACGAGGGTGTTGCGGCGTACGTGAAGCAGTTGAAAAACTCGATCGGTTATGTTGAGTTTGCCTACGCGAAGCAAAATAGCTTGGCTTGGACGCAACTGACAAACAAAGACGGCAAAGCCGTTCAGCCTGACCAAAAGTCGTTCGCTGCTGCCGCTGCAAACGCCAAGTGGGATAGCGCACCCGGAATGGGCGTTGTCTTAACCGATCAACCTGGTGCTGATTCATGGCCTGTCACAAGCGCCACGTTCATTCTGATGCACAAAGACCAAGCGAAGCCTGAAAGTGGC